>JAFDBS010000038.1 GCA_019313185.1 Deltaproteobacteria bacterium | reverse complement strand
GTGTCTACGGCAACCAGCTGTAAGAGCTTTCTCGGCGCAGAACCCCGCGTTGCCATGTTGTCGTTTTCGACCAAGGGCAGTGCCAGCCATGCCGACTGTGACAAGGTCCTTGAGGCCCTCGAAATCGCCAAGACCCTCGCCCCGGATTTACAGATCGACGGTGAACTCCAGGCCGATGCGGCGTTGTTGCCAAAGGTTGGCGAAAAGAAGGCCCCCGGATCTGCGGTCGCCGGCAAAGCAAATACTTTGATCTTCCCTGACCTTGATGCCGGAAATATCGGTTACAAACTGGTCGAACGTGTTGCGGGTGCCGAAGCCGTTGGCCCCATTATCCAAGGCCTCGCCAAACCGGTGAATGATCTTTCCCGTGGGTGCTCTGTAGATGATATCGTTTCTGTTTCAGCGATCACAGCGGTCCAGGCCCAAGGCTGATCTGATCCATCCAAGACAAGAGAGGGGCTGATGGCTGTCATCGGCCCCTATTTGTCCGTTCAGAGCATTGGACCAAAATTGCAGACTTCGGCTGCCTAGATAAAGCTTTCACTTGGGGGGGCACTTTGATTTATCAGTCAGCAGATTGTTTGGTTGTCGATGACAACGCTGTCTGTGAACTCTTCCGCTCAACGAACGCGGTTGGGGTTGAAGACACGAACCACAAATTGTTTCAGCTTGAAGCGGTTTTATGCGTTCATACAAAAGAGGACAAGCCCCTTGGTCACATGGCCTTTTCTTGCCGGGCTCTGAAGAGGTCACTGGTTTATGCCCTGGATGAAAAGGACACAAAAACCCTCCTGGAAACGGGCAGAAAACTGCTTGAAGGGGCTGGTTATCAACTGGAACGGGTCAACCTGAACCTGAGTCCCGCTATGCGCGAGGTCGTCTTACGCAACATTGCGGGAATCCTGCCTGCTCATCTCGCATTCAAAAAACAGCAAGACAAGGAACACTGGCATCAGCTGGCTGAAACCAGTCCTGAAAGCGCTGAGGGCAAGAAGGCCAAACGCATGCTCAGCGCAGAGCAGCGCCTTGACAGTCAGGCCCTGGCGCTCCGAACAGGACTCGAAGGCTTGTTCCGAGCCAAGGGTCAATCGACCGAAGATGGCCCCAACTCACCTGACGACCATGGGGACCTGCCTGAAAACCTCGATCAAACAATCGCGCAGCTAAACGACGAGCGTCGCAGACGAATTGAGACAGAAGCCATACTGGAAGCCGCTGAAAAGCGGATCCAGGAACTGGAGAAACTCAACCTGGATGTCGACGCAGTCACAGCGGACACGCTTAAGTCGAAACAACGACAGATGGAGCTTACTGGCCGTTTTGAAAGCTTGCAAAAAGAGTTAACTGAACAACATGCGCTGTTGGAAAAACAGGCAACTGAGGAAGCCCGTCTTTCAGCGGACCTCCATAAGGCCCTCGAACAGGTGAAGTCTCTTGAAGCCGAACTCAGTAAAGAGCAACAAAAACAACCGGAAACCAAAGACAGCAATGCGCGTATCGAACAAATTCGTCTCGAAAATGTGTCACTCAAGGAGAAACTGGATGATTTAAAACGTGAGCTCGCGCACGAATCCCAGACAAAACAAGTGCTGAGCGAAGAACTCGCTGGTCTGCACCAACGTTGTGAGAGTTGGCAAGCCAAGGCCGGAAAAAGTGATGACTTGGCAAAAGAAGCACAATCCGCCAATCAACAACTAACTCTAGAATTGGAACAAACGCAAAATCGTTGCCGTGACCTCGAAAAAAGTTTGAGTTGTGCCAACCAATCGTTTGCCGAGTTGCAGGGCGCAAAAGAAGAAAAAGAGTCTTTGCAAAGCCAACTCCTTCTTCTTGAGGAAGAACTCGACAAGCTGCGTATCGAACTCAAGGCCGAACAAAAACAGCGAAGCACTTATGAACGTGAATCACAGGACCGGGGACGTCAGCTCGAAAGTCTGAAAAAACAAGTTGCCGAGCTCGCAGCTGAAAACGAGACTTTCATAAGCGAGAAACAAGCGGAATGTGAGCAGCAGGAGAATAACTTAAAATCTGTGCAAGGCCAGCTTGACGAAGAGGTGGCTTTACGGGAACGTCTTGAAGTGGAACTCCAAAACGCCGAGAGACATGTCATAGAGCTTGAGACATCTCTGCACGATTGTCAGAAGGACTTGGAGGTAGCAGCCCATGACGCGTCCGCTGCTTCCGATCAGCGGATCGAGAGTTTGAATGCCAGGATCTGTTCAATGGAAGTGCAGCTTGAGCAAGAAATGATGGAACACAAGAAAACCGCTGCGGCCCACGCCCAAGCTGAGAAAACGACGTCAGCGGTGCAAGATGAGTTGGATTTGCTTCGCCAGGAGCTTAAAGCGCAAACAGATGATGGAGAAAGAAAGCCTCAAGCGAAAAGCAAGGCGAAACAACCCAAACCCCTCCCTCACGAAATCCGGCCAGCTCCCCCCAAAGGTGCACTCTTCCCTCCGGATTGGGACCTCTCTGGTTTGCCCTGTGAATCAGCAAACCAAGTTGACGGTGTCTGGGAATCGACTTTTAACGTCCAGCTGTCCCTTGAAGGCTATCCGTCTCAATATTGTTCGGCTTTTCTTGTGGTGCTCAAAAACGATGACGAAAACCAGCTTTACTTGGTTTTTCGCTTGACTAAAAACAAGCACACGCTCATTTGTCGGCCTGCCAGTGCGCCGCGCAACGAA
The DNA here is from genome assembly GCA_019313185.1 of Deltaproteobacteria bacterium. Taxonomy (GTDB): domain Bacteria; phylum Desulfobacterota; class Desulfuromonadia; order Desulfuromonadales; family BM103; genus JAFDBS01. The sequence continues at coordinate 5,765 of JAFDBS010000038.1, read as the reverse complement.
CAGGAGTTTAAGAAGACCTTGCAGGACGGCTTGAATTACCTGAAGCTCAGTGGTTTTGACCTTCAAAAAGTTGAGAAAAAAAATATTGCCGCTGTTTTGAAGGGACACTGTCTCAACAAGATGTAGCGACTGGCCATTCCATCCTGAAGACAAAACGCAGCCGGCAGCAATAAGCTGCCGGCTGCGAAAGCATCATTGGTTAATGATTTATTTGCGTTGAAACGATTCGTCGCTGAAACTGTAATTGAAATCCATATGATGCGTGTAGGTCTCTTCGAGGATGGCAACGACGTCCTCGGTGAAAACCAGTTCTTCGTCTGTCGGGATGACGAAGACCTTGACAGGAGAGTCGGGGGTGGTGATCACACTTTCCTTCTTGCGGGTCATTGTGTTCCTGTTTTTTTCCTTGTCAAGAATAATGCCCATGAATTCAAGCCCTTCCAATGCTTTTTCGCGGATCAGCCAGGCCATCTCGCCCACCCCGGCAGTAAAGACGACAGCATCGATTCCGCCCAGGGCCGCTGCATAGGAGCCGATGTACTTTTTCAATCGATAGGCTTCGACATCAAGTGCGAGCTGGCATCGTGGGCAATTGCCGTCTTCGGCGCTTTCTATGACATCTCTGCGGTCGGTGTATTGGCCGGTAATTCCAAGAATCCCTGACTTCTTGTTCAAGATCGAATCGATTTCCTTCGGGGACAGGTTTTCTTTTTGCTGTAAAAACATTGGGATCGCGGGATCGAGGTCACCGCAGCGTGTCCCCATAACCGCACCCTCTAGCGGCGTCAGGCCCATTGAGGTGTCGACGGACACCCCGTTTTTGATCGCGGAGTGTGAAACGCCATTGCCGATATGCATGGTGATAATGTTGCATTCTTTATGGGGTTTACCGAGCAAAACGGCAGCCCGCTTGGAAACATACAGGTGGCTTGTGCCGTGAAAACCATAACGGCGCACGCCGTGTTTTTCGTACCATTCGTAAGGGACGGCGTAGGTGTATGCATGCTGTGGCATGGTCTGATGAAACGCCGTGTCGAAAATAGCGATATGCGGGACGTCAGGCAGAACGGATTGGGCGGCTTCGATACCGGAAATATTCGGTGGGTTGTGTAACGGAGCCAGATGCTGAACGGCCTTGATTGCATCAAGAACCGTCTTGTCAATTTTGACAGAACAGGTGAATTTCTCACCGCCGTGCACAACACGATGGCCAACAGCTGAAATTTGGCTCATGTCCTTGACCACTCCATACTTATCGTCAACCAGGGTTTTGATAATCAAGTGGATGGCAACCTGGTGATCGGGACATTCGTATTCTTCGCGATAGGTCTCTCGGCCAGGGACTTCGTGAATAATGAATGAATCGCCAATGGTGACCCGCTCGACCATCCCTTTGGCAATAACCTCTTTTTTTTCCCAATCGTAAAGCTGGTATTTAACAGATGAACTGCCGCAGTTCAGCGCTAGAATGTCCATGAAATACTCCTTTCAAAGTTGAGATTATTTATTAAAATAAAAGTTCTACCAAGTAAAATACTGTTTTATAGTTAATTTTTTTAGTCTGACTTTAAAAGGCTATATGCGAGCGTTTACAGGATGTTATGCATGTAAAACACGTTGTAAAAGCCTAGCGGATGGTCTGGCAAAATGCAAGAAATTTTCGGAAAAAAAGGTCTCGGTTTGCACTAGACAGAGCGGCAGCATTGATGTAAACTTCCGCGGACAGGTTTTGATAGACCCAAAAACGAAAAAATCAGAATTTTAGGAGGAGAAAAACATGGCTTACACAATCAATGACGAATGCATCAACTGTGCAGCTTGTGTTGACACATGCCCGGTCGAGGCCATCAGTGAGCAGGGTGACAAGCATGTGATCGACGCTGCGACCTGTACCGACTGTGGTGCCTGCGTGGACAGTTGTCCGGTTGACGCAATCGAAGCTCCTTGATTTAGCAGCATAAGTCAAAAAAGGGCCGCTCTTGCCAAGGCAAGAGCGGCCCTTTTTTTTGTTGATTGACTCACCTCCAGATCATTGCCCCGGTTTTGAGTCTACATATTCCACATTGATGTTGGCAATGCCTTTCGGCAGATTGCGAAATACGATTGTAAAGGGGATGGTCGCACCCGAGGCGACATTCATGTTTGAGAGACTGTCTCCAAACTGGTTGTTCATCGCTTCTTCAATCGTCTTGAAAGGCATAGATTTCAGCTTCTCGCCAGGCAGATAGTTGCCGCAGAAAACGGTTTGTTGCAAAAGGACTTTTCCTTGCTCGTTCTGCAGGATGCCTTTAACGGTGATTGCCGAACGTGAATCAGGGTGATTGTTTGTGGCGTTGCCCTGAATAACCAAGAGTTGCCCCGCCTCGGTGTTTTTGACATAAAGGCTTTCCGAAACAGATATGTTAATGCGAGGAGATGTTAATGAACTCTGAGAATCCCCGAGGTAGGTTTGCAGAAACGGGTATCTCTCAACAAGCTGATCTTTGCTGACAATCCCTTCAACGAAGTAGAGATAAGCTGCAGCACCGGCGATAACGAGAATCAGGAGCAAAAATAGTCCCCGAGCTCGTGACGGTGACTTTTCGTCCTTCTGCTGGGTTTCCTGTTGAGCAACCTGATCCGAATCCGAACGCCTTGATGTTGCAGACACAGATGTCCCTGGTGCCGGCTGCTCGACATGATATTCCTGTGCGGATTGAACCGGAGAAGTTGTGCCGGGTGAGCGAGCGTGGTCAGGAGTGCTTGATGAAACGTCGGTGTCTCCGTCAGAAAAATCAATCTCGCCGAACTCAAGACCGCTTCCCTTGTCAGACGAGACACTTCCCGAATCATCCAGATCAAACTTGGGTTCATCAAAGTCGAATTCGGAATCTTGGTCGTCATCTTCCTCGTCCCAATTTATGTCCGATTCATTGTCAAACGAAAAGTCCGGTCCTGTGTTTTGATCCTTGTCGAATTCAAGCTCTCCGTCCGTCACCTCACTGTCACCGACTGCATCACTGTCCTCGGTAAAAAAAGTGTCGGCATCCGAGCCCTCATCCAAGGCAGCTTCGTCGCTAGGAGACTCTTGTTGTTCCGGGCTGGCTTGCAGGTCATCAAACACGAATTCATCCAAGGGGCCTGCTTGCGCTTCGGTCTCCGGCGTTTGCGAAACGTCCAGTTCAGGGTCAGCAGGGTCTTTGGCAAGGGTTTTGTCGGAGAGGTCAAACTCCCCCGATTCTTCATGGGCAATTCCGGGTTCAGCGTCAACTGAGGCAAAAGTCGGCTGATCGGGGGCCGATTGGAAGGACTCTTCATATTGCGGGGCGGCGTTTTCGGCAAGACTGTCTCCTTGGTCTCCTGGAGATGGTGTCTCCCTCTCCGCAGCTGTTGCGGCCAAGTCAGGCTGGTCCTCTCGGGGGGGTGTTTGTGCAGGGAAAACAGTAAAGACGTGCTTGCACCGAGAGCAGCGTACCTTCGTTCCCTTGGATTTGACTTTTTCATCTGCCAGTCGAAACCGTGTCTGGCATTCATCACATTGAATAATCATCCGGTCACTCCCTTATGAAATTCCGTTGGGGTCTAATAAGTGGATATCCGGAAGGTCTCGGTACCTTTCATCCAGATCGAGCCCATACCCGATAATAAAACCTTTTTCCATACTAAATCCAACATAATCGATAGGCGTTTTTCCACTGCGGGACCCGGTTTTGTCGATCAACGCACAAACTTTCAAACTCGCCGGTTGTCTCGACAGCAATTTTTCGCGAAGAGTCTCGAGAGTTTGGCCGGTATCGATGATATCTTCGACAACCAAAACGTCGCGGCCTTTGATGTCAATCTCCAAATCCTTGCGAATTTCGACTATTCCTGAAGAACATATCCCAGAACCATAACTGGCTAAACGCATGAAGTCGACGATTGTCGGTGTCTGGACGGCCCGAACCAGGTCGGCAACAAACAGAAAAGAGCCCTTGAGAATGGCGACCATCACCAACTCACGCCCTTGATAGTCTTCGTCGATCTGCAGGGCGAGTTCTTTAACGCGCTCTGCGATCTGCTGTCCAGAGAAAAGCAGGGAGAAATTAGGCTGGTTCATGAGATGTCCATAGGTGGTCATGTCAGCGTGTATTCTATAGCAAAGGGCCTGTTCTGTGTCAATTTTTTCACTTACTTCGATTAGATGGGTATGGCCTAGGCTATGGACTGTGCTATAATTTGCATGGCTAACCAAGCAGATTGATTCTGTCGAATCCAGTGCATGTGTGAGGGACTGTCAATGACTTCAATTATAAAACTCGTAATTTGCGTTGCTGCGCTTTGTCATGCCTTGCCGGCTTTGGCGGCGCCGAAACTGGTCGTTGAAAATTCAGACTTTGATTTTGGTCAAATTTATCAAGGTGAAAACGTCGCCCATGATTTTATTTTTTTCAACGAGGGTGACCAGCCATTGCTGATTGAGAAAGTCCGCAGTTCCTGTGGATGCACAGCCGCTTTGGTCTCGTCTCGGGAAATTCAGCCCGGCGAGTCTGGAGAAATTAAGGCAAATTTTGATAGCACCCGCTTTCGGGGCGATGTCTCCAAGACCGTTTATCTCTATACCAACGATACCTCCCAGCCAGTTGTGCAGATGTACATCAAAGGTTTCGTCAAGGAGATGCTGATACTGAATCCGAAGCAGTTGAGTTTCGTTGACCTCGTGCCGAAAGAAACCGTCATCAAACAAGTTGACCTGAAAAACCAGGGCCAAAAAACGTTGACTGTGCTGTCTTCGGGAACAACAGCCAAGGAGTTGCAGGTTCAGTTGGCAGCGGACGAGATCAAGGCCGGACAAACACTGCCTGTCACCGTTCAGTACACCCCCAAACCTGGCCAGAGCCGCTTCAGTGGCTACGTGCTCATTAACATTGAGGGTGGGGCGCAAAACGAATTGCGCATCCCGGTCTACGCCACAATTCAGAAATAAATAATCTCTCTAAAGCAGGGCAACGAGTTGAAAGCTTGTTTTTTTCGACTATAGTTGAACTGTTTGTTTTCCCGCACCCAATGATCATATTTAGATTTGCTGTTTTTGAGGAGTTTGCATGAGTACAAATAATGTTTCACCAAATCAGCGGCGGAACTTCCTTTGGGTCATGGTCGCTGGGCTTGCCAGTTTGCTTGGCGTTGCCACAGCCTGGCCGATTTTCCGCTTCCTTTCGCCAACCGGCGGGGATGACTCGTCTGCAACTGTCGAACTGGCGCGTGGGCAAGTGCCGGTCGGCGGCGCCCATTTTTTTCAGTACCGCGGTCGGCCAGCGGTCATTTTACAGCCGGCACAAGGAAATTTTGTCGCCTTCTCGGCTGTCTGTACCCACCTAGGCTGCGTTGTCGCCTGGCAGGATGATGCGGCTGAATTCCTCTGCCCTTGCCATGGCGGCCGTTTTGCCTCTGATGGGACCGTGATATCAGGCCCACCACCCAAGCCGCTGGAATCCCTGCAAGTCGCTTTAAACGGCGATCAGATACAGGTTGGATAGGAGTTGCCGATGAAGATCGTAAAAGAATTGGTCGATTTCATCGACGTCCGTCTCGGTGTCCGGGAAATATTTAATAAAGAATTGGCAGGCTACCTTCTGCCGCGGAACGTAAATATTTGGTACACACTTGGCGCGGTTCTGATCGCGCTTTTCGGGCTCCAAATATTAACCGGGACCCTTTTGCTCGCTTTTTACGTCCCTGACGCTGAAAAGGCTTATGCAAGTGTTCAATACATCATGAACGATGTCCCCTATGGCTGGCTGATG
>JAFDBS010000037.1 GCA_019313185.1 Deltaproteobacteria bacterium | reverse complement strand
GAGATTATAACCAAGAACTGTCACCAGTATCGCCAACCCCGGAAAAACCGATAACCACCACGCTGACCCGAGCGTTTGTTTTCCCGCAATTAACATATTGCCCCAAGACGGGGTTGGCGGTTGGACACCAATCCCGAGAAAAGAAAGGGCGCTTTCAGTCAGTATCGCTCCAGCGATACCAAGCGTGGCGGACACCAAAACCGGCGACAAGGCGTTGGGCAGGATGTGACGAAAAATTATCCGGCTATCGCGTGCACCGATCGCTTTGGCCGCGAGAACAAAATCACGTTCCCGCAGTGAGAGGAATTCAGCCCTCACCAAGCGGGCGACACCCATCCATCCGGTCAAACCAATGATAACCATGATGTTCCAGATCGACGGGTCCAGGAAGGCAATCACTGCCAAAATCAGAAAGAAGGCAGGAAAACAGAGCATAATATCTACGAATCGCATGATGATGCCGTCCACCCAACGCCCATAATAACCGGCCAATGCACCAAGAACAATCCCGATGAACGTTGCGATCCCTACTGCCACAAAGCCGACCATTAATGAAATCCGGGCCCCGTAGAGAATCCGAACAAAGACGTCGCGACCTAAATCATCGGTGCCTAATAAATGTTGAAAGCTCGGGGGTTGCAATCGAGCACTGATATCGATTGCTCCGGGATCTCGGCCAACAAACGGTGCGATGACTGCAAGCATGAACATCAGCAGCACTATGACAGCGCCAGACATTGCCATACGATTGTAACGCAACCGGCGCCAGAGGATTTCACGAAAAAAAGCAGACATAAATCTTCTTCACGAGACACTGTGTAAAAGTCAGGCAGACGAGAAACCTGCCCTTCGATTCAAATCCAGCTACATCAATTCATCCAGATCTTCAGGGGTTAGGATGCCCCGATCAAGAAGAATACGGACCAGATTTTCATAGCGGTCCTCCAAGGCTTTTAAAGCCGAGGGGGGTGGCAAGGGATCATTCTCCAGATCAATAACTGGAGCTTGTTCAATTGGTTGTTTCAAATCACGCGACGAAAAGTCCATAACCGAACTGCTGTCCTCTCCATCAAGATGGTAATTGCGTTTAATCGCCTTGTCGATACTTTCAGCCGTGGCGAGTGCTGGCTTAATACGATAACCAGTCATAAACTGCAATGAGTCTATCATCCAGAGATTTGTCGGGTCAGTCATGGCAACCACCAGACGGGTCCTGCCGTTGACCACAGAACGTTCAACAGGGATAACCTGATATTCTAGTGCCTTTTCTGCCGAAATGTACGACAAGACATCTTGGGGAATCATCCGGTCGTCCAAATCAATTTGTGGCAAGTCGAACTGCTGGGCCAGAAAACTGAGCAATTTGTCTTCAGTGATATAACCAAGTTTAATTAACGACTTTCCCAAGCGCCCACCCCAATGACGTTGATGAGACAATGCCGAGTCGAGTTGAAAATCAGTAATAATTCCTGCATTTCTGAGTATTTCTCCAAGCTTGAGATTGCTCGCCACAACAGACTCCTCATAGGCATTTTGATTTGGCAAATAAAAATAACTACAACATAACGGATAGATCGCTCGATTGCCAGCGAAGGCGCTAACAAGTCACGCCGAAAGGAGAGATTCAGTAGAATCCTGTGACATGTCATATGGCTTTTGAATTAGATCACAGGCAAAAGTTCATATCCGTAATGAGAATGTTTCACATCTCTGAACTATCAAGTTGTTAAATTCGCTGTGCCCTCGACTCCAATTGATTTGGTCAATGTCGACCGATCCCGAAATATTCATACCCCTTCGATTTGAGTGATTCAGGGTCGTACAGGTTGCGCCCATCGAAAACAATTGATTGCTTCATAATATGCTGCATGGCTTTGAAATCAGGGTGTCTAAACGGTTTCCATTCAGTCACCAAGATCAACGCGTCGGCTTTTTCCAAGGCTTCATATTGATGGCTGACCAAAACCAGGGAACCGCTTTCAAACCAAGCACGCGGCAATTCTCTTTCTGCAACCTCAATAGCTTCAGGGTCATATGCATTGACTTTTGCCCCAGCGGCAATCAAGTCATGTAAAAGGGTGACGGATGGGGCTTCTCGCATATCATCTGTTCCTGGTTTGAATGACAGCCCCCAAAGAGCAAAAGTCAATCCAGAAAGGTTGTCACCAAACCGTTTGATGACCTTTCTTGCCAGTACATGTTTCTGATCCTCATTACGTTGATGAACAGCTTCGAGGATATTGGATTGATAACCTGTTTCGCGTGATGTATGAATCAATGCACGCACATCTTTGGGGAAGCAAGACCCACCATATCCACATCCAGGATAGATAAAAGAGTAGCCTATTCGCGAATCAGAGCCTATGCCCAAACGAACATTTTCTACGTCAACATCGAGCAAATCACAAAGGTTGGCCACTTCGTTCATAAACGAAATTTTGGTCGCCAGCATGGCATTAGCAGTATACTTTGTCATTTCAGCATCCCGAACTCCCATCATGATAATTCGATCGTGATTGCGACAGAAGTCACTATAAAGTTCTCGCAAGACCTCTTCTGCGCGTTCGGAATCAGCGCCTATGACGATCCGATCGGGCTTCATAAAATCTTCAACGGCAGCACCTTCTTTGAGGAATTCAGGATTGCTGGCAACGTCAAAGGTTATTTGAAGAGATCTCGATTTCAATGTTTCGGAAATGGCTGTTCGGACTTTATCAGCTGTGCCGACAGGAACAGTCGATTTCGTAACGATTACCTTGTATTCGGTCAAGTATTGACCGATCTCTCGGGCAACAGAAAGCACATGCTGCAAATCAGCGGAGCCATCCTCACCAGGCGGCGTGCCCACAGCAATAAAAACAACAGAGGCCTCACTCAAGGCATCAGACAAATGCGTCACAAAGTTCAGCCTGTTCTCTTGGATGTTGCGAAGAACAATCGACTCCAACCCAGGCTCATAGATAGGGATGATCCCCTCACGTAATTTCTTTATTTTAAATTCATCTACGTCAACGCATGTTACCATGTGACCCATCTCGGCAAAACATGCTCCAGTGACAAGACCGACATACCCTGTTCCAACCACAACTACATTCATTCAAACCCCCTTCCCGATTGCACCTTCTGCACCGCGGATAAAAATAAAATTATCGTACAAAATTAAAATTCGGTTGACCTGAAAAAACCTTTCTTCGCTTAAAATTCAAACTATTTGTTTAAAACCACTAAGTGCCAACTTTTGCTCCCAAAACCAAGCGGTTTCGATTATCGTTTTAAGATCATCATGCCTAGGGTGCCAAGACAAAAGTCTAATGATCTTGTTATTGTCAGCAATGAGTTGAGCTGGGTCGCCAGGTCGGCGGCCGACCTCCTCTACTGGAAAATCGACTCCTGTAACTTGCTTGGCCATATCAATAACCTCGCGTACGGAAAACCCGTGACCATAGCCACAATTTAATACCTGGCTGTCAGAGCCAAGCATCAGATAATTTAATGCATCCAAGTGAGCCTGAGCCAGATCTACCACATGGATGTAGTCACGAATACAAGTCCCGTCTTGGGTGGCATAGTCTGTTCCAAAAATCTGTAATTTTGGGTATTTTCCGAGGGCCGTCTTTAATGCGCGGGTAATCAGATGAGTGGGGTTAGCATAATCTTGCCCAAGTCGTCCTTTGGGGTCAGCACCAGCCACATTGAAATAGCGCAAAGACACATATTTGAATTCTTGATCTGCTGCCGCCAAGTCATCCAGAAAGCGCTCGGTCATCATTTTAGAGGCCCCATAGGGATTGATTGGCGCGAGTATTGCGTCCTCGGTCACAGGAAATTGCTGGGGGCTCCCATAGACAGCAGCCGTCGAGGAGAAAACAAATTTATCCACATTTAATTCTCGTGTTAACTCCAGAAGATTAAGAGCATTGACACTGTTGTTCCGATAATATTTGAGTGGGTCGGATACGCTCTCTCCGACTTCAATAGAAGCCGCAAAGTGAAGGACCGCGTCAGGGCGGAATGCCTTCATGGCTTTCCCAAGAGCTTTACGGTCGGCCAAATCTCCTTTTACCAATTCATCTTGAAGTACAGCCTCCCTATGGCCAGTCGTAAGGTTATCGTATACACACAGCTCACAGCCGGCTTCTCTCAGCGCTAGGGTTACATGAGAACCGATATATCCTGCACCTCCTGTGACGAACACTCTAACAGGTTTGGTCGATTGCAATAAATTTGTCATCGTTTGAATACCTTAACGTCAGGAAAAAATTGGCCATTTGGCGAAGGCTAAAAAAGTTTGTTGTTATACTCGATAATAATCTCGATACCATTTAACAAATTTTTCTACACCCACTTCGATTGAAGTCGCCGGCTGAAAACCTACATCCTCGATCAAATCATCGACGTTTGCCCATGTCGCAGGCACATCCCCAGGTTGGATAGGCTTAAAGTTCTTATGAGCCATTTTACCCAATGCTTTTTCTAACGTAGAAATCAAATCCAGTAATTCCACAGGACGATTGTTACCAATGTTATAAACACGATAAGGAGCAGAACTTGACCCGGGGTCGGGATGATCTCCGGACCAGGCAACATTAGATGTTGCCGGTTTATCTAAAACCCTGACAACACCCTCTACAATATCATCAATATAGGTAAAATCCCTTTTCATACGTCCATGGTTAAACACATCAATTGGCTTGTTCGACAAAATTGCTTTCGTGAAAAGAAAAAGTGCCATATCAGGCCGGCCCCAAGGCCCATAAACTGTAAAAAAGCGCAGACCAGTGGTTGGTAGATGATAAAGATGGCTATATGTGTGGGCCATCAACTCGTTCGCTTTTTTGCTTGCTGCATAAAGCGAAACAGGGTGGTCTACATTATCATGGACAGAAAAAGGCATGGTCGTATTGGCCCCATAGACGGATGATGACGAGGCATAGACCAAATGTTTGACATGATGATGACGACACCCTTCCAGAACGTTTATGAAACCAACGATGTTGGCATCTATATAGGCAAATGGGTTAACCAACGAGTAGCGTACACCTGCTTGCGCAGCCAAATTTACCACAACGTCAAACGTATTTTCAGAAAAGACCTGATCAATCAAGTGACGATCAACCAGATCAACTTTCTCGAAGCTAAAACGTTTATTTTCGTTAAGATGTTTCAACCGGTGTTCTTTCAGAGAGACATCATAATAGCTATTGAGATTATCGATCCCAACCACACAGTCTCCGCGCGCAAGGAGACGTTGGCAAAGGTGGAAACCGATAAAACCTGCAGCACCCGTGACTAAAATCACTTTGGACGTTTTGGAG
>JAFDBS010000036.1 GCA_019313185.1 Deltaproteobacteria bacterium | reverse complement strand
GGCCCGAGATCATCATAAAACTTAAAAATGTCTTGCATTCAACGATCCTTTCAATGACAGCCATTTGTCCGGACTGTCCGAGCGACTAAAAATCATGTGCGGCATCTAATAAAAAAATACCTTAAAATTAGCAGGTTTCTACCAAACGGATAGAAAAAAGGGTGTTCTGCACCGGATCTGAGAAGAAGTCACATTTTGTGCTTATTGGTTCTTGTTGACTATTGAAAGCCCCTAGATCGACCTGAACAGCCGAGAGACGCTCCAACCGAATTGCCTTTGTTGTGTTTAAGAGGTTGGAGTGTCCGTAAGGGTTACATGAGACCGGACACAGAATGCTATACGGAACATAATTGACGAGCCACTGCGGCCGCCAGCAGGTCGTTCATTCTTTTTTAACATAACAAGCGCCCCACAGGCAGGAGAGATGCTGTTGAGCTAGGGGTGTCTCTGTTGTTTCAGGAGGAAGAACAGAAGAGACGTTCTGTTTGTTGAAATGCCATCGCCTCAGTCATATCTGTCAAGCCAAGAGCCACTTGTTTTTTGAATTTCCTGAGCAGCGGATCAATCAGAAAATTGATGCTGGATTAGGACGTCATCTCAAAGCCTCCGAAAGGAAATGGCAAAATCAAATTTTACACTGAAGCGAACATGCCCAGTAGTCAGAGCGGCAGTGCTTTGACTTGTGGTTGTGACTTGTAAGGTTGGAGCAAACCGTTATTCTTATTGTGAATAGCATCAAACCCGACAGTTCCAAACATAGGGGCCTCTTAAACAACAAGGAGTTAACAGTGGATGATCTGCGGCTCAAGCCAGAAGACCTGATTTGGCGTTGCGACCGGGTCAGTTTGAATTCGCCAGCACTGAGGAGTTGCCACCACTGGATGGAACGATTGGCCAAGAACGTGCGAGGATTGCGATCGACTTTGGCATTGGCATGCGTGACAGTGGCTTCAATCTTTTCATTCTCGGCCAGCCCGGCACTGGCCGCACCTCAACTATCAAATCACACCTTGCCAATATTGCTGCGCAACAGCCTGTCCCTGACGACTGGTGCTACGTACACGACCTGTCGGACGGCACCAAGCCCGAATACATTCGACTTCCCGCCGGGATAGGCGCGGAACTCAAGCAAGATGTTGATGTTTTGGTCGGGCGGTTGGCGGAAGAGATCCCAAAGATCTTCGATGGCAAGGTCTATGAAAAACAGAAACTGCAGATCACCAATTCCTATCAAGCGAAGCAAAACAAACTTTTCCAGGAACTTGAGCAAGAAGCCAAAGACAAAGGGTTTGCCCTTGAGCAAGGGGCAGACGGCCTGACGTTGATGCCGTTACGAGACGGCAAACCAATGTCAAAAGAAGACTATGCCAGCCTCAGCCAAACCGACAAGGAGCGATTTGACAAAGCAAGTGTTGTGTTACACAAGCGCATCAAAGAGGTGATGCAGGATATACGCAGGGTCGAGGAAGAAAAGCGAGAACAGGTTGCCGATATGGAAAAAGCAATGCTGCTGTTTGCTGTCGGTCACCTGTTTAATGAGCTAGAGCCTAAATACCGGAAATACGATCGGGTCATGGACCATTTTGCGGCGTGTAAAAAGGATCTCATCGGCAGGGTCGACGAGTTGCGCTCTCAGCGGGCTCCCCAAGTTCAAATTCCCGGGTTGTCACTCCAACAGCAGGAGCCAGCATTCGACCGATACCAGATTAACCTGCTGGTCGACAATAGCAAATGTGAAGGAGCCCCGGTGATCTACGAAGCCAATCCGAATTATTTCAACCTCTTTGGCCGCATAGAGCACATCATACAGATGGGGAGCGCCTCAACCAACTTTCACATGATCAAGGCCGGGGCTCTGCACCGCGCCAATGGCGGCTACCTGATCCTCGACTGCCGAGAGGTTCTGATCAACATTTTCACATACGAAGCGCTGAAACGCTGCATTCGTAACCATGAGGTGAAGATCGAGGACATGGCCGAGCAGTTTCGCTTGATTGCCACGGTTTCCCTCAAACCGCAACCGATTCCCCTCGACTGTAAAATTGTCCTGATCGGCACGCCGCTATTCTACTACCTGCTCTTCCAGCTCGACCCTGATTTTCGCAAGTATTTCAAGGTCAAAGTTGATTTCGATCAGGTGATGAAAAATACTTGGGATAACATTCAGCAGTATGCGCGGTTTATTGGCAGTAAATGCAACGAGGAGAAACTCCATCATTTTGATCCCGGTGCCGTATCGCGCACAATTGAATACGCCGCAAGGTTGACTGAAGACCAGCGTCGATTTTCGGCACGCTTTCTCGACATCAGCGATCTCATCCGCGAGGCCTCGTTTTATGCTGAACGGGAAGCGCAAACATTGGTTTCAGAGAGGCATGTCGAATTGGCGATAGAAGCGCGCACTTACCGCTCGAACAAGTTAGAAGAACGCATTCAGGAAGAAATCGAGGATGGCCGTCTGTTGATTGACACCGAGGGGGCAGTCATCGGTCAGATCAACGGACTTTCGGCCTATCAATTGGGAGACTATACGTTCGGCAGGCCGTCTCGGGTCACTGTGCGCAGCTACCTGGGCAAGCAAGGGGTGATTAACATCGAGCGCGAAGCCAAACTCTCCGGACCGATTCACGACAAAGGGATGATGATCCTTGGTGGATTCTTCGGTGAGCGGTTTGCCCGTGACAAACCGCTCACCCTTTCGGCGTCCATTTGCTTTGAGCAATCTTACGGTGGTGTCGAAGGGGACAGCGCCTCGTCCACCGAACTCTACGGTTTGCTTTCCAGCCTTGCCGACCTGCCTCTCGAGCAGGGCATTGCTGTAACAGGCTCGGTTAATCAGCATGGAAAGATCCAACCAATTGGCAGTGTAAATGAAAAGGTCGAAGGATTCTATGCAGTGTGCAAAGCCAAAGGGCTGACCGGTCGACAGGGGGTGATCATCCCCGATGCAAACAGGAAAAACCTGATGCTCAAGCCGGACGTGGTTGCCGCTGTGAAAGATGGCCAGTTTCATATCTGGAGTGTGTCCACAGTCGATCAGGGGATCGAGGTTTTGTCGGGACTCCCGGCCGGTGAGCGTCAGGACGACGGCAACTGGCCAGAAGGGACGGTCAACCAAAGAGTCGACAAACGATTACGGGAGATGTCCGAGATCGCAAGAGGTTTTCAAGGAAAAGCAGGTTCAGGAGAATAATCAATTGGTCCTGTTGACGCAACCAGCTAAAAAGACTCATTCAT
>JAFDBS010000035.1 GCA_019313185.1 Deltaproteobacteria bacterium | reverse complement strand
TTGAAGGCCCCCATCAAGCTAGCAGGCAATTTCCTGATAAACCCAACAGTGTCAGTAATGATGACTTCTCGTTCATGTGGAAATCGCAACCGTCTTGTCGAGGTGTCAAGGGTTGCAAACAGCAAATTTTCAGTCAACACATCACTTTGCGTAAGGGCATTCAACAAAGTGGATTTCCCGGCATTCGTATAACCGACGATTGATACGATTGGCAGTCCAGAACGGATGCGTCTTTGCCGACGTTGAACACGGCCGCGGCTGAGATTGGTCAACTGTTTTTCCAAACGACTTATCCGGTCGCGTATACGACGACGATCCGTTTCTAGTTTTGTTTCGCCAGGACCGCGTCCGCCAATGCCGCCCATAAGACGGGACATTGCAGTCCCCTTCCCTGTCAGACGAGGCAATATATACTTGAGTTGGGCAAGTTCAACTTGGACTTTCCCATCCATTGTGTGAGCACGCCGAGCGAAAATATCCAGAATGAGTTGACTCCGGTCGATGACTTTAAGGTCAGTCAGCGCAGCAATGGAGCGTACTTGAACTGGCGTCAAGTCTTGGTCGAAAACCAATAATGTAGCACCTTTGTGCAACGCACTGATGACTACTTCGCGGAGCTTGCCTTCTCCCATCAAAGTGCGGGGATTGTATTTACGAGGCCGCTGCATAATACATTCGAGCACAACAACGTCTGCCGTCCGTGCCAGTTCTGCAAGCTCTGCAAGCGAATCCTCGGCATCTTTACGGCTGGATTGTGTTACCGAAACGAGAATAGCTTTTTCCCTGAGGTCGCTGAGGTCAACGGTCTCAGCGCGTGCGCGCTCTAATTCATTTTCAAGGGCTCTTATAAAGCGGTTAAAATCCAGATCTAAGCTATGAATAGAAGGAAAGCTCTGCCTGCTAACGATCTCATTGGTTGTATCCGGTGGTCTTAAATGGGCCAAGTCGACCCTACCAGGCAAGCCACTGTTGTCTATGGCAAGGGCTACCATCATATCGAGCCGCAAAAGGGCCAGGTCGTTAATATCGTCTTGGGACAGTACCTCACTTTTCAAATGAGTATGGATGCAGCGCAAACCACGTAGTCCACTACGACCCATTCCGTGTGAGGAGAGATCAGGGATAACAATCTCCCGATCATCACCTAGGATGACATGTAAAATCTCACCGGAACGGTTGATAATCAGGCCAATTTGCCGGCGTAACTCGTAAGAAAGTTCTGTCAAATAGCGGGCAAGTTCAGGATTGATTGTTTGGTCAGGAGGAACCCGGCGGTGGTAAATTTTTTCCAACGCCTTGACCTGACTGGATTTAAGCCCGGTTAGCGAGCCATGGATCATAGAGTTGAAACCCTTTCCCCTCCGCTAGCAAAGACCTTGCTATGCTGTATATGCCTGGTTTCAAAATCAGTCAATGGTCAAAAACCTGAAAAATGCAAAAAGGCCCCGGTTAGGGCCTTTTGTGAGAGAGTTTGTCTGAGGTTCATCATTCAGCGGAAATATTGAAGCCAGCGTCTACATAGTGAATTTCCCCGGTAACGCCGGAAGACAAATCTGAGAGCAAGTAGAGGCTGGCCTTACCAACTTCTTCCTGCGTCACAGTACGACGCATCGGGCTACGTTCTTCCATGATATGGAGTTTTTCTTTAAAATTGCCGACCCCTGATGCCGCGAGTGTCTTAATCGGTCCAGCCGAGACAGCATTGACACGGATGTTTTTCTGACCAAGTTCAGCGGCAAGGTAACGAACCGAAGACTCCAGAGCTGCCTTGGCCACCCCCATCACGTTATAGTCAGGAACAGCCATCATGGCCCCAAGATAGCTCATGGTTACAATGCTGCCGCCTTCTGTCATCAAGGGAATCCCATAACGGGTCATCGCCACCAGCGAATAGGCACTGATATCCATAGCCAAACCAAACCCCTCTCGACTGGTCTGGCTGAATGGGTTTTTAAGATCCTCTCGGTTTGCAAAAGCCACCGCGTGAACAATGAAATCAATCTTGCCCCATTGTTCGCGCAATGTTTCAAAAACTGAACAAATCTCCTGGTCAGACCCGACATCACATGGCAGAATGATATTGGCACCCACGCTTTCGGCCAAGGGGCGCACCCGTTTTTCGAGTGCTTCGTTCAGGTAAGTAAAAGCCAGTTCAGCGCCATGTGCATGCAGTTGCTTGGCAACACCCCAAGCAATACTTTTATCGTTGGCGACGCCAAAAACAATCCCGCGCTTGCCATCCATCAAACCCATTGGGTATTCCTCCTTATCGGAACCTTTGAAAAGATTTTTTTACCAGAACATCAGATCAAAGGCAAGTAAGCAAAAAAGTAATTTCATTCTGTTTTTGCGAGGCTTTGGCCGATTCTCGCTAAAAGTTCTTCGGCTGATTTGTACCCTGGCAAAACCAAGCCGTCAGGCAGGACTATCGTCGGAGTCGAGCGTATACCGAGATCTTGGACCAAGGCAATGGTTTGATCGATCACGGTCGTTTCGCACAACGGTGGTGGAATGGGTTTGCCAGCAAAACTGGCCTCTAATAATTCCATTGATTTATTACAGACAATACTTTTGGATATATTGTAGGCGTTAGGATGCATCTTCAATGGGAACATTTTTATATAAAAGGCTATATTCGGTTCTCGACGCACAACTTCCTGCATTTCAGTATGTAATTTTTTGCAATATGGGCATTCCGGGTCGGTAAAAACGATCACCCGGTTTTGAGCCGATTCACGGCCAAGAACTAAGGCATCCTCGAGAGGAATTCGCGATATATCGACTTTATTCATCCGCGCATGCTGTTCCTGGGTCACATTCCCACGGTCAGAAAGCCGAATTATATTCCCTGAGAGCAGGTAGTTTTTTGAAAAATCAACATAAATGGGCAATTTACGGTTATCTTTTTCAACCTCCACCATCCACATTCCGGGTATTTCTGCCAATTTGACATCAATGACTTGATCGACAATGCCGTCCAACAAAGTTTGCGCTTCCTTTTTACTCAGGCTGTGGCACTCCGCACATGCCCCAGCGCCACAACCGTCCGGTGACATCGCTGTGGCAAAAGCAGGGAACAGACCAAAACTAACTATCAACAGAACAATAGTCTTTAACATGCGATTTCTCCATCAAAAACTCTAAATTACGAGTGACACAATTTATATTGTAACTGAACACGCTAGGCTTAGACAAGAGTCACCTTGCGGGGCAGGCAAAATGATTGACATGCTCATGGATCTCCCGTAAAAACTCCAGACAAACTTCTAACGCTTCACCGAGACTTTCTCCATGGATATTTAGCAAAATGGATGCCATCACGTTAAGCGGCTTGGCAGTGGCCTTGGCAATGGATGCTTTTGCTGTTGCCCTTGGAACAGGCGTTATTTTAAAAAAACTAACCGGTAGACATCTTTTTCGGCTCGGTTTTCATTTTGGCCTCTTCCAAGCATTGATGCCAATCATAGGTTGGCTCGCCGGCCGGACAATTTTCGTCTATGTCGCTGCATGGGATCACTGGATCGCTTTCGGGTTGCTTGGTTTTATCGGCGGGCGGATGATTCACCAAGCAATGCAGATCGAATCAGCTGAAGACAGTCGAGATCCTACTCGGGGATTAACAATGGTGATGCTCTCCATCGCGACCAGCATTGACGCGCTGGCCGTTGGCTTTTCATTGAGCGTGCTCGGTGTTTCTATCTGGATGCCAGCTCTTGTTATTGGCTTGGTAGCTGGCACTTTAACTGTTTTCGGCATGCTTTTAGGAGACCGCGTTGGCCAAAAATGGGGCCCGCGCGTGGAAATCGTTGGCGGCCTGGTACTCATCGGAATAGGGTTGAAAATTCTGACTGAGCACATGATTGATTTTTGAAGCATGCAATTTATTTTCTCGATGGGGTTTTATAGCGCAATGCCGAAGAACGGATCTCCTCGACGCATTGATAAGGAATTTTCAAGTTGCCTCGCCCAACGCCAATTTTGACACCTCCATCAACGGGCTGGTGAAAATCGGAACCACCCGTTACTACGAGGTCCATTTGGCGAGCTATGGTAATGTATTGATCGATACCCTGATTGTCCGTCCCAGTGTTATAGACCTCTAGGCCATCGAGACCAAACCCTATAAACGCTGAAAGCAACTCTTCCAAAACCGAATCGCTAGCCTTAATAAAAGGTGGGTGTGCCAACACAGCGCATCCACCTGCAGCATGCACCAGACTAATCGCTTCATCAATCGGGAAATATCGCTTTGGGACGTTGCACGGAACCAAATACTCATCAAACGCCCGCTCTAGGTCTTTGGCATATCCTGCGGCGACAAGCGCTTGTCCGATATGCGGCCTCCCAATTGTACCGCCGGCACTAGACTCGACGTGCTCCTTTGCCAAGGGGCTTCGTCCCTGGCCGATCAGTTTCTGGTTAATTTTTTCAAGTATCAGGCGATTTCGCTTGACTCGAAAGGTGCGGGATTCAACCAATGCCTGGTTCAGGCCCGGATTGTCTGGATCAAAATCATAGCCAAGCAAATGAATGTCTTGATAGCTCTGCCAAACCACTGACAATTCCACGCCAGTCAAGACCTCCAGGCCGATTTTTTGAGCTGCATGGGTGGCTTCCGGAATACCGTCAATGTTGTCATGGTCGGCAAGGGCAATTGCCCGTAAGCCGTGGCGAGACGCCTGTTGGACGATTTCAGTCGGGGTTAAGGTACCGTCTGAAAAAGTGCTATGTATATGGAGATCAACGTAATTGCTCATAATCATTCCCAACTCAGACCTAGGTCACTGCAGGATACTATGACAATATTCAGTAAGTCGTTCAATGGGAAAATCAATGCGACCCAAGAATGAAGTGGTTTGGGACAAAGTTGACAAAAGTCCCTGTCCAAGAGTTCTATTCGCTTCATGTCAATTATGGATTGACAGAGTCAGTTGTCCATGCTTCTTTTAGAACTTATTTTAATTACTGGAGTTCAAGGTCTACATGTCTTACCTTCTCGACGTAAAAAACTTGCAGACTTTTTTTTACACGCGGTCTGGAATCGTCAAGGCGATTAATATAATTGATTTTCATATCGACAAGGGCGAGACTTTAGCACTTGTTGGGGAATCCGGTTGCGGTAAATCGATGACCGCACTCTCTATTCTGCGATTAGTCCCAGAACCCGGACGAATCGTCAATGGGACCATCTCCTTCAATGGACGTGACCTGAGGAATATGCCGGCTGATGAAATACGGCGAGTTCGTGGCAATCAGATCAGCATGATATTTCAAGAACCGATGACATCATTGAATCCGGTGTTACGGATTGGTGACCAATTAAGTGAAACTCTAAACCTGCATAAAGGTTTGAGTAAAAAAGACTCTCTGGTATTCGCTGCTGAACTGCTCAGTCAAGTGGGGATCCCCTCTGCATCTCAGCGTTTGCGCGATTATCCCCATCAACTGTCCGGAGGTATGCGTCAGAGAGTCATGATCGCAATGGCCTTGGCCTGTGATCCGGAACTGTTGATCGCAGATGAACCAACTACGGCATTAGATGTTACAATCCAAGCCCAGATCATGGCCCTTCTCGATGAATTAAAGCGGTCAAGAGGCATGGCCACTCTGCTAATCACCCATGACTTGGGGATTGTTGCAGAAAGTGCAGACCGGGTCGCAATCATGTATTCAGGCCAAATTTTAGAAATGGCGTCCGTCACAGAGCTTTACGCTAAACCGTTCCACCCTTACACCAAAGGTCTTCTGGGCTGCATTCCGCATATTGGCAAGAAACGCAAACGCCTCACACCAATTGAAGGCAACGTTCCTGCCCCGGGAACTTCTCAAGACGGCTGTTCTTTTTTGGAACGTTGTCCTGAAAACTTTGCACCCTGCGGCAACAAAATCCCCCCGTTGCGCGAGATAGATCCTGGACATCTTGTACGATGCTGGAGAATTTAATGTGGCGAGCCTTCTGAGTGTACAAAACTTAAGCAAAAGTTTTTTGGTGAGCAGTAGCCGCCCTGGTGCCGCAAAGCAAATTCTGCAAGCAGTGGATGATGTTTCGTTCGACATTGAGCACGGTGAAACATTGGGACTCGTCGGTGAATCTGGTTGCGGCAAATCGACGACTGGCAAACTTGTTCTTAGATTAACTGAGCCCGATGCAGGCCAAATATATTTCCGTGACCAAGAAATCACGCATCGTCCCCTGCGCGCAATCATCGGCCTCCGACGAGAAATGCAGAGGATCTTTCAAGACCCATTCTCTTCGCTTAATCCAAGAATGC
>JAFDBS010000034.1 GCA_019313185.1 Deltaproteobacteria bacterium | reverse complement strand
CTTCCCGCGCAGAGCGCGATTGGGTGGCACGGGGCAACATGCTGTATTCTGCGGTGACCCAACCTTTGCCACTATTGCGCCGAAAAGGAGGAACCGTGTCTTCGACAGAGGCGTTGCAAAGGACCTTTGTTTCGCCAAAACTGACCAGCACAGATCCTTCAGCATAACAAGTATAGCCACGCTGAAACGAAATCTTCCGCAATTCGCCGACTGTTCGGTTGTCGCGGCGAAGGACGCTGTCATTATTCATCAACGGTCTCCTTGAGAAGCTGTCAAAAACTGATTGAGGCCATCGAACAGTGCCCTAGCAAAGTCTTGCTGCCGCGTGTCGTCCTGCAACATTGATAAATCCAGAGCATTGCCAAGATTGCCCATTTCAATCATCACCCTGGGCAAGTTCCCCTGACCGAGAGGAAGAACCGGGAGTTCTTGGACTGGATGAACTTTGAACCCTCCGGCTTGCAGGGACCGTTTCAAGGCTTCGGCGAGAACTAAACTTGTATCTTCATCAAACGCAACCCCCGGATCGGTCCAGTTCGCCTGAGATTGGACAAATAACATCACGCCTTGAGGGTCAGTCCGAAAATACATTTGTGCATGCAACGACAGCATCACGTCAGCGCCGGACTCGGCAACAATTTCCAGCCGTTTCGGCAAATCAATTGTATAATCGTCGTTGCGCGTGAGAACCACGGGAGCATCCTGATGCATTTTCAACAACTTCTCAAGGCGATGGGCAACGGTCAGGGTTAAAGACTTCTCTTTTACCCCTTCTGGGCCCAAAACACCGGGATCTTGACCGCCATGGCCAGGGTCGATAACCACGATACGCTTGTTTTGCGGGCGGATATCATCTTTTTTTTGCAACAAAAACGCAAACAGCCGATCGAGCGGGTCTTCCGTTTCGGCCTTGGCGACAGGATCGTGATTTCGATAGTAGATCTGGTTGCTGACCAAAGGCGAAAGCTGCCTTAAAATAAAGGTTTCCGAGACCCGCAACTTTCCATCGATAAAACGTGGGCGATGCGCGACCGGCATGAGGTTGTCTCCCAGACGGAGAAACTGGCTGCCCGGGGAGATGATTGCCCAACCATGTGGAGTTCTAAGCCGATAAATATGCTTGACTGAATCCCAGTCGCCTTCGAGATTTAAAGCGGTCAGCACTTCATCAATCGAAACAAACGACGTCCCTTCTCGCTGATAAACATCTTCGAT
The DNA here is from genome assembly GCA_019313185.1 of Deltaproteobacteria bacterium. Classification (GTDB taxonomy): domain Bacteria; phylum Desulfobacterota; class Desulfuromonadia; order Desulfuromonadales; family BM103; genus JAFDBS01. The sequence continues at coordinate 12,233 of JAFDBS010000034.1, read as the reverse complement.
AATGACGGGGTCTTGTCCGAGAACACCAATCTCAACCAGCGCCAAAGAATTGTTGCCGCAAAAAAAAATAAGGCCAATAATGAAAATTGAAGAAAAACAAAAACGCGTCATGGCTGCCGATTCAGACTCCGGAAATTTTTCATGTTACAGTGTAGTTGAAACCGCTTCTTCGGTTCAAGCAATGAGTGGTTCACCGGGTACTTTCGGGAGTTTTAGGGTTGACAAAAGCCGGTCGACCAATTCGTTGCCGAGTTGATGCTGTTGGTCCCTTTTTAAAGAAAGAGAACGAATTTGGCCCCCAGCGGTCATGCTATGCCCGCCCCCGGTACCGATGCCCGCAACAATTTTTTGCATCAGTATTCCGGCGTGAATATCCGGATGACTTGACCTCAAGGACAAAACACCCTCTTCTAAGTAACACCCCAAACCCATAACAATTTCAACTCCTTCGACGCGCATCAAAAAGTCGGCTATCTCTGCGACGATCTCAGGGTGATCGATATCAAACAGATTAAAAAACAGGACATTATCGTAAATATGTGCGTTCCTAAGACCGATTTCGAAATATCGAAAATATGCTCGCGACGATTTAGGTCGGGTTATATCATGAAGAATCCGATTATTGCAGAGCGGCATGAGCTTGAGATAGGCATCACGATCTGATTTATTCCAGTCGCGGCCGAGATCCTCCGTTTCAGACTTAATCGCGTAGAATAAGATCGTTGCGAGTTTCGTCGCCAGGTTAACATCTTGAGACTGCAAATACTCAAAAAGAATAGTGGCTGATGCACCGTATTCAGGGCGAACATCCACCCATCGGCAGGCATGCGTTAATTCTTTGGGATGATGGTGGTCGATGACCAAATCGACTTTACGGCTGGTCGGATACGAATTATTACCTGTTCCTGGCTGAGTGTCGACCATGCAGACGGCCTTGAATGAATCCAGGTCAACTTTTTCAATCGGCATAGCCCGTATTTCGAGCTCCTTGACCATAGCCAAGTTTTCACGTCGGCCAATGACTCCGCCAAAAGCTATGGTGGAATCTTGACCGGTCTTCATCAAGATCAAGTGCTTGAGTGCATACGCTGCAGCGAGGGCATCCGGGTCAGGATGGTCATGAGTGACGATCAAGATAGGAGCCTTTCCACGCAACCACTCGATTATTTCTGCAGAAAATTCGGCTGAGTGGCTGAGGTTGCAGGAAAATGCCTGTGAATTGCTCATGGGTCTCCCCCACCCAGCGCCTTTAAAACAGCTTGTCGAGGGGTTGTTACAGCTGTACAACCGCTTAACATCTGGCCTCCGGGCAACACGAAAACCGGCTTACCCAATTTGAGTCCAATCGCAATTTCTGACACGGTTCCGTATTCACCCTCGACGACGATCAAAGCCATTGCCGAATGTGCGATAATAATGTTCCGCGCATGTCCCATGTTAGTTGCGATAGGCAAGGTCACAAAATCATTTGCCCCAGATGAGTCCGGTCCTGGGAGAATTCCGACAACCTCACCACCGGCCTCAAAGGCTCCTTTGGCAGCTGCTTCCATAATTCCGCCCAAGCCACCACAAACAGTGACCGCTCCATTTTTCGCGATCTCTTGACCAACCTCATGGGCTAAGCGTAAGCCTTCATCTGTTGGTTGAGAACCACCTATGACTCCGATAAGTTGACGCGCTTTCATAACAAGGTCCGAATTTTAGTCCACCAAGGAGTTGATTAAAAAGGAGATGTTAATACAATTTGCCCAAAATCGAAAGGTTTCTATCTGGACAAGGGGCCATCACAAACCTGTTGTGTTTTATAAATCTTTTGCGACCCGTTTCAAAGCAAGGCTGTTCAGTACAACTGAAACGCTTGAAAAAGCCATGGCCAGTCCAGCAAATTCCGGTTTAAGGGCAACCTCGAAAATTGGGTAAAACACACCCGCCGCGACAGGTATGCCAACCACATTGTAGAAAAATGCCCAAAACAAGTTCTGTTTGATTTTTGCCAACGTTTGGCGACCCAGTCGAATGCCTTTTTCTACATCCCGGACATCCCCCTTGACCAATATCAAATCACCGGTCTCCTTGGCAACATCGGCCCCGCTGCCAATGGCAATCCCGATATCAGCTTGTGCAAGGGCCGGTGCGTCGTTGATACCATCTCCAACCATGCCGGTCAGATATCCCTGCTGCTGGTAGCGCTTGACGACAGACATTTTGTCGCCAGGCAAAACTTCAGCCTCAAAAAAATCCAAGCCGAGTTGTTGTGCAGTTGCTTCGGCTACGGCCTGCCGGTCGCCGGTTATCATGGCGGTTTTCAGACCCATTTGATGCAATTTGATAATCGTGTCGTCAGCACCGTTTTTGAGTGTGTCGGCCAAGGCCAAAGCGCCCAACAGTTGGCCGTCTTTGGCAACATATATGACAGACTGCCCCTTGCTTATCCAATTATTCACTTGGTGTTCAACTGCCTCGACAGAGATGTGTTCGCGATTCATTAAGCGGTCATTACCCACAACGATCTTTTCGCCTTGAAGCGTGCAGACAAGCCCATGTCCTCCGACCTCATCTACATGACGAACGACAGGTATGTCCAGTTCGTGTTCCCTGGAATATCTTACTATGCCCTTGGCCAGCGGGTGATTACTGTTTGACTCGACAGCTGCGGCAATCATAACCAGTTCATCCTGGCGAACACGGCCAGTCGTTGCCAGTTCCGTCACCTCAAACTCTCCTTTGGTCAGTGTGCCCGTCTTATCAAACAAGACGACCTGCAAACGAGCGATCGTCTCCAACACAGATGCACGTTTGAAAAGAAGGCCTGCGGAGAGTCCTACTGAGCTGCCGACCATGATTGCCGTCGGTGTGGCCAGGCCAAGAGCGCACGGGCAGGCAATCACCAAAACAGCGATTGCCATCTTGAAGGCAAACAAAAAACTTGTTTCAATTGCCATAAACCAAATTAAAAATGTCGACAGGGCAAAAAGGGCTACCGCTGGAACGAACCAGTTGGACACCTGATCAGCCAATCTCTGGATTGGTGCCTTATCGGCCTGCGCCAGCTCGACCATTCGAACAATTTGCGCTAAGACGGATTCGCTACCGACCCGTGTTGCCCGAATAACCAAGTGGCCATTCAGATTGATCGTTGCTCCTATCACCTGGTCGCCAGTTTCTTTGGTGACGGGCACAGCCTCCCCGGTCACCATGGATTCATCAACCGTTGATTGACCTTCTGCAACAATCCCGTCAACAGGGATTTTCTCACCGGGTTTAACCACTACAAGATCGTCCTCTTTCAACTGACTCGCTGGAATGTCTTGCTCAACCCCGTCAAGCAGCAATACAGCCCTGTCTGCCTGGAGTTTCAGTAAAGCCTTGAGCGCCTGACCAGCCTGGCCTTTGGCCCTTAACTCGAGCCATTTGCCAAAGCGAACGAAAGTAATCAGCATGGCACTTGTTTCAAAAAAAACGTCTTCTGCTTGACCAAAAATCCCGAACAGGGCCAGTAAAGAATAGACGTATGCTGCGGTAATCCCCATGGCGACCAAAACATCCATGTTCGCCGAGCGGTTTTTTAAAGCGGTCCATCCTCCATGATAAAAAGTCAGGCCAGCACTAAATTGGACTAGGGTCGACAGGACAAAAACCAGATAATCGGTTGATTGCCCAAAGGGACGCAGCCACATCAAGGGCATGATCGGCATAGTTAAAATGGCAGACAGCAAAAGCCAATACAATTGCACTCGGTCAACTCGGAGGTCAGTGTCCTTGTCCGGTAGAGCTCGATAACCCAATTTTTTGATTCTGGCGACCAGTTCATCAGCATCGATTTGCGTGGGGTTGTGATCAACTGAGAGTTTCTCGGCGGCAAAATTCACAGTCGCAGATTCGACGCCGGGGACCCTAGAGAGGCCTTTTTCAATAGTTTGAGCACATCGGGCACAGCTCATTCCCTGAATAGCAAATATACTTGTCTGCACTGACCGTTTTTGTGTTTCAGAAGTGCCGTTTTTCGCATAGTTTTCCAATGGTGTGGTCCTCGTAGCTGATCATCAGACAATGGTTCATGCGCCTGTCTCTTGATTAATTCTATATTCTCGCTAAAAAAGAGATAGAGTTATTATTGTAACGCAGTCATGAATTATTGAAACGGCGCAGAACATAACGAGCGCCTGTGACGTTTTCCAGGGCATCTGCTGTTTGCTGTTTTTGCAACACGCGATTTAACTTCCACTTAATGGATTTGAGAAACTGAAAGCAGTTTACATTCCATAGAAAGCCAACAGCCAAAAAAAACTGACCTTTGCTGGTCTTGCCAATAGTGACAAAATTGTTTTCTAGGCTGGTTCAGGTAAAATTTAAATCGGGCATTTAAAGATTAGCATGCGACTTGTCTCTTACAACAAGTTTAGACAGACCAAAATTCAATAGCACAGGTCTTATCTATTAAGGAGGCGTCATTGCCATCAGAAACAAAACCAAGCCAAGACACTTCTCTCAGCGACAAGCTGTCCAGTCTTCAAAGGCTTTTGCAGCGTTATGAGCAAATGATCAATGCCGCAAGCGAAGGAATCTTACTATTGAATATGAATGGCAAGGTGGCTTATGGCAATTTCGCTGCAAAACAACTCCTTGGATTGTCTAAGGGTCTAGATCCCGAACTCGAGCTCCTGGATTTTGTCGCAAATCCACCCGATGAAACTGACCACGCGCTCGCCTATGAGTTGATATCTGATGCATTGCGCAACGGAACAGAAGTTTGTCCACACGAAGCAACTTTTATGCGTACCGACAAGGGAACTTTCCCTGTTGAGTTTCGCTGTTTACCGCTGATAAACCAGGATTTTAACGGGGGCATTCTTACCTTTAGGGATATTAGCAGCCGTAAGTTAACGGAACAGGAACTTCAGAATTTTGCTTTTTTCGACCAGTTGACCAAGCTGCCCAATCGTACGCTCTTTCATGACCGACTTGAACAACAGATCGCTACTGCAAAACGAGATCAACAAAAACTGGCCTTGATGTTTATCGATCTGGACGACTTTCAGGCCGTTAATGAGACTTTGGGATTTACCGCCGGCGACCAGTTCCTCAGAGTGGTTGCTCAGCGGCTTAAGGATGGCTCGAGAAAAGCCGACACTGTCGCCCGTTTGGGAAGTGACGAATTTGTATGGTTCGGCGAAATCGCTGACCAGGATGATGCTGAATTGATTGCCCGGAAACTGATCGAATTGATGGCGCGCCCGGTTCGTCTCGATCAGCGTAACGTCTGCAGCACAGCCAGCGTTGGCATTGCTCTTTTTCCAGATGCCGCCGACAATGCAGCTGCCTTGATGAGCTGTGCTGATGCAGCCATGCATATGGTGAAGCAAAAAAGCAAGAACAACTTTTCCTTTTATCGCAAGAGTATGAGATCTTGAACACATCTAGGTCAGAGACGCATTTTTTTTGTCATAGGCAGAATTGACTTCAGCGTCTCCGCTCCCTATAGTATCCACCATGGCTGCCTTACCAACGAGAGCGGTTTTCCTTGCCGACGCCCATCTGAGCAATCCGGATGATGAAAACTACATAGCTTTACTTAACTTTCTCGAAAGTCAATCCGGTCATCTTGATCACTTGGTTCTGCTCGGTGACATTTTTGAGTTTTGGGCCGGGAACCGTCGCCAGCTTTTGGATATTTATAAACCTTTTATCGATCAGCTGAAGTTTTTGTTGAATTCTGGCACCCAACTGACCTACGTCGAAGGCAATCACGATTTTGATCTAGGCCGTCACTTTGAAAACCGGCTAAAATGTAAAATTTTGCCTAATGGCGGCCCAATCGATCTCGACGGTCAGAAAATATATCTCGTTCATGGTGATCTAGCCAACCCCGCAGATTTTGGTTATCGTTTTTTGCGATGGCTGCTCCGCAGTTTTTTTATGCGGACGTTGATTCGCAACCTCCCTGCCAACATCGTTCTCAAGATTGCCAACCAGTCAGCCCGCAGCAGTCGCTCGAAAACTGCTGCCAAGCGCCAACGCTGGCCAGTGAAGGACCTGTTGATACCTTACGCAGAAGAAATTCTCTACAAAGGATACTCGACAGTTCTCGTGGGTCATTTTCACCAGCCATTCCGCCAAAAGGTTGCACACGGCGAGCTGATCAGCTTGGGCGACTGGATCACACAATATTCATATGTGGTTTATGAAAACGGGGCTTTTGAATTGAAGCATTATTCTGGAGCCAGCACTGACGAGTTTTGAGCCAAGGTCAATGATTCAGCTTGCACTACAAGGTCATGCAGGGTAAGCCCATCTAAGGCCTGCTCTTCGGCCGCACGGCGTTTGGTCACCAAGTCGGCAATCACATCATGTTCATTGGTACCGCTCAGTCGGGAGTAATTGTCCCCATCAATTTCCAACCCTCGCAAAACATCACAAACCTTTGTTCTATCAAGTGCCATGGCTGGTTGATAGCCATTATCCCCTGTATCATGGTTCACCTCTACGACAAGTTCAAGACGTTGCAATTCGTCGATGACACAGCGCAATAAACGGGGTGGAACTTCGAGATGCTCAGCGATCGTTTCCTGAGTTGGGGCTTTGAGTCCCTGCCTGAAGCGCGAACCGACGAAAACCAGCACCGTAAGTGCAACCAATTCCCGGCTGGCGAAATTGACCCGGCTTCCTCGTATATCCTGTCGGATGCTTCGCAGATTTTGGGTTGCGTAGGTCATCTCCAGTCCAAGGAGCACAATCATCCATGAAAGGTAGATCCAGACCATGAATATCGGCAGAGCCGCCATCGTTCCATAAATAGCGTTGTACTTGGCCACACCGATTTGAAAGTTCACATAAAGCCATTGGCTTATTTGCCAGAGAGTCCCGCCAAAAATACCACCGATCAATGCTGCCTTTGGACTGACTTTGATATTTGGCATAAACAGATAGAGCCCTGCAAAAACAAGCCACATAACCATAAAGGGCAAGACTTTGAACAAGAGCAAAAACACTTCCCCTACATATGCTTTTCCCAACAGATTCTGGACAAGTCCTTGACTTTGCAAGCTACTGGTCATCGAAATCGCAGCGACCACAAAAACCGGGCCGATGGTCACCACAGAAAAATAATCTGTGAAGCGGCGAAGAAGGGGCCGGGTCTCAACAACACCCCAAACACTGTTGAAGCTGTCTTCGATGTTTGAGAGCAGCGTTAAAACCGCGATGATGAGAAAAATCAGCCCAAAAATGCCAAGGCGGGCAACATTGGTGTTGTTGATGTACTCGATTAATTTGTTGACGGCATCACTTGAACCGACTGCCAACTGCTGAAGCAATAGCGGTTCAAGCACGTTCTGAACGCCGAACCCCTTGAGAACGGAAAACATCAGTGCTAAAAGCGGAACAATAGAGAGCAACGTTGTGAATGTCAGGGCAGAAGCTTTCAGTAAACACCTGTCGGCGACAAAATCCCGTACAACAAGCACGCATATTTGGCTTTGATGCAGTACAAATCGCTTAAGCCGACTTTGACCAACTGCTTCCAACTCCCAGAGGTCGTGGTTCAGGAAACGGCGGATGCGTGTCCATGCGTGATGTGTGGCATTCATTACATTCCCCCACAGACTTCAAATCGATCATTATTCGAGGCCATCTGGCGTTACCCTTTTCACCGGAAGATTTAAACGGTTGAGTTGCTCAAAATAAGGTGCCGAGTCTCCAACCAAGATCACTTGCTGCTCCTGAAAGCGGATTAACTCATTGGCAATGCGCTGAACGTCCTGAGCTGTGACCTCGGAGATACGGTTGCGATAATTTGACAAGTAATCATCCGGATAATTAAAAAAGTCCAAATGCATTTGCTGCACAACGATCGCATGACTGTCGTCGAAACCGAAAACAAACGAATTGATTTGGCTTTCTTTGGCCAATTGTAACTCTGCGTCAGAGACGGGGTTCTCGCGCAGGCTCGTCATAATCTCGTGAATTAAACCCAAAACTTCAACAACTTTGCCATTTTGGGTTTCAGTCCCTGCTACAAAAAGCCCAGGCAATCGTCGTCCAACTTGCAAAAATGAATAGGCGGAATAGGCCAAACCTCGGTTTGAGCGGATTTCCTTCATCATACGAGAATTAAAACTGCCCCCCCCGAGAATATAATTGAGAACCCGCGCGGCATACTGATCTGGATGATCTTTGGTCAGGCCTAACCCCCCAACCAGCACTGTGGTTTGTGGTATCGGTCTGTCTACGACCTGCACACCGCCGACTTGTTCTGTAATGATCCCATCAACAGAGATATTTGGGACTGTCTGCTTCGGCCAACCTTCAAATGCCTGTTCCAAAAGAGCTATCAACTCCTTGCGATCGAAATCGCCGGAGACGGCCAAAGACAGGTTGTTGGGAGCAAAAAAAGTTCTGTGAAAATTGATCAAATCATCGCGCGTCACAGACGCTATGGACTGAATTGTTGGTGATTGCCCAAGGTAGTGATGGGGGTAGAGAGCGGCTGACAACAGCCGGCGAGCCACAGATCCAGGATTGTCATTTTGGCGGCGAACCCGCTCCTGAGCCTTGATTTGTTCAAGTTCGAAGCTTTCTTGGGCGAAGCCAGGATCTTTTAAAAGGTCTGCAAAAATCGACAAGCCTTCTCTAAGGTCCTGTGCTCTCAAGGACAAATCGATTTGGGTGAAATACGGTCCCATCTGTGCGCCAAGATTGGCAGCTAAAAAATCAATTTGTTTCTCGAGATCTGCAGGAGTACGTTGCCGTGTGCCCCCTGTTCGCCAGGATCCGGCGAACAGTTCGTCGAAACCGGCTTTGTCAATAGAAGCGGCAAGAGCACCAGAACCAATCATTGCTGTCAGCTGGATCAGGGGAAGCTCATTATCCTCCCTCAAATAGAGAGAAATTCCGCTATCAAGATTGACCCTTTCCACTTCAGGAACATGAAAAACAAGCGGCTGAAAGGAGAGATCGTTCGGGTGAGCCGGCTGCTGTGTGGTGGTGGTGCAAGCACAGCAGATTACTGAGATGACAAACGTTAAAAAAACGTTCAAAGGGTTAAGACTTAGGTGCATTATTATTCTCCCCGCGGATAAGAGTCACCACCGTTCTGTTTTTCGAGACAAAGTAAGCTCTTGCCGCGGCCATGATATCGTCAGCCGTGATCTTTTCAATCTCGTTCTGGTAATTGACCAGATACCGCCAGTCACCCACCATGGATTGATAAGAAGTGAGCATTCGGGCCAAACCGTTGTTACTTTTAAGGTATCGAAGTTGATCGGTAACCAATCGGTTTCGAGCCTTAAGCAGCTCTTCGTCTGCCACCGGTTCATCCTTCAGCTTTTCTAACTCTGAGTAGATTGCCTGTTCAACCTCTTCTGCTGAGTGCGGATATCGGGGAACCGCGTTGATGACAAAAAGGTTGGGGTATCGAGAACCTGGCGCCATATAAGCTGAAACTGACGTCGCAACTTTCAGGTCTTCCACGAGGTTCTGATAAAACCTTGATGTACGTCCCTGAGCAAGTATTTGATCAATGAGGTCAAACACATAATCGTCTTTGTGAGGAAGCGTTGGTTTATGAAAGGCAATCGATAATTGGGGCTCAGCATCGAAAAAGACCGTAACCCTTTTTTCGGCATTTTGAACGGGTTCGTTGGCAGCCACATTTGGTACAGGCGTTCCGGGGGGTATGCTGCCAAAATATTGATTGACCAAATCGAAAGCCTTAGCAGGTCGCACATCACCAACAAGGGCAATAACAGTATTTATCGGGGCATAATAATCCTCCAAAAATGTTCTAGTTTCTGCAAGGCTCAAATTGGCGATGTCCGAGTGCCAACCTATTATGGGGTCTCGATAAGGATGGACTGTAAAAGCGTTGGCCAAAAGGGTCTCGTAGATCAACCCGCCAGGACTGGTTTCGTAGGAGCGACGCCGTTCTTCCCGAATGACATCCCGCTCCGTATAGAACTCTCGGAGGACCGCGTTTTGCATACGATCTGACTCGATTAGAGCCCAAAGTTCGAGTTTGTTTGACGGCAAAGAAATCAGATAGGTCGTTAAGTCTTTGCCCGTAAATGCATTGTAGCCTACCCCGCCATTTTCTGCGTAGATCTTTGAAAAAACGTCTTTGACAACAAAGCGTTTGTGATCAGCTTGTAGTTCCTGCAGTTTTTTTGACAACGCCATGATCTGTTCCGGATCCGATTGAGGATTCAGGCGCAGGCGATCAATCTCGCTCCCCACCGTTTCAATCTGCTCAAGCAACGGTTTTTCGCTGGCATAATCAGTGGTTCCCAAAACCTTGGTGCCCTTAAACAGCATGTGTTCCAGCAGGTGAGCAACTCCACGGGTTTCACTGGTTTCATGAACAGAGCCAACCCCAATTGTAATGTATGCAGAAACAACAGGGGTTTCCGGTCGATCTACGACCATTAAACGCAATCCGTTTGCATATTCAAATTCAACGACCTTCTCTTCAAGGGAAACCGCCTCGGCAAGAGCGGAACACAACAGCAAAGGGATTAAAGTGAAAAAAACGAAGCAACGAAAAAGTTTTGAAGGTAATGACATGATAGATTGTCCTTAGGAATTGTTAGACACATGTAGGAAATTATATCGCATTTGTCACTTGAGGTCGAGACAAGTCAGGACGTAACCGATCTCGGGCAGCGGCTTTTACTGATCGCCGTGCTATTTTCTAATTTGTTGTTCGGATGGGAGGCGACATCGACAATTCTATTCAGGTCTTTAGACGAACAACAGATTGAGTGGGACAAGGCATCACCCCATCAATATCTTTCATTTTCCTTGTTTTTTTGAGGAAGTCGTATTGGCACATCCCTCCAGCCTGATTACTAACCAGAAATTTTTGTTTAGATGCTGTCCGCAGGCAAGCTATTCCCTGTTGTGGTCAACTCTCCGATCATGCCGCATGGCCTCATCACTCACCGCGAACCGGTCAGTCCTGGCAAACAGGGAGACCCCCTCTCCGGAAAAACCACATGCGCCATGATAACGCAGACTGTCAATGCATTTGAATCAACCGGATTGCGATCCTGATGGGTAGAGACAACAGTGATTGAACTTGCTGGCGATAAGTGCTTAGAAACATTAGCCACAGGGATGACCTGTCAAGTTGGCAGACTTTTGACAAATACTGGAAGTTCTGTTTAATTACAGACAAGATCTTTCTTAAAGTTCATAAGACATCGGAAGGCACAAATGAAGCGAATTGGACTACTGACGAGCGGAGGGGACTGCTCCGGAATGAACGCTGCAATCCGTGCAGTCGTTCGTGCCGGTTTAAGTCACAACCTGGAAGTTATCGGTTTTCAAAAAGGATTTCAAGGCATCATAGATCGCTACTATGAACCTCTGACAACCAAATCAGTCAGCGGGAAAATGCAGTTGGGAGGAACGTTCCTGCAAAGCGCCAGATGCCTGAGGCTGCATGAGGAACAAGGCCAGCGGCTGGCCGCTGACAACCTCATCGGACTTGGAATCGACGGTCTGGTTGTGATCGGCGGGGATGGCTCTCACCGTGGTGCGCTTGCTCTCCAAAGACACGGGATTTCTGTCATAGCTATCCCAGCCTCGATAGACAACGATATTCCACATACTGACATGTCTCTCGGTGTGGACACTGCTTTGAACAATATCGTTTATGCAGTGGACTGTTTGAAAGACACAGCATCTTCTCACGACAGAACTTTCGTTGTCGAAACCATGGGCCGTAACTGCGGCTATCTGGCTGTGGTTGCTGGTATCGCCTGTGGCGCTGAATATGCGTTGATCCCGGAAATGAAATTTGACATCGGCAATATCTGTCGACATTTGCGGCAGCGCTTTAAGGAAGGCCGTGACAATTCCATCATCATGGTTGCCGAAGGTGTCGCCTCTGCCCAAGAGATTGCCAACCAGATTAAAGATCAAGTCGGCTTCGAGACCCGTATTATGGTTCTCGGCCATTATCAGAGGGGTGGCTCACCATCCTCTTTTGACAGACTTTTGGCCTCGCGTTATGGAGTTGCCGCAGTCGAAGCCTTAGTAGGCGGTGAAGTCAACCAGATGGTCGGCCTATCCTGCGGTCAGATCATCCTGACAGATTTACAGACTGCCGTTGAAGCCGGACGTCGTCCCATCGATGAAAACGTATTAAAGCTAGCAACGACCTTGGGGATTTAGGATTAGGAATCAAAAAAGGCTAAACGTCTAAAAAATCATAAGACGTTTGAGGGAAATTTTTT
>JAFDBS010000033.1 GCA_019313185.1 Deltaproteobacteria bacterium | reverse complement strand
CGATGCCGCGGGTCTGTCGAGCGGCCCAGCCCCTCCACCTTGTAGCCATAAGCGAATCCGGGGAGCAGCCCTTCGACAAAAATATGCCAAACATCGCCGGTCCGATGCCGATCTGAGTCGAGGGCGAACTCAGCACACGGCCTCTTTTCGAGAGGATGAAACAGCACGAGGGAGACGGCCGTCGCATGCCGGGAAAACACAGCAAAATTGACCCCATCGGCCAAGGGTGTTGCACCGAACGGCAGGGGACGTCCGCGACGGATTGTTAACTTGCTGCAAGCCTGTTTCATGGTGCGCTTTACCAGAGAAAGGGTTTTTTCAATTGTAGCAGAGCGTGCCGGATGTGGAACCCTGTGCGCCGAGAAGATGTTATCGGGAGGGTTCAGAAGAATTGCGCTGCTAGGGAGAGTTCGAGGCCGTGGCAACGAGTGATTTGTAAGTTTTTTTTGTCAAAAAGAAGTGCCTTGATGTGTTGAAATCATGACAAACGTGTTGTGCGCGGCCAAAATGTTTAGGGCTGGTGCGCCGGCCGCAATAAGTCAAAGACCGTTTTGACCGGGTTGAACGCGGCTTGAGGGATTTCGACAAACAGGGTATGCCACTCAGCCATTGCACCATTCCACAAGCCTGGCAACTCGAGAGCCCGGATCGCCTCGCCGGCGAGTGATTTCTCAGTGACGATGACAGCGTCTTCATCGACAAAACGGCGTAAATCATAAGGCCGGCCCTGCCAATCCCGAACACTGCAAACCATATCGACCGGATTGAAGTGAGTGGCGCTCATCAAGACGGCTTTTTGGTCCGGGTCAGCAGTGTCAATCTGGGCGCCTTCCACGATCTGACGAGATAACTGGCCATGCTTGTCCTTGACCCAGAAGGGGCCCCCTCCCGGTTCTCCAGCATTCGGGACCATGCCGCAAACCCGCAATGGCCGATCGAGCCGTGCGATCAAATCGTAGCGGTCAGCATCCGGCGGAACCGGGGTCTGGAGCTGGTCGGCAAGGAACGCCACCGCCAATTCGCGCATCCCGGCCTCGTCGACGCCCTTCTCGAGGGCTCTGATGAGCGCATGTTGCTCCTGCTGCAAGATCAGCAATAAGCCGGTCAGGATTTTCGAACAGTTAAGGTTTGCCGTTTTACGGACATCGGGCACCACATTGTCGATGTTGCGCAGGAGCACAATATCCCCGAGCAAGTCATTGAGGTTTTCGATCAGAGCACCATGACCACCTGGGCGCAGAACCAATCGGCCGCTGGCGTCGCGGAGCGGTTGACCGCTGGCCGCTAAGGAGAGGGTGTCAGTAGCAGGTTTCTGCACTGAAAAGCTCACATCGAACTGGCAACCATAATTTGCCTGGAGCGTCTTTTCCCAGGCGGCAAATTGAGCCTCAAACAGTTCTTGGTGGTCTGGGGACACGGTAAAATGAACCTCGGCGACCCCTGAACAGCCATTGGCCAATGCTGCTTCGGCAAGGTGTTCTATGAAAGGGGTTCTCGCGCCGTCAGCCTCTTTGTGAAAGGCCAGCAAGCCCTTGGGGAGGTAGCCATAACCAAGGCCGTCGGGCTCAAGCAGCGATCGAAGAATCGGTGCGAGATCGCGCTCTGCGATTTTTTGGGCCAGATCCTGGCCGTCGTCAGCCATCGTTTTGGCCAAATCTTCATAAAATGCAAAATCGGGGAGGCAATCGAGAAAGCGGCACAAGGCCTTCTCCTGTGGGCCGGCTTCTGCGGAAGGGGACTTTGTTCGACATGCTGTCAACGTGTCGGCATCCGCGTAGAGCGGCTTGAACATCCGCGAGGCCGCCCCTGAGGCGGGAACAAAGCGGGTCAACCGTCCGGCAGAAACCGCCTGGTCAAAATGCTTGGTCAATTGTGGGAGAGCTTCAGGAGCAATTTGTAACAACCCGTCGCCTGGAGTACAGGGGCGCACCAGGCGGATAAACGCTTGCCCGCCACGCAACATCTCAAGTTGGCGGTTGGCACGGGGCAGATCAATCCCATGGTTTTTGAGTTGGCGTTGGTCTTCATCTGACAATGGCATGAAAGCGCTCCTGTCTGATCTCGATTAGAAAAGCAAAACCGGGCAGGCCACGTTATGCAGAACATAGTTGGCCACCGATCCGAACAGAACGTCGCGGATTTCGCCTGTTGTTTCTCGCCGCCCGATCACCAACAATTGGAAACCTTCGTTGTTGGCAATTTTACATATGGTTTGGCGGGGGGAGCCGAACTCCAGGCGGGAATCCACCGCAAAGCCAGCATCCTCTAGGATCTTTTGCTTTGCGGCAAGCACCTGCCGGCCCGCCTTGCCGGCATTCTCACGGACCATATCGACCTGAAAATCGGGAATCATGCGGTAGGCCAATTGATCAATGTCAATGACATGGAGCAAAGTCAATTGACGCGGAAAGCGCTCCTTGAGGGAGATGATTTTTTCAAGTGTCCGCCCTGCCGTCGTCGAACCATCCACTGGAATCAGAATTTTAGGTGTCATAACTCCCTCCCGTGTTCGTGCCAGAAAACCAAACCAGCTGGCCTCTCGGATTGCCCATCGTATAAGTCACCCGGTCACGGGGACGGGTAAACCAATCGAGGAAGAAAGAGAACAAGGTCCGGCCAAAAGGTCAATAAAATCAAAATGGCCACCTGGATCAGCAAGAACGGGATGACCGCTTTCGACACATAGATCAAGTCCCGATCCACAACGGCACCAGAGATATAAAGGCTTACGCCCAAAGGTGGTGTACAATAACCGATACCGAGATTGAGCGTCATCAGCAGGCCGAAATGCATGGTGTCAATACCAAACTTGGACAGCAGTGGCAGAAAGATCGGAGTCAGAATCAGCGTTGCCGAGATGATATCCATAAACATGCCGATAATCAGCAGCAAGACATTGACAGCAAGGAGGAACACCCATGGGCTTTGAATGTTATCAACCACAGCATTGGCTATCTGCCCAGGGATTTGTTCGAAGGTCAAATATTCACCGAATACGGATGCTCCAGCAACAATGACCAAAAGAGTTGCTGACGTCACTGCCGAGGAAACCACGACTTTTTTGACGTCGCGCAGTTTCAGGTCACGATGAACACAGATCTCAACAATAAAGGCGTAGAAACAGGCGACCACAGCAGCCTCGTTGGCCGTAAAAACTCCCGAATAGATTCCGCCAAAAATAATGACCGGCAGAAGCAGTGCCCAGACACTCTCACGCAGAGTCGAGATCAGTTGCTTAAAGGTTGGCTTCGGCAATGGTGTCAGATCGGTTTTCTTGCAGAAAAAATAGGCGTAAAGCGACATCCCGAAAATGATCAGCATCCCGGGAATAAACCCGGTCAGAAACAAGGCTTCCAAAGGATCGTTGGACACCATGGCATAGAGTATCATGGAGATCGACGGTGGGATGATGACGCCGAGAATAGGCGCGGTCGTCATAATGCCGACGGAAAATCTTTCGTTATAATCGTGCTTAAGCAGCGCCGGTATCATGAACCCGCCGATTGCAACAACCGTCGCCACCGTCGAGCCGGAAATCGCTCCGAAAAACCCGCAGGCAAGCACGCCAGCCATGGCCAGTCCGCCGGGCAGAAACCCGACAAGAACATTAGCCGTCTTGATCAGTTTCTCAACAATACTCCCTGTGGTCATGATGTTCCCGCAAAGCACGAAGAACAGAACGACAATCAGCGCAAATTTATCCATGCTCCGATAAAGAACTTCAATAACAATCTGCGGGTCGATCCCGGCAATCCAGACCAGGCCGGCCATACCGGTAAAAAACAGCGCCATAAAGACGGGGACTGTCGTTGCCAGGCAACCGATAAGCAGAGCAAGGATGATGATGTAGTTTGTATCCATGATGTCGGGCTAGGCGCCCTCATCCTCCTCTGTTGGCAAAGGTGCGTTACTGAGGTTGATGCCGAACCAGTCCTCGACCGCTACGATCAGGGTGCGGACAAACATCATACCGCCCATGATCGGCAGCACCGCATAGAAGTACCATTCCGGGATTTGCAGCGAGGCCGTTTTGGCAAACTGGTCCCGGTAGACCATGGACGTGAGTG
>JAFDBS010000032.1 GCA_019313185.1 Deltaproteobacteria bacterium | reverse complement strand
GGCCGTCCTAAAGCGGGCGGCCTTATTTTATTATGAATAGCGCCATTTGACTCGCAACAGATAGTATGGTAGCGAGTATTGTGGCTACGGTTTTCTGTTATTTCTGCATACATGGAAGGATAAACTTATGAGGATGATAATGTTAATTCTTGTCCATGCATTTGTCATGGTGGGAAGCAGCTTTGCCGAGAACCAAATGATTGAAAATCAAAAAGATCGTGTCAATTACAGCGTTGGCTATCAGATCGGCAGTGATTTCAAGACGCAAGGGATGGAATTGAATCCCGAACTTCTGGTGAAAGGCATCCAAGATGCCCTGTCCGAGGAAGAGCCATTGATGACACCCAAGGAAATGCGGCATACATTGATTGATTTCAAAGAAAAAATCATGATGACCGAAGCCCTGAAAAAACAACAGGATGCGGAACAAAATCTTGCTGAAGGGGAGAAATTTCTCGCTGAAAACGCCAAAAAGGAAGGTGTCAAAACGCTTCCGAGTGGTCTGCAATACTGGATTCTCGAAGAAGGCGAAGGGGAACCGCAAAGGCCAACAGATATGGTGACAGTTCATTATCGCGGCACTCTGATCGACGGAACCGAATTCGACAGTTCCTACAACCGAACAGCCCCGGCGACGTTTCGTGCTGATCGGGTCATCAAGGGCTGGAAGGAAGCGCTGCAACTGATGAAACCAGGCGCAAACTATCAATTGTTCATTCCACCGGATCTGGCTTATGGCGAAAGGGGCGGAGGAAGCAAAATAGGGCCAAACAGGACATTGATTTTCGAAGTGAAATTACTTTCAATTCAAAAAGAACAGAATAAATTAAACAAGGGAGAAGAAAAGAACTAAACGATGCAAACTCTCACGTCGGATTTCCATTAGAAGTAAGGCTCAAGTTATGTAACCCCATGCAAAACGGTTCGCCTGAGTTCTCAGCTAGGCTTTTACGACATGCCACCGGTTCGGAGAGGAAAACGACTTAATTATTGATCGACACATTTAGGAAACATTTTAATCCATCTAATAAGGCCACTTGGAAACGGGTGGCTTTAATCGTAGTTGTGCACTATGCACAGTTCATTGTTGTGAATCCCCGATCAAACTTTTTACGGGTTGCTAGGGATTATTTTGTTGCGAAGTTCGATTTTTTAAAACTGTCAAAGTATTGGTGTGGCCGGCGATCCGGAGAAACTTCTTCGCAACCTCCTAAAAAAGAAAAAATTTTTTTAAAATTCCAAAAATTAAAAAACCCACAATTTGCTATAGTTCTTATGTCATGGAAACATTTCTTTTAACGACCAAATCGGAGCATATTGTATGTATCTTGCCAGAGATAAAAATAAAGATCTTTACTTGTTCAGCAGTAAACCACATCGCGGGAGAGATTGCTGGTGGGCAGAAACCGGTGTCGATGGCACTTACTTAAAAATTGAAAAAACACTCTACCCTGAAGTAACTTGGGAGTCGGAACCTTTGGAAGTAATAGTGTCGCTCAAGCCGGACGATTGATTACGATCACCACTGATAAAACAGATCTAGGTTCATGCAGGCAAGACGCAGGTTTCTCATTTTGCAGGACTGTTAGTATAAACATGGACTGCCCTCTTTGCATTGGTTGTTGTAATTTTGCATGGATGAAAACAAACACTCATACCGAATTGCTCGATAGTTGCCTAAAGAGTTCTTTCAGTTTCAATGCTGACTTCCAAACACTTGATGGAACGATATTGCCGTTAACAACCAATTGGGGCAGGAACAAGACCTTCAATCTTGCAATCCGCTCTGGGTTCATTTCAAAATCCACAACAATGTTGAGACCAAGCTCTTTGATCGCTTGCTGAACATTCTTTTTTATTTCGCCGCATTTGGAACAGCCTTCACCCAAGATTTCTATTGTCATTAATGCCACCTGTTGATTCAACACTATTGCAAAATGATGAGTTTTGCGATGTTATACTTATGATATTCATTCTAACAGAAGGCTGACTATTTATGTCATTTATTTGCTTGGTAAAGAACAACGGCTGAATATAGTTTTCTTGAGGTCATTTTCAAAAAATACGGGTTCTGAGAGGAAAATCAGCTTGTTATTGGTCGATACATTTGAAAAAATATTATCGCCCTGATATTTGGTTTCCCATGATACGGAGTGGCCTTCTCTTGAGTAACCCACTATGACAAAACTAATGCTCAAACTTGTTCTTTCAATCACTGCGGTCCTCTCGGTGTTATTTTTTGCCGGTACCTCGATAGCAGACGAAACCATGGATCAATCCGATCACTCGGCTGGGATTGCTGAGAAGGGTGATGAGATCACAGACTATGAGGGCCGGAAAGTTAGTACACGTGATTGGGCTCTCAGTCTGGGCCTGACCATTGGTTTTGCCCCTGATTAAGAAGGGTCAAACGACTACGAATTTAGCTATGGGCCCAACATCGAGGCGTCCTGGAAAGATATAATCTTTTACAAAGGTAAAACCTTGGGAGCCAATCTCATTCGGCAAAAAAAATCAAGGCCGGTCTAATCTTATCATTGACGTCTGGGCGTGACGAAGATGACAACGATAAGCTGGTGGGCTTGGGCGATGTTGACGGCAGCACCGAACTGGGTG
>JAFDBS010000031.1 GCA_019313185.1 Deltaproteobacteria bacterium | reverse complement strand
GTGATTGATCAAATGGTCCTCAAAGTACATAGCAAGCGGAGGTTGCGGCATGTCTCGGGATAGTATCGGCAAAATCCTGGCCGTCGCCTTTCTGGTCTGTATATTTTGCTCCATCTTGGTTTCGGCCACGGCGGTGGTCTTAAACGAGCGGCAGGAGCGCAATAAGGCTGAGGAGAAAAAGAAAAATATTTTGCTTGCTGCCGGCTTCTATGAGCCGAAAAAACCAATTGATGAGCAATTTGACAAGATCGAGGCACGGATCGTGGATTTGGAAACCGGCTTGTTCCGCCCGGAGATTGACCCTGCTGAGTTCAACAGTCGGGCCGCCGCCCGCGATCAAGAGACCCGATACCAAATTCCTGCGGAGCAGGACCTGGCAGGGATAAAAGCGCGTTCGCGATATAAAGATGTTTACCTGGTTGTCGAAAACGACCAAATGCAGCAAATTATCCTGCCGGTGCATGGCAAGGGCCTATGGTCGACGATGTACGGGTTCCTCGCTCTGGATAAAGACTTAACAACCGTAAACGGCTTTGCTTTTTACGAACATGGTGAGACGCCAGGGCTTGGTGGCGAAATTGACAACCCCGCTTGGAAGCGGCAATGGCCGGGCAAAAAAATATACGACGAAAATGGTGTTTTGCGCATCGAGGTGCTCAAAGGTCAGGTCAACCCCCGTTCGCCGGATGCGATCTACCAGGCTGATGGGTTGGCTGGAGCAACACTGACCGCACGCGGGGTAGACAATCTTTTGAAGTATTGGCTGGGTGAGAACGGCTATAAACCATTTTTGGCAAATTTGAAGACCGAAAGGTTAAACCCATGAGCCCCAAAGCCAAAGATGTCCTCCTTGATCCGATATTCAACAAGAACCCTATCGGCCTTCAGATCCTCGGGATTTGTTCGGCCTTGGCCGTGACTTCAAAACTGGAGACTGTTTTAGTCATGTGTTTAGCGGTGATTTTTGTAATCTGTGGATCCAATGTCTCGGTGAGCCTGATCCGTCGACAGGTTCCAAGTAGCATCCGAATTATCGTGCAGATAACGATCATTGCGACTCTGGTGATTATCGTTGATCAGTTTCTCAAGGCTTATGCCTTCTCCATCAGCAAGCAGCTATCGGTATTTGTTGGCCTGATCATCACTAACTGCATTGTGCTTGGCCGTGCAGAGGGTTTTGCGATGAAAAATCCGCCCGACTTGAGCTTCCTTGACGGGCTCGGCAACGGGCTCGGCTACAGCCTGGTCCTGATTTTAGTGGGCTTTTGCCGAGAATTGTTCGGTGCCGGCAAATTGCTTGGCATCACCATTTTGCCGAATGTCAGTGATGGCGGCTGGTATCTGCCCAATGGCCTAATGCTGCTTCCACCGAGTGCTTTTTTTATTATCGGTCTGCTGATCTGGTTGCTGCGCAGTTGGAAAACTGACCAGGTGGAGAAAGAGAATTAACCTAAGAAGGACTTTTCACCGGTATGGAACACTATCTCAGTTTATTCATGAAAGCAGTCTTCGTTGAAAACATGGCCCTGGCTTTTTTTCTGGGCATGTGCACCTTTCTCGCCGTTTCAAAAAAAGTTGACACCGCTCTTGGCCTCGGTATTGCTGTGATTGTTGTTCAAACCATTACCGTTCCAGCCAACAACTTGGTCTATCAATACCTGCTCAAGGAAGACGCGCTGGCTTGGGCCGGTTTGTCAGGCACTGACCTGACCTTTATAGGTCTGATTTGTTACATCGGTTTAATTGCCGCGATTGTGCAGGTTTTGGAGATGGTGCTTGACCGCTACATTCCCGCACTCTACAACTCGCTGGGCATTTTTTTGCCGCTGATCACGGTAAACTGTGCGATCCTCGGAGGTTCGCTGTTCATGGTAGAGCGCGATTACAGCTTCTCGGAGAGCGTTATATTCGGTTTCGGCAGTGGTGCGGGTTGGGCGTTGGCGCTCGTCGCTCTGGCCGGAATTCGAGAGAAGATGAAATACGCAGATGTTCCGCCCGGTTTGCGTGGTCTAGGGATCACCTTCATGATTGCCGGCCTGATGGCGATGGCGTTCATGGCGTTCTCGGGTATCCAGCTTTAAAGGTCAAGGACGATGATCGAAATCAGCCTCGGAGTTTTGATTTTTACTGGCATCGTGATGCTATTGGTCGGGTTTATCCTGATCGCGCGACGCTGGCTGATTCCGGCAGGAAAAGTAATCCTTCGGATCAATCGGGATGACGAAAAGAAACTCTCGGTTGAACCCGGTGGCAAGCTACTGAATGTGCTTGGCAACCAAGAGGTTTTTATCCCCTCGGCCTGTGGCGGAGGTGGGACGTGCGCCCAGTGCCGCGTCAAAGTGACGTCTGGCGGTGGGGATATCTTGCCAACTGAAACCGCCCACATTACCAAGCGCGAAGCTCGGGAAGGATACCGTCTTTCCTGTCAGGTCAGTGTAAAGCAAGACATGGACCTGGAACTGCCCCCAGAAATATTCTCAATCAGCAAGTGGGAATGCCGGGTGCGTTCCAACGAAAGCTGTGCCACCTTCATCAAAGAACTGATTCTTGAGCTGCCGGAAGGGGAAAATCTTGACTTCCGAGCGGGTGGCTACATCCAGATTGATGCGCCGCCACACGTTCTTGACTACAAGACCATGGACATCGCTGAAGAGTATCAAGATGATTGGGACAAATACAACCTCTGGCAGTACCATTCCGAGGTGACCGAACCAGTCATGCGTGCTTACTCGATGGCCAACTATCCTGAAGAGAAGGGGATTATCATGTTGAATGTGCGGGTCTGCCCACCGCCGCCAGCAGTTCCAGATGCCCCTCCAGGTCAGATGTCTTCATATATATTCAACCTCAAGCCGGGCGATGTGGTGACGGTCTCCGGTCCATACGGTGAATTTTATGCCAAAGATACAGATGCGGAAATGGTTTTTATCGGTGGCGGTGCAGGCATGGCACCGATGCGGTCGCACATCTTCGATCAACTCAAACGGCTCCAGTCTAAACGTAAAATTTCCTTCTGGTATGGCGCACGCAGCCTGCGTGAAGCTTTTTATATCGAAGAGTTCAACGAACTGGCTGCCAAACACGACAACTTCACGTGGCATTTGGTGCTCTCCGATCCGCTTCCAGCGGACAATTGGACCGGGGCAAAGGGGTTTGTCCACCAATATCTTAACGACACTTACCTGATCGACCATCCGGCACCGGAAGACTGCGAGTACTATATGTGCGGTCCACCGATGATGAATAAGGCTGCCACTGAGATGCTCTACAACCTCGGTGTTGAGTCCGAAAACATTATGTATGACGATTTCGGGATCTAGGAGCAGACCATGCGCTACGAACAGTTACACAACGTCTTGCACCACTTGGCACCGGCTTATCACCGCACGGTCAGTGATTATTACCAATCGCTTGCAGATGGCGACGTCTCCCCACGGATACGTTTGATGCTTGACTACCTAATTGACCATGAGCAGAGCCGCGCACTGGCGTTGGGAGAGTATTGTCGTGAAGCCTCCTCCCATGTCCAAGATCATTGGATCAAAGGCCTGGAGATTAACTTTCCCGAGGCACGGCCGGAAGAGTTGGATGCAGACGCAGCCTACGACCTCGACAAACTTATCAAGGCGGCAGTCAGCTACAAGAAGACCCTGATCGACTATTTCAGCCACCTGCTGGAACACTGTACCGAGAGGGACGCGCAAAACCTCCTCCAGACCCTGAAAACCCAGGAAGAGAAGGCAATGAAACGGATGATCCGACATTATCAGGGGCTGGCAGATCTCTAACATACGACGTTTGTAACGCTTCTCGTTCCTTTTGGAAATGATGCCCTGCCTCCGCTTTTTGATTCTTCAGGACTCAGCAGGATGACAGGCGTAAGATCTACTGTGGTGTGCCCAAGCTCGCGGCCGAGTGGCTTGCGCTGTTTTCGAAACCCGGGGCTATCCAGAACTGAATAAAGGTTAAGGGCATTGAAACTTTATCTTCTGACCCTGTTATTGTTCTTGATCGCTTTTGTTGGCTTAGCCTTAGGTTCAATATTCAAACACCGCAGGTTGAAGACAGGTTGCCGGCCGGAGTTCAATAATCATGAGTCATGCACATGCAAAGCTGATGTACATCAGCAAGCAACACAAGACAAGGAAGGTTGATTGGATCAAGGGGCGGCGTTCCGATCAGTCAGCTCGAATAGTTCG
This sequence comes from Deltaproteobacteria bacterium, assembly GCA_019313185.1. GTDB lineage: Bacteria > Desulfobacterota > Desulfuromonadia > Desulfuromonadales > BM103 > JAFDBS01. Next base: position 6,166 of record JAFDBS010000031.1, on the reverse strand, counting down.
ATGACGCCTGTTTTGCGCTGGCCGGGGATCGATATTGTTCTCCAACGTGGGCCCATCATTATCATGCTCAGCCATTGCTTGGCATTATGTCTCAATTCGGACAGCACTCCAAGCCATCAGTTGGGCTGCTCGGCCATTTTCTCCAGAGTGATCTCCCGCATACGGAACTTTTGCACTTTGCCGGTCACCGTCATTGGGAACTCATCGACGAACCAAACAAACTTGGGAATCTTGAAGTGGGCGATCTCTCCTTTACAGAACTCTCGGATTTCTTCCGCTGTAGCGGTCTGACCGGCATGAAGCTTCACCCAGCTCATCACCACTTCGCCGTAATATTCGTCAGGTAAGCCAAACACTGCCACTTCAGCCACTTTCGGATGAGTGAACAGAAAGTCCTCAACCTCGCGCGGATAGATGTTTTCACCTGCACGAACGATCATTTCCTTGAGCCTTCCAGTGATCCGAACGTAGCCCTCTTGGTCCATAACGCCCAAGTCGCCGGAATGCAGCCAGCCGTTCTCGTCGATCGCCTCACGGGTTGCCTCTGGATCTTTATAGTAGCCCTTCATGACATGGTAACCCCGAAAGCAAATTTCGCCTGGTTTGTTCATCGGGACTGTCTCAGTAGAGGTGGTATCTACGATCTTGACCTCTTGGTGGGGCAAGTTGCGCCCCACGGTCTCAACCCGGGCCTGAAAGCTGTCGTCTCGGGAAGTCAAGTGCGTCAAGGGCGAGGCCTCGGTCTCCCCGTAGCCAATCAGAATTTCTGGACAGTGCATGTCTTTTATTACACGAGACATCAGGCTTGGTGGACAGGTCGCACCGGCCATGATGCCGGTACGCAAACTAGTCAAGTTGAATTCGTGAAACCGAGGATGTTCCAATTCGGCGATGAACATTGTCGGAACTCCGTGGATGGCCGTGCAACGTTCTCCAGCGATCGCTTCGAGTGTGGCGCAGGGGTCAAAGTACTCAGCTGGCAGGACGACAGTTGCGCCCACCGAAAGGCAGAGTAGGTTGGACAGAACCATGCCGAAACAATGATAAAAGGGCACCGGCACGCACAATCGGTCATGATTCGTCAAATGCATCGCCCTGGCGCCGAACCACGCATTGTTCAACAAATTGTGATGGCTGAGCAGAACCGCTTTGGGAAAGCCGGTTGTCCCCGAAGTGTATTGGATGTTGATTGGGTCGTCCCGGTCCAATGAGCGTGTCACCTCGTCGAGCTTAGCCAGAGAGACATCTGCTGCTTTAAGCGTCAGGTCATCCCAGACAGTCAGGCCCGGGTAAGGCCTGAAAGACCGATCTGGATCGGACGGATCGTAGAGAACGACATGTCTCAGACAAGGGAACTGATCATTGGCCAGGCCCTCTGAACAGCGGTTGCGCAGTTCTGGTACCAGATCGACCAGCATGGCAAGGTAGTCGCTTGTCCGGAACTTCGGGATCACGAACAGGCCCTGAAGTTCAGAACGTTGCAGGGCATAGGCCAGCTCTTTTTTCCGGTATGCGGGGTTGATTGTAACCAGAATGATGCCGATGCGCGCCGTTGCCATCTGCAGCACGAGCCACTCGATGTTGTTGGTTGACCAAATGCCGATTCGGTCACCTCGCCGATAGCCAAAAGCGATCAAACCCTTTGCCAATCGATCAATAGCCGCTCCCAGCTCCTTGTAGGTAAGTCGACGGTTTTGATGAATTGAAACCACCGCCTCTTGTTCCGGGAACTGCCCGACAACTTGCCAAAATTGCTCGGGGATCGTCAGCCCTAGCAAAGGCTCGTCGCCGCCACGATGCCAATAACTTGCGTTCAATGTGAACAACCTCCTCTTAATCGGCAGTATTCTGGTTTGAACAGGCCAGTTCATCCCAGTAGGCATCAACACGGGCCTGGATTTCCTGAAGCAAGGGCTCGTTCGGTTTTGGTGTAAACAAATGGGCAAAACGCCCCTGCCTTTGCAGGTAGTCAGTGACCGGCAGGCGCTGCTTGGGAATCTTGGTATGAACCACCTTGCCGTCAATGAATTCCTTCAGGGGCCAGATCCCGGTTCTCACCGCCAGCTTGCCGATCTCAACAGTTTGCTCAGGATTATAACCCCAGCCAGTGGGACAGGGCGCCAGGGCCAAAATCAGTCTGGGCCCACGGATTTTTTGGGCCCGTTCGATTTTGCGCGCAAGATCAAGAGGTTCAGCACCGACCACCGTGGCCACGTAAGGCGGTCTGTGCGCTGCCCAGATGGCAAACAAATCTTTTTTTAACCCCGGGTTGCCTCTGCGACCATGGCTGGTTGCTGTCCGGGCCCCATAAGGTGTGGCCGCAGAGGTCTGTTGACCTGTATTGCCGTACCCTTCGTTATCGTAACAGAGATACAAAAAATCAAGGTTTCTTTCGATTGCGCCTGAGGTTGCTGACAGACCCATGCCGTATGCAGCGCCATCACCGGTGAGCACCACTGTTTGCAAATCCTCCCCGGGCGAAAGCCGGCCCTTGGCGAGTAGAATGTCAAAGGCATCACGAATGCCTTGCGCCCCAGCAGGTGCTGACGCCATTGACGTGTAAAGCCAGGATTCCTCAAAAGGGGTATACGGATATACCGACAGCAACGTCATGCAACCAGCGGCATTGATAAAGATGGTTTTCTCGCCCAGAAGGTCGTAGGTTTCATGAAGCACTTCCAGCCCTCCGCATCCGGAGCATAAAGCCGTTCCGGTGCCAAGCAAATGTCGAGCCGGCAGATCCTTCATGCTTTTGAAACGCGTTTCGGTCATGGAGCAGCCCCCCCAGACTGACGTGCGTGTGCTATCGCCTGAAGTTTGCGCATTTCGCGCCAGTCCTGCCTGGTAAACAACAGCCTGGGAGGAGGCGGGCGGCCCTGTTCGGAGGCTTCGCGCGTGACATCAGCCATAGCGTAAAACTCGTCATTGCTGATGTCACGGCCACCCAAGCCACCGACAAAACTTACCAAAACCGGTCTGGGGTCAGGGACGTCGTAGAGGTGCGCAGCGAGCTCCTTGTGCAGTATACCTCCCGTGCCTGGAGAGAGGTTCTGGTCAACAACAGCCACCCCGCGCTTGCCGTCCAGGATTTTTCGTAGGTCATCAACCGGAAACGGCCTGAGGAGAAAAGGGCGGACCAAGCCGACAGACTGCCCAGCCTTCCGCAACCGGTCGACAGCGGCTTTGGCTTTTGTTGCAAAGGAACCGATCATCAAAAAAACAACATCCGCATCGTCACATCGGTAGGCTTCGATGGCCTGGTAGTGACGACCAAAGGCATCACCAAACGCCTTGGCACTTGAGGTAAAGGCGTTTACGGCGCGCATTGCCGCAAGATGGTTCTGATAACGAAAATAAGAGTAGGGTGTTCCGCCCAGGACTGCCATCGCGTCACTGAGTGGTTTTCCCGCACGGAATTTCAGACCCAGAGAGTCGAACGGCGGCAGGAATTTGGACACCTGATGGATTGCTGGAATCTGAACCGGTTCGCGTGTAAAAGAGAGGTAGAAGCCGTCAAGGTTGACGATCACCGGCAGTCTCACTTGGGCGTCTTCGGCCAGTCGGTAAGCGATGAGGACAGCGTCCAGGACTTCTTGACATGTCGCGCAGTGTAACTGCAAAAAACCGCAGTCACGAGCAGCCAGTACGTCGTTGTGATCAGGTTCGAGCGTAATTGGTGACGCGAGTCCGCGCGAGACGTTTGCGAGAACAAACGGCGCTCGCCAGCCCGCGACGGTATACAGCATTTCCATGGCGTAAAGCAACCCCTGGCTAGACGTCGCGGAAAACACTCTGACGCCCGTTGCCGCAGCAGCACCGGCCGCGGTGATCATGCTGTGTTCAGATTCGAGTGTGACCATCCGGCAGGCAAACTCGCCGTTTTCAACCCATTGCGCAATTGTTTCGATAATCTCGGTTTGCGGAGTGATCGGAAAAGCCGGAAGATAATCGATCGCTGCCAAACGAGCCCCCCAGGCCGCGGCTTGGTTACCTGTAATCATGGCGCGCATTACGAGACCTTTCCGGTTAAGTCGCCCTATTCCGTTGAATGTTCAGGATGCACATCAATCGCATGCGCCGGGCATTGGGCCACACAGACCAGACACCCTTTGCAGTGGGCATAATCAATTTGTGGCCGACCGGCTGTATCGACTTGGATAGCTCCATCAGGACAAAACGTGCTGCACAGCCACCAGCAGCCTTTACAACGCTCGGAGTCGATAACCGGACGTAAGGTTCTCCACAGTCCGGTTTCAGCCTGTTCGCTGGTCTTGCCGGTATGGATTGCCGGAGCTGCCCATTGCGCCTCTTCGCAGGGCAAGTCGATCCAGTCCACCGATGTGCTGAGCGCAGCCGTTTCCTTCGTTTCTAGTTCGACACACCCTGAAAAAGGAGACATTTGATCGTAAGCCCACTGGGCACGGGCCAGGTTCTCCGCCAACCAATTTCCGCCCAAGCCCGACAACTCTTCGGTCAGGCTGGCGACCACTGCGTCCCAAGACACGACCCCGGTCAGTTGCGCTGCCGCAGCTGAGCAGGCCGCCCCAATCGTTCTCCATGTTCGCAAAGACCCGTCCTCTTCGGTTGCCGGCAAGATACAAAGCACCCCCTTGAGGTTCAGTCTGTTTTGCCAGACCTCGGCATGTTCACGGCTGTGGATGAGCACAACCGTATCGGTCCCGATGCCATGCAAGACGCCAGCGGCAGGTATGCCCACCAGGGAGTCGTCAGCCACAATAATCAGTCCCGGGTTGTTGATCACCCCCCGTTCGAAGATCGTTTTTCGGTCAGCGCGGACATAGGCAAAAATGGGCGCCCCTCGGCGTTCGGCCCCGTAGCGTGGCGCATCCTGAACTTCGAAGCCTTCAAAGAAAAAGGCCGTTCCGAGGATGCGACTCGCCGTTTTCATGCCTTGACCGCCCCGTCCGTGAAAACGAATCCGATACATATTTGACCCTGCTCGTCAATAATTAAAATATCGCCCACCGCTTGAAACTCATCGCCCGTTTGACTCGTTTTAAAGCCAAATCCAAAGCTGCTTCCCGTGGCAGGATGCGTCTGCTCTTGACTTCATCCAATACCTGTCGAGTATTGCGCCTCAAGCGTTCCTCAATGGCCCCAAAGGCTGCGGTCTTGGTGGCTCCCTTGTATTCCATTGCGGCGCAAATCACTCCCCCTGCATTGGCAATAAAGTCAGGCAGGCATAAAACCCCGCGTTGATGGAGCATCTGTTCAGCCTCATGAGTGATAGGAATATTGGCCCCCTCGACCACCAGACGGGTTTGCAGTCGGTCAACATTGCCCGCGTGGATCACATCGGGCCGTGCTGCCGGAATCCAGATGTCGCACGCCATGTCGATCACAGCGTCCCGCTCTCCTGCTTGGCCGTCTGCGTAGGTGGTCACGCTTGCTCCTGCATCCTTGATTTCCATCAAATGCTCAACATCCAAACCATTTGGGTTATAAATCGAGCCTAACGAATCACAAGTGCCGACAAGAATCGCGCCCTGGTCGACCAGGAAATGGGCAGCGTTTCTGCCCACCGCCCCGAAGCCCTGTACAACAAGGCGCGCCCCAGCCAGTTCAAAATCGCAATCAGCCAGGGCTACATCAACCGCATGGCGAATCCCCCAACCGGTTGCGCCAATTTCATCCAAGGGGATTCCCCCTAGTTCCCTTGGCAAGCCTACCACTCGACCGATTTCATCTTTGATCCAAGCCATACACTTCTCATCTGTGCCCATATCAGGCGCCAGGATGTATTCCTCGATGTCCCGCAAAGCGTTTGCAAATCCTCGGATTAGAACCTCCTTCTGCTCACTTGGCATCTTGGGGTCTGCATAAATCACAGCTTTGCCACCGCCATGGGCCAGACCTGCTGCAGCATTTTTCAGGGTCATGGCACGGGCAAGACGAAAACACTCTTCAGTACTGACGTCAGGCGCCATGCGGATGCCGCCCACGGACGGCCCGGCCGCAACGTTATCCACCACCAAGACCCCCTTGAGGTGGATTTGAGGCTCGTAGACATGCAGGATTTTGGCCGGCCCGAGATCATCATAAAACTTAAAAATGTCTTGCATTCAACGATCCTTTCAATGACAGCCATTTGTCCGGACTGTCCGAGCGACTAAAAATCATGTGCGGCATCTAATAAAAAAATACC
>JAFDBS010000030.1 GCA_019313185.1 Deltaproteobacteria bacterium | reverse complement strand
GGTCACAGACCACAACCGTGTCGCTGCCGATAAACCAACGGCCCTCTTGCTGTGTGCGGTTGGCAACCTCCAGGGCTTTGGCCCGACTGAGGCGAAGAACATGTTCGCGCGGCGTTTCATTGTCGAGAAGTGTTTCGTCGACCTGGCTGGGCACCACCAGAAAATCCAGGCCGACTGCCGCTAAAAGCTCACGGCGCCTCGGTGAGGCAGAAGCGAGCACTATCAGGGAAGAAGACGGCATCGGTTTTGTTGAGAAGTTAACGGTTGATGTAATCGCTGTTTTCAACCTGAAGCGGCATCTCGGACGCGAAGGACGGATCGTAGGTTACCAGTCGGTTGCGGCCCTGATCCTTGGCCCGGTAGAGAGCCAGATCGGCGGCGTGGATCAATTCTGCGGACGTCTGGCCATCTTCGCTGAACGCCGCAACACCCAGACTGATTGTCAGACGTCCCAGGGGCAGATGGGTTTCCCCTGGAAACGTTTCAAATTCGATAGCCCGCCGAATTCTCTCCCCCACCAGCACCGCTTCCTTCTTGCCGGTGCCAGGCAGGATCAGGCAAAACTCTTCCCCGCCATAACGGGTGACCACATCCATGTCCCGGGCGGTTTTGGACATAAGTTTGGCGGTTTTGCAGAGCGCCATGTCACCAGCCAGGTGACCGCAAATATCGTTGAACAGCTTGAAGTTGTCGAGATCCGCCAAAACCAGGCAAAATTTCTGGTTCTGGCGCTGGCAGCGGCTGATTTCTTCCTGAAGACGGCTTTCCAGAAAACGTCGGTTGTAAAGACCGGTGAGCGGGTCGGTAATCGAGAGCTTTTCAAATTGCCTGGCCTGCTCCAACGCCGTCACCCTGTCGACCATCAATACGGCGTGCTTGGTAAAATGTTGGATCACGTCCAGGTCTCTTTTGTTGAAATTGCTGCCGTCCAGCTTGTCGGCAAGGTTGAGCACGCCGATCAGGCGGTCTTCGATTTTCAACGGCAGGCTGATAAACGATTTGGCCCTGAAGCGCGGGCGGTTCCGGGTGGCTGTCCGGCTGTCTCGTTCGATGTCGTTGACCAGCATGGGGAAGCCTGATTTGGCCACGCGGCCGGCAATGCCTTCTCCGAACTGGACCAGCATGCACCGGGCAATCGTGTCATGCATTCCCCGGGCGGCAACGATTTTCAGCGTTCCCTCGGTTTCATTGAACAACATCAGCGACCCATTAGATGTTTTGATCAGGTCGACAGACATCTCCAATATCTGGTTAAACAGATGGTCGCGGTTGTCGACCAGAGACAGAGCGCTGATCATCGATACCATCCGGTTGGAATGCTCGTGGTCTTGTTCGTGTCGCTTGTCGAGCATCAGTCGTTCCAGGCGGGCAGCAAGGCGCCCTACGAGCAGGCCGATCAGGGCCAGATCGCGTTTATGCAGGATGACGTCAAGCAGAACCACAGCTCCGATTTTTCGGGCACTCTCGGCCATGGGTATCAGGCAGGCTGATTTTGCATTTAATTTCGGAAAGAGCAATGACAGGGATTCGCCGATCAATGTCTGGGGTTCTGTGCCATGCTCACTCAGGTATTGGACCAATTGTGCTTCATCAATCTGGCAGGTCTCCTTGGCGACGCCAAGGGTCGTGTGGATTGAAATCGATTTGGGCGAAGATTTCAAAAGGATTAAAATTTTCGGGAGATCGAAAAGGATCGTGAACGCTTGGTTGATAACGTTCAAGGCCTGCTCGATGTCGGAACATTTGGCCAAGTCCCGGGAGATCTCGCTGACCGCATCCAAGTAGCGTGTGGTGCGGTCCAGGTTTTTACTGCTGAGCTTCGTTTCGAGCAGGCGTGGCAGCGTCTGATACAGTCTCTTGACGACAATTTCAGCCTCTTCCAAGCTCAGTTGCGGGACGCCTTGGGCGGTTTGACCCTTCGAATCCCTGTGCTTGTCATGACTTCGGACGACCAGTGGGTCCGGGAGGTTTTGCGGTTTGACCGGCGGCGTGGCTGAGGGGTGGTTTTTGTCTCTGATGCCGCCACCGATCAGACATTCTGGAAGTCCCTGATGATCAGGGAACGGGAGTGCAAAGCCGATAAAGCCTTTAGGGCAAGTGCGAACTACCGGTGACTTGTTCTTCAGGGTTTGTCCGACCATCTCCCGCCACGAGTGAAAGCATTGCTCACCGCAGGGGGGCCTGCCAGGGGTTGGGCGACAAACCGCCTGGATGGCTTCCCAAAGGCCGCTTTTGCCGCTTTCAGTTGAGTAGATGGCAAGCTTAAAGGGGGCGGGCAGGGGCTGCTGACGAAGCAACTCCGTAAGATCGTGCGTATCAATCACCGGATTTTGTGCACGTTCAGACGCCATGAACCCCCCTTTTCATGGTCTAAAAGTATGAAATGTAGTGTGTCAACCCACACACGAAGCATAAAATATCAACGTGAAAAGCATAACAGATTTTCAGAAGGAATCAATCATTATCCGACGTTTGGAAAACTTAACGGTGCGATGCGCTCCGGGCCCACCACCGCTCCAGGTCTTTCAGGGCACGCAAGGCCAGAGCTTCCCGACGGTCACGGCGCTTTTTTATTCGAGTGTCCAGTGGGGGGAACAGGCCGTATGTGACGTTCATCGGCTGAAAATCGTTTGCGGGTTCTGCGGCCAGGTGCCCGAGCAGAGACCCGAAAGCTGTTGTCGGTGGCGGTAGACAGAACGGATATTCGAGGTGTTTCCAGGCTGCAAACAGCCCAGCGAGAAAACCGCAGGCAGCGGACTCGACATAGCCTTCCACGCCGGTAATTTGCCCTGCGAACATGATCCGCGAGTCGCTTCGTAACTGCAGCCTGTCGTCCAGGCAATGCGGGGCATTGATAAACGTGTTGCGATGGATGCTGCCAAATCTGGCAAAGCGGGCATTTTGCAGACCGGGAATGGTGCGGAAAATCCGCTGTTGCTCCGGATAGGTCAGCTTGGTTTGAAAACCGACCATGTTATAAAGGCTGGCGCTTCGGTTGTCCTGGCGCAGCTGAACGACGGCAAAAGGAGGCCGTCCTGTGCGCGGGTCATGAAGACCAACCGGTTTCATCGGGCCAAAGGCCAGGGTCATGTCCCCCCGCTTAGCCAGGGTTTCGATGGGCAGACAACCTTCGAAATGCACTTCTTTTTCAAAGTGATGCGGCAAGACAGTTTGCCCCTCGCATAGCTGTTTGACAAAGGCCAGATATGTGTCCTTGTCGAAAGGGCAATTGAGATAGTCTGCCCCGCCCTTACCGTAGCGTGACGCCGCAAAGGCCTGATCCCTATCAATTGAATCCGTTTCGATAATCGGCGCGATGGCGTCATAGAAATAAAGGTGGTCCTGCCCGGTGAGAAGGCCGATCTGATATGCTAGCTTGTCAGAGGTTAAAGGCCCTGTGGCAATGATCACCGGGCCTGCCGTGGGGATATCGACCACTTCATGACGATGGAGGCGGATCTTGGGATGGCTAAGAATGGCCTCTGTCATATCGAGAGCAAACCTGTCTCGATCGACAGCCAAGGCACCGCCGGCAGGGATGGCATTTTTGTCTGCGATCGTCATGAACAGGCTTGCACAGCGGCGCAATTCTTCTTTCAGCAGGCCTACGGCATTGTGCAGGCCGGCCCCCCGGAAGCTGTTCGAACAAACCAGTTCTGCCAAGGCGCCTGTCTGGTGAGCTGGCGTCATGCGGTCCGGGCGCATTTCGAAGAGGTCGACCACCAGGCCACGTTGAGCGGCTTGCCAGGCCGCTTCAGTTCCAGCCAGTCCGGCACCGAGAACAGTCAGATCTGCCACGTTTGTCATGTGAAACCCTCTGGCAAGGCAAGCGGAAAAGGCCGGACTGAATCAGCCCGGCCTTGTAAAGTTTTTTTTGAGACGTTCAGGACGTTTTTTTCCGACCGGTTGAAGCGGCTTTTTTGCGAGGCTTTTTGGACACTGCCGTTGGCTTGTCCGGTTCAACCAGGGTGATCTGGTAGTCACATTCGTCCTGAGGACATTTCTGCACGGTCCCATGGCGCTTTGTGGTTTTCTGGACGGTCACCGCAAACCCGCATTTCGGGCAAGGTTCATGTTGCGGCTCGTCCCAAAGGGCGAATTTGCATTTTGGATAACGGCTGCAGGAATAAAAGATCTTCCCGTAACGGCTTTTTTTCTCAAGCAGATCGCCCTCATGACAATTCGGACAAGAAATCCCAAGGGCTCTTGGCTTGACTAAAGGCTGATTGTTTCGGCACTCCGGATAGGCTGAGCAGGCCAAGTATTTGCCGTATCGGCCGTCTTTGATGAGCATTTGGGCGCCGCACTTGTCGCATTTTTCCTCTGAGTAAACCGGTTCGTCCTGCTGTTCACCGTTAATCGGCCGGGTATATTTGCAGTCAGGGTAGCCGGTACAGGCGATGAAATAGCCGTTCCGGCCGAATTTTTTCGAAAGCGGCATTTGGCATTCAGGGCATTTTTCCTCCAGGGTTTCGCCTACGAACTTCTCGCCCTTGACGCTTTCCACCTCGCCTTTAAACGGCGTCCAGAAGTTTTCCAGAAAAGCGGTCCATTCTCTTTTGCCAAGCGAGATGGCATCCAGGTCATCCTCCATATGGGCGGTGAACTGGTAATCGACATATTTGTCAAAAAACTGCTTGAGAAAACGGATCACCTCTCGGCCAAGGTCTTCCGGAAAGAATGTCCGTTTGACAAGGCGAGCGTATTTGCGCTCAACCAGGGTGTTCATGATCGCCGCATAAGTCGAGGGTCGGCCGATGCCGTATTCCTCGAGAACTTTGACAAGCGAGGCCTCGGTGTATCGGGGCGGAGGTTGGGTCGAATGTTCTTCAGCTTCGAGCTTCTTGCCGGTCAGCTGTTCGCCCTCTGTCAAGGCCGGCAAGGACCCTTCGGCTTCTTCGCTTTCGGTATCTTGCCCCTCGATATAGACTTTCATGAAGCCTGGAAAGCGGACGACCTGGCCCGAAGCGCGAAACAGGTAAGAATCCCCGGCCTGGATGTCTACGGTCGTTGCATCGAGGACCGCGTCAGCCATTTGAGCGGCGACCGTTCGTTCCCAGATCAACTTGTAAAGGCGCATTTCATCCCGGTCCAGGAAGGCTTTTAACGTTCCTGGGTCGCGACTGATGCTGGTTGGGCGTATGGCCTCATGGGCTTCTTGGGCATTTTTCGCCTTGCTTTGGTAAATGCGTGGCTTGCCGGGAAGAAACTCTGCCCCGAAACGGCTCTCAATAACCCGCCTCGCCTCTTCGATTGCGGTGTTGGAAAGCGTGACGGAGTCCGTTCGCATGTAGCTAATCAGTCCGACCGGACCATCGCCGATATCGACGCCTTCGTACAGTTTCTGTGCCAGGGTCATGGTTTTCCGCGCTGAAAACCCTAGCTTACGATTGGCCTCCTGCTGCAGAGTGCTCGTGGTAAAGGGTGCTGCAGGACGGCGTTTTTTTTCAGTGCGTTTGACCTCGGCGACCTGAAGGGGGAGCGAGCGGATTTCTTCGACCAACTGTTCCGCAGTGGCCTGGTCGCTGATCACTTGATAGGCTTTGCTGTCCAGGTTTTTCGCAGTGGTCGCCAACCGTTGGTCATTGATGGCCTGCAGCCTGGCGGAAAACGTCATGTCCGAGGCATTGGCGAGTTCCGCTTCAATGGTCCAGTAGGTTCGGGCCTTGAACGCTTCAATTTCCGCCTCTCGCTCGCAAATCAGGCGCAAGGCCACAGATTGAACTCGGCCAGCTGAACGGCTGCCGGGAATTTTACGCCACAGGACCGGCGAAAGATTGAAACCAACCAAATAATCCAAAATGCGCCGAGCCTGTTGGGCATCGACCAGTTGGGATGAAATGTGACGTGGCTCGGCCATCGCGGCAGCAATGGCTTCCTTGGTGATTTCATGAAACACGACACGGCTCACCCGGGGAGACCTGCTCTGCTCGTCAATACCCAGAGCCTCCAAGAGGTGCCAGGCAATGGCTTCGCCCTCCCGGTCCGGGTCAGTGGCCAGGATTAATTCGTCAGCCCCTTTCAAGGCCTGCTTCAGCACGCTGAGCTGTTTCTTCGCTTTTGCCGAGACGACATATTTCGGGCGGAAATCATGATCAACATCGACGGACCCGTCCTTGCTCGGCAAATCGCGGACATGGCCATAGGAGGCAAGAACTCGGTATCCTTTACCAAGGAACTTCTCGATCGTTTTGGCTTTTGCCGGCGATTCTACAATGACCAAAGAATGTGACATATCGTTCCGGAAATACTGTTCCATGAAAAAGGGCTGCAGGATGTCCCGCAGCCCGAAAGGTTTAGTTCAGGAGGCGCGGCCAGTCATCTTCAAGGAGACAATCAAATTCGCGCATCCATTCATTTTGCGATTGTGAAAACAAGGTTAAGACGGTCACGGTTTTGATGTCTTTGAGAGTCACATCGCCCTCGCTGGTTTGAATAGCCCGATGAATGATGTCCTCGTGCGTCTCATCGTCGACCAGTCCGAGACTCCTCAAGCGGGTCAGAAAGCCGCGCGCTTCAGCGTCCAACAGGCGGTTTTCCTCGGCTGTAAACACCCGGTAACTGGTCGAAGGAGCGGTGAGCGTCTGGGAAGCCGGCATGGCAAGGGTCTGATTTTCCATCCAGTTGAAGGCCGCGTCGATCTCTTCAGCTTCAAAGCCGACGGCCAAGAGCTCCTCGACCAGGTCATTTTCGGTCATGATGTCACGATCTTCCAGGAAGTATTGGGCAATCAAGCTGACGATTGCTAAAACTCGTTCTCTCAAGAGGACTCCCAAGCGGTTAATGGGGGAGAGTGACACAACCTTCGATCAGCGTCCATGAGGTTGTCGTGCACAATCAATCGATACCCCTGATTCTCTCGGTGCGTAAAATATCGGAAAGCTTTGGAGGTGTCAACCCACTTTGCTGAAGAGCCAAGCTGAAGGCAAGCTTGCGTCCGAACGGCGTGCGCTCTCTGGAAGCGCGGCATCGCCCAGCCAGCAGGTCGGCAAGCAAGGCCGAAGCGGCTCACTTGATTTTGGTCACAACTTGGTCACCACGATAAAGAGGCAGATCTCCCGTCCGGGTGATCAAGGCTTCGGCAAACCGAGGCCGCACCTCAAGCACAATGGCATCGCCAAGATCGATGTCGGGCAGCTTCAAATCTTCTCTCTGTATCGCAAAATTCGAGGCTTTGCGATTCCGGTAAAGGTCGAGTTCGTTGCCGACTTCAAGCCCGGCTTCTGTGCCGATGTCAATCAGGATGACATCCCATTGGCCCAGCGCCAGCTTGCTGTCGTCGGCTGAGACAATATACCCTTCGAGGATTTTTTCTGCCCGTTTCCGTGGGATTTTATACGGGGTTTCGACCAGCGGAATCACTTTCGCCCCGCGTTGTATCTCCAACATGGCATCTACGACCGTTGCGGAGGCAACCGACGGCGTCACCTCGGTGATGACCACCCGGCCGAGTTGCTGTATCCGATAACCGATCTCTTTGCGCGTCACGGGGTGTCTGATTTTGTCGCGAAGGGCCACAAGATCGTACATGTCGCCGGCCTGAACGGTCGACAGTTCGTGCATCTCCAGAAACACGGTGTCCTGTTCCCCGATGAGGATGCGATTATCGACGGCATCGACCAAGGTGCCCAAGCTATCAATCTCCTCGTTACTGATGAAGCTGCGGCCGCCACCGAAGGTAGAGACCAGTTCGACCGCCTCAGGGGTGACGGTTGCAATGTCCTCTGATGGCCCGGATTCGCCCTCCACCGGGATGATTTCGATACGCCCGTCGTAGATACGGAGCGTCTGCCCGGGGAAAATCAGGTGCGGGTTGCCAATGTCCGGATTATGCGACCACAGGTTGGGCCAGTAATAAGGATCCTTGATGAAACGCTGCGATATTCCCCAGAGCGTGTCGCCTTCCTTCACCGTGTAGATCACTGGCTCCTCTTGGGCCCAGGCAGCGCAGGGGCAGAGCAGTCCTAAAAATATGCCTGTTATGAAAAGACGCTTGAGATTCATACTTCCCCCTTGATGGGTAGTGTTCAAGGCAAGATCAAATCATCTGCCTTCCGAGCCGCATCGCTGTCCGGATGCTGGGTTTTCAAGAACTCGATGGTCTCCTGTGCTCCTTGGGAGTCACCAAGTTGCTGTTGGATCAAGGCGATTTTCAAAAGGGCCTCGGGCTGCTTGGGTGCCCGGGGGTAGTCATCCAGCAGCTTCTGGAACTGCTGAAGGGCCACATTGTATTGTTGCTGGCTCAGATAGCAATCTGCGAGCCAAAATTGGGCGTTGCTGGCATAGCTGTTGTTCGGAAACCGTTGAAGGAAGGTCACGAAACCAGCGATTGCTTCCGGATAACGTCCCGACGCATAGTCACCAAAAGCCTGGAGGTAAATCTCGGTCGGCGAAAGCCCGGCTTGCTGCGATGATCCAAGATTCGTGGGTTGGCTGATGGGGGTTGACGCCTGAACAGGGCTGACAGCGGTTGCCGAACGGGCCGCCTCTCGAACTTCGGCCAGTTCTTGCCGTTGCTGGGTCAGCTGCTCTTCTGCAGCAGACAAACGCTCGTTCAACTGCTTGATTTGCTGTTCCTGGCGGTTCAGGTCGACCTGAATGCGGCGCATGTCCAGCGAGAGGTTGCCGGGTGTTTGAAGATCCGGTGATGTCGGTGGCGGCACACAGCCGGTGACGAGTCCAACCGCAACGCAGATCATCAAAGAAGTTGTTCGAACGGGAGTTAAATTCATGACGCTCTTTGTATCAATCTGTTGTTAGAGTGAAAATTTCCTAAAAATTATAGGCTTTATTAACCCTTGTCAAGCACCATGCACGAAACGTGCTAGTTCCCATTGCTATCCTTCAGAGCCAAGTTTATGATAATCTGCGTTTGTCGCTTTCATCGGGTTTGACTTCGGAGGCAGATTTGAAAATCCCTGAATTGCTTGCTCCTGCCGGGAACTTGGACAAACTGAAAACGGCACTTCTTTACGGCGCTGATGCCGTCTATTGCGGTGTGGAGCGGTTTAGCCTTCGTGCCCATGCCGGGAACCTTGCGCTCTCCGAGTTGCAACAAGCCTGCGATTTAGCGCACGCGGCGGGCAAGCGCCTCTATTTGACTTTCAATGCCTACCTTCGGCCCTATGAAGAAACTGCTTGTCTGGAGCTGTTAACGACATTGCGGGCTTTTCCGCACGATGCCTACATTGTTGCTGATCCGGGGATGCTGCACCTCGTCCGTGAAATTGATCCGAGCAGAGCTGTTCACCTTTCGACCCAGGCCAACACAACCAGCGCCTCTGCTGCCCTTTTTTGGCAGTCCCAGGGTGTTAAACGGCTGAATCTCGCCCGGGAACTCAGTTTGGACGACGTCCGGGCAATTCGCCAGGCAACGACCACAGAGCTGGAAGTGTTTGTCCATGGCGCGATGTGCATGGCTTATTCGGGACGTTGTCTCCTCTCAGCGGCTTTGACTGACCGAAGTGCCAACCAGGGCAACTGCAGCCACCCGTGCCGGTGGCAGTACGCGCTCCAGGAAACGAGTCGTCCGGGTGAATATTTCCCTGTTGAAGAAGACGATCGCGGTACCTATGTCTTCA
Source organism: Deltaproteobacteria bacterium (assembly GCA_019313185.1). GTDB lineage: Bacteria > Desulfobacterota > Desulfuromonadia > Desulfuromonadales > BM103 > JAFDBS01. Next base: position 1,132 of record JAFDBS010000030.1, on the reverse strand, counting down.
ACAGCCGGGATCTTTGCTTGATTGAACATCTGCCGGCATTAATCGAGGCGGGAGTCGACAGCTTGAAGATCGAAGGACGCATGAAAAGCCTTTATTATGTTGCGGCAGTCACACGTGTCTACCGCGATGCTTTGGATCGATACCGGCGCGATCCAAATTGTTTCAGTGTCGACCCCCTGTGGCTGAAAGAGCTGCAGGCCGTCAGTCATCGACCGTATGGAACCGGTTTTTTGCTGAATGACGACAAAAGCTTTGTTCACGCAGAGGACAGCGCCTACCGTCGGCCATGCGACTTTGTCGGAGTTGTCGTCTCTGGGCAACAGGGAGGGCTATGGACGGTCGAAGGTCGCAACAAATTTCACATCGGTGAGACGTTGGAAATCATCGGCCCCGGAATGCGACAGAGCCCTGTTCGGGTTGGCCGGGTTGTGACGCCATCGGGCAAGGCAGTGGACTTGGTTCAACCGAACGCTCTGGTTTGCATGGCGTTGCCCGAAACCACTCAACCGGGCGATATATTACGGCGTTGTCCGGAAGATTTTGCATCGAGATGAGTTTGCCACAGCTGCCCGTTTTTCACGTCACAGCAAGTTAGGGCGCGGCCGTAGACACATCCTGTGTCCAAACCAATGCGGTTGTTCTTTTGAAACGGGGCCTTTAAGGGGGTGTGGCCAAAGACAACAGTTTTTCCCCAATCATATTCTGATTTTAAGAAGTCTTGGCGGATCCAGAGCAAGTCTTCCAGTGACTGTTCGGACAACGGCAATCCAGGCCGCAGGCCGGCATGGGCGAAGATAAAATCATCGGTTTCGAAACTGTAGTCAAGAGTTTCGAGGAACATGCGGTGCGCTTCGGGAATCGGCCAGAGGCGCTCGTTTTGGTAGCTGTTGAGAGTTTCGGTGCCTCCGTTGAGTAAAAATAATGATGGGTCAGCACCGGAGAGAAAGTCCAGAAACATCTGTTCATGGTTGCCCCGAAGATAAACCGTTTGGGGAAACAGATCGCGTAACGCCAACAGAAAACTGATAACCCCTGCGCTATCCGGGCCTCGGTCAACATAATCGCCGAGAAAGACGATTCGATCTTCTGTCTGAGGGTTGACTTGATCGAGCAAATCCTGAAGTTCAAAAAG
>JAFDBS010000029.1 GCA_019313185.1 Deltaproteobacteria bacterium | reverse complement strand
TGTGAAAGTCGGTAGCAATCCTTCGGGAACGTTGGCGACAATGATTCCCATCATAAAAACCAAGTTGACCCAAAGCGGACGGCCACTAAACACACCAAAAAGGAAAAAGCAAGCACCCAATGTCACGGCAATCACGGTTAACACCCGGACCATGTGCGCCGTCTGCTGTTCCAACGGTGACGATGCACGGTGGATGGCTTGAGAAAGGTGAGCCAGTTTGCCGAATTCGGTACGCAAACCAGTTGCAAAAACTACCGCTCGTCCTGACCCGCGCATGATCAGACAGCCAGCAAAGGCGATGTTGCGACTTTCAACAAGTCGGCCACCGGTTGGTTCAGCGGTCAGAGTAACCGGATTGGCCTCACCAGTCAGAGGGGCATTGTTGACCACAAGGTCCTCCACCATGACCAGGCGGGCATCGGCGGGCATCCGCACTCCCTCGCTGAGGAGGAGCAGGTCCCCTGGGACCAGCAATTCGGCTTGCAACATGACCGTCCGCCCGTCCCGTATGACTTCGACTTTGGGTGGCAGGAATTGGCGCAGTGCTTCCATGGCCTTCTCGGCGCGGTATTCCTGGAGAAAGCTAAAGACAGCATTGAGCAGGGCAACGCCGGCCAGAGCCCAGCCCAAGACGGCCATGCTCTGATCAGGTTGAAGATGGTCCGCAACAAAACAGATGCCCGCCGATGCGAACAGCAAGAGTGTGAAAAAATTAGTGAACTGGCGCAACATGTTACGCATCAATCGCCATGGGTCGCGGACGTCAATACTGTTATGGCCGACTTCCCGCAATCGTTCAGCCGCCTCGGCATTGTCCAAACCTTGACGGCCCGTGCCGAGAAGTTGAAACACCCGTTCACAGGGAAGATTGTGAATCTGCTGCGCATTGCTCATGATGATCGATAAATTCCGACATCGCACGGTGATTGGAGCAAGATCCGTTCGATGGTGACACTGTGAAAAACCCGATAGGCAAGGCTGCGTTCACTCAGGCCGAGCAGTAGCAGCTGCGTTTTCAAACGACTGGCCTGCATCAGCAGCTCGCCAACCCAATCGCTTGCAATGATCACCTTCTGGTCACAACGAAAGTTCAAGGAACCAAGGCCGGCTTCCATGTCAGAGCGGAATGTTTCGAGATACAATCTACCTTTGCGTTTTAATTTCTGCTCCAGGTCAGACGATAGCTGTGTATGGCGCATGGGATTGATCAGCATGATCCGGCACATTTGGACGAAGCGGATTTGTGACGCCATGCGCCGTATGATCGGCTCAATGCGTTGGAAGCCGTGTTGATGACCGGCGAGCGGCAACAACAGATCGTGCGGATTACCGAGCAATCCAGGTTGCACAACCCGCAGGGCAAGGACAGGACACTGGTGCGTGCGCAGCAATTTTTCAGAGACGCTCCCACCAAGGTAACGTTGGTGTCGTGGCTTGAGTCTTGTTCCGCAGATCAACAGCGCTTCCGGATCGTGTGGAATGGCCTGGCGCAGGGTGCGGTGTACAGACGGTCCGAGCGGCAGTTGTTGCGCCAGGAATTCCACTCCCAGGGCAGAACATTCAGCTGCCAACTGGTCGAAGCGCGCAGCAACGATTTCCGGGGAAATCTTGCCGTCCTGTACGTAAAGCACCAACAATTTGCGGTCTCCTTCCACCGCAGAGAAGTGCAAGGCGTAGCGTGCCACCCAGTCACTGTAGATCGATCCATCGTGAGCCAAGATGATCATGGAAACCCTTAGCCAGGATACTTCGGCATCCGCCTTAAATCAGTCTTTGATGTTGAACTAGCGGCATAAAGTTTTCGATAAATATAGTTTAACCTTTTTCCATCCCACCACAATTTGTTGCCATGTATTCCAAGGGTATGGCTTGATTTTAGAGTCATGCGAGGGGCTTATTGTATGCTGGTTGATCAAATCCAGAGTCGGAGAGGTGTGTATTCAGACTTGATTGGGTCATTGCCAATTGAGGACGAAAAGGAATGATTGTTTGTCTTCCCCAGTATGTCCATTTTCAGACGAATGATTCGACAAACATTTGCTAGAAATGCGTGTCATCTGAACACATCTATCTTATTGTTTCTTATCAGCAAATCTATCATATGACTCAAGTGAAAAGACTTTAATCCGTGTCGTCATATAACGTTCAAAAGACTCTTAGGCCTTCATATTCGCAATTCTTTTGATTATCCGTAATGGTCTCCTTCGCTAAGCTACTTTAAAAATCCAATAGTGATTTAAGCCAATTGCAATAACTGACTGGCATTCTGCCGTATGCTTTGTTCATGGATTTGGCAGCTTTGTTTTTAAAAAAATAATTATGGCCTCCATGTTGCATTGCCAAAGTATGACGGGTTGAATTGCCCTAAAAACATTTTGATTCGGAGAATACATCATGTGCGAACATATGGAGTCTTGCGAGTTTTATCGGGCTCGGGACAACAGTAAAATTCGTCAACTTCTCAAAGAAGCTTACTGTGAGGGGGACCTCTATGAGGTCTGTCGTCGTAAGAAGTTTGAAGAAGACAAAGGTTGCATCGCGCTTGCTGAACTTGGCCCCAATGGGTTCAGTATGGAAGATCAAAAAAGGATTTATTGATAATCGTTTTTTTTCACGAGTTCCTCGTTCTCCTCTCTCCCTCTTGATTCTTTCTGGGTTGTTCCCTTTTTGACGCGACGCACTAGACTTCAAAACAGACGTCCGGTTTCCATGACGGACGATTGCACTCTGTCCTGATCATAATTTTGCTCGATACATCAACCGCTCGGCATTGTCATCCTGATGTGTGATTTTTGGGTCAATGGTCCTCCCCACCAACGAGTGCCGTGCTCTTTCTCCTGGGATTATCCAAACAACCATGTGGAAATTATCCATGAAGCATATTCTCAACAATTGACCATTGATTGATTATTCGATAAATTGACAAAGCAAACCTTGAGTAATATTTAGTATATTTAATAATTTATCTATTTTAGATAAGCTAATTCTAATCAAAGCGCTGGAGGATCTGATGCGGTTGTTGTTATTTGTCTTTCTTACGGTGGCGCTTTCCGCCTGCGTAAAAAACAACATACCGATAGAGCAGGCAAAAGATGTCCCGCCAGAACGAATTCTCTCTTCTCAACTGACCCAAGCAGATTCGAACACAGGTACGATAACTTTGGTCAGAGAGGGACAATTGTTTGAAGCTCTGTGCACCACGAAAATCTTTATTGATTCTCAGGCTATCGCTGACATGGCTTTGGGTGAAAAAATGAAGCTTCAGCTCCCAGAAGGTCGCTACGCTTTAAGTGTCTGGCCGAGTGCTTTTTGCGGAGGGGGGTTGTCGAACGAAGTTATTTCGGTGGTCAAGGGACAAAATAAGGTTTATCGAGTAGGCTATGGGGTTGACGGAATTTATCGGCTTGTACATTCAGATTTTTAGCTTGATCCGCATATTCATGGCGTCAATATTTTGATTTCTGAAAACACGAGTTGCAGATTTGAAGGGTTTTATTCTTGACCGGCAAGATAAAAATCGATCGAATCCATTCTGATGTTTTTTAAACATGGGCAGTGGTCATAAAACCGTGAGTAAATCGTTGTTGATTGGGGCATTCACGACATTATTGTCTGGGTGAGGCCTTGAAACCTGCGCAAAACCTTTAGATATTACGAACTGGCCAACAGCTCGAATTATCTCACTAAGAACGACCGACTTTCGGTACGATAAATTGTATCTCTTCTTGAAATTGGCAAGGGGTTAACAGGTTTGAAAACTGCTTAGGTCGTTTGCGTGATTACGTCTTGATTGACAAGGAAATAAATATGCTTGTTCAGCCA
>JAFDBS010000028.1 GCA_019313185.1 Deltaproteobacteria bacterium | reverse complement strand
CACAGACATAACCTCACTATCTGGACTTGACGTGAATTTTTAATAATTTCTCGTGTAGATCAAGGTTTTACAAAAATCCCACGAGTCGCTTCGGTTAGACAGGGGAGAAAAAGGGTCGTTGGCACATGGCTTTATCAAAGGCAACGCATCTTTTTTTTCCCGGCTTCGAACAAGACTTCAACCTTACCCAGTCCAAGTGAATTTAACACGACACCAAGACCAAAGACAGGATGCTTCATCACAGATCCGACCTTGAAGGCGGTTGTCATACTATAAACGATAGCTTGCTTATTCTCGAGACTGGGACGTAATTTTTCCCATTCTTCACGCTCGGCAAGTTTAGGATCAACGGTACGTCGAGGCGCAGCTTTTTTACGAACAACTGGATGCCGATATTTATGCTGCCCTTTGCACGTGTTGCACTCAACCTTGGCTGGCTTACCATCAGTCATGGCGACAATAAGGTGATTTGTGATTTTACGACACTTAGTGCAACGGGACTCAAGTGGATCACCGACCGACATCTGCTTATTAGACATGAATTTGCTTCTTTCTGGTTTGTTGGCCATTTAGCCAACTGAAAATTTAAATATTTTTGTTATGAATCAATCTTCATCCTCGATAGGTTTGTCTTCTCCGTCCTGTTTCTTCCTCTTCTTTTCGTCCTTCTTTGCTTTTCGAGCAATTTCTTTCTGTCGTTTTTCATAGCTATAATTTGGTTTGCGCCCCATATTTTCGCCTTTCTATTGATGAACGGTTTGATCTCGATCCAACTCTTAAAATCGATTGAATCTCGAACAAAAATAGCCCCACGAAATCCGCAGGGCTATTCTGGTTAACTCAAATGGGAACGATTAGATTCTCTGGACATTAGATGATTGGGGTCCTTTTTGACCGTCAGTCACTTCAAAGCTGACCCTGTCGCCTTCATTGAGGCTTTTGAAGCCATCACCTTGGATCTGAGAAAAATGGACAAAAACGTCTGGGCCGTTGTCTTGTTCGATAAAGCCAAAACCCTTGGCGTCGTTGAACCACTTCACTGTGCCTTCTACCATTTTGAACTCCTTGGTGCTCGTCTTGAACACTTTGCTTGGTGTGCATCTCCTGCTTGCTGCGTAAAACAAAAAAACCACGAAGCCTAAAGAGGTCTGCGTGGTTTTTACCGACTGATTAACTATTTAATCCTGTCTGGCAAACTGCTGCACAAACGTTTCACTTAGCTTAAAGGTAACACTGCGTGTGCATAATAGGCAAGCTAATTTTTTTGATTGCCTTGTAAAAGAGCTGTTTGAGTGCGTTTGTGTTAATAAATTGATTTCACAGATTACCTTTCGGAATGTACTAAACCATCCTTGATATGAACTGCACGCTTTGCGCGAATCGCGAGGTCAGGATTATGGGTTATCATCGCAACGGTTAGGCCTTCATTGCTCAGAGAACGTAGAATTTCGAAAATCATTTCGCTGTTCTCACTATCAAGGTTACCTGTTGGCTCATCAGCCAGTAAAATCTCAGGGGCGTTGACCAGTCCGCGCGCAATGGCAGTCCGCTGCATTTCTCCGCCGCTGAGTTGTGAAGGAACATGATCAAGGCGGTGTTTTAGCCCGACCATATCAGCCAATTTGGCTATTCGGTCAGGATTTGCCGGTTTTTTGCTGAACAGAAGGGGTAGAGCGATATTGTCGAATACACTCAGCCCGGGGATAAGATAGAACTGTTGAAAGACAAACCCAATTTTGTCGCGCCGCAATTTTACCAGTTCTGCTTCGGGCAAATTAGTGACTTCAACACCATCGATAAAAATTTCGCCATTTGTTGGTTGATCAAGGCAACCCAAGATATGTAGTAGCGTAGTTTTGCCGGCGCCTGATGGGCCAGTGATGGCAATAAGTTCTTTTTTGTCGATAGTTAGGTCAATACCGCGAAGGGCGCGAACATCTTCAGCTCCACGGCGGTAGGTTTTTTCTATTCTTCTGAGTTCAATCATCCTTTTATCGCTTCGACTGGATTAATCTTAGACGCCTTGCAGGCAGGGTAGAGTCCGACGCACAAACCAATAGCCATTATAAAAAATATGCTTCCGATTGCGAGAAGTGGATCAAAACTGATCAAACTGCCAGAGGGCACAAAAGGCATCACGGCCCGGACAAAAGCTTCAATAAGCTTTGACGCAAGGGTTGCTATGAAAATCCCGAAGAGACCACCAGCTAAAGATAAAATAGTTGTTTCTTCAAGAATAATTCTGAAGATGTCCCGGCGGGAGGCCCCTACGGCTCTCATCATGCCAATCTCTTGGCTGCGTTCGAAGACCGACATTAAAATCGAATTCATGACGCCGACAGCACTAATCAAAACTGCGATCAAAACGATTGCCAAGCTTAGTGCGCGGGCTGAGGCAGCTAGGTTGGAAATCGAATTCATGACCTGGCTCATGGTTACTATTTGTATGCCTGGAACGGCTGCAGTAAGGGTGTCTGTAATTTCACTCATGCGCTCTGGGTCTTTTACTTTGACGCCAATTGCCGTGGCAGCATCTGGTTGGTCAAGCAATAACTGTGCAGTCCCAATAGGCAGATAGACAAACGCGTCATCCTGACTGCCTGTCAGGCCAACTATGCCGGCAACAATCAGTTGTGTGCCGTCAGAGGTTTCCATGAACACATCGCCTGGTTTTAACCCCTCATGCTCAGCTATCTCATGACCAAGCAGAATTTCGTTTTCTTCTTTGGGGATGTTCCCTTCGATTTGCCAGTTGGGCTTGATGGAAGATATGGCCTGCATATCCAGACCATAAATGAGGTCTATCCTCTCCTTCCCGGGGTTTGGAACTTGGGCCACAAGGATAGGCGTGGCCATGGCGATTCCGCTTGTTTCTTCAAGGTTTTGCATAACGGATATGTCGAGAAATTTAGGTATCACAGCACCATGCAGGACCAGGGACGCAACTTCATGAGCGCATCCTGAAGGAACGACCATAAAGTGCAGGCCAGTCCGCTCGAGTTCTTGCGCAAGGCCCTCGTTAAATCCACGGTTGAAGGAAAGAACAGAGAAAAGCACTCCAACCGAAGCCGCAATGCCGAGCATGGTTAGAGCGCTTCGTGTGCTGTGGCGCAACAGGTTCTTAACTGCAAGTTTGAGATAGCCACTCATTTCACTTCGACTCCGGTCGCTACAAGGAGGATATTCTTTTTTGACGTTACCACGGTTCCACTGGCCACAACATGTTTGTTAGGCATAGAGGGAAGACTAAAGTTGTTCGTGGACAAGTCAATGTAAATTTGGCCGGTATCGTCCCTTAGAAAGAACCAGCATCCATTTGATTGGCATTGTGATACGATCTCACCCTCAAGTGTTACTTTCTGCCCAAGAAGATCCTTTTTTAGAAATACGTCCTTCACTTTTACACTGGGTGCGTTAGGATCTACCCCGCTCCCGTATTTCTCCTCTCCACATCCAGCAATTAACAGTGGGGCAAGCATAATGGCGAGCATCAAAAAAATTTTTCTCATTTAAACATCCTTTGATTGCTGGCTACACATCAATTACTGCTAGAGAGCATATGCAATAAGTAAACATAAATGCTTTCTAGGCAAATCAAATTATCTAGCAATGACTATTTATTCACTCAACTATGCACATTGTAAATAATACACGTACAGGTAAAGATTAATCAAGCTCTTCATGCTTAAATGATGTGACATCGCGCTTTGCACGGAAACAAGCGGTTGATTGACGGGCAAGACCATCGATATATTTCAACTTGACCGAAAATTCGGAGACGGGTGAGTTTTTGAGTGGCCTTATCATCTAGCTCCCAAGGAGATCAACTATTCAACGCTAGACGTGTTTTGACCGTTGTCTAGAATTTT
>JAFDBS010000027.1 GCA_019313185.1 Deltaproteobacteria bacterium | reverse complement strand
TCATCACGGCCCTCGGTGGTGTGGCCATCGAAGACAGTTTCGACTTGATTTATGAAGTGACTCGGCATCAACTGGGCGACGCCACGGATCTTGACGTTAAGCGCGGCGAGGAAACCGTCACTCTCGATATTGTATTCAAGGAACTTCCAGACACCCCTCACGAGTAAGCTGCAGACCCAAACCATGCCTGATTTGAAATTCGTCAGGACTCCCCTCTCAGTGGGCAAGATGGCCTGAGGCTCGACTCGGCACCATCTCAGCTTGCTGATCCAGAGGCAATTCACACTTCGTCTGCTACAGGCCGCAGTCCATCACCGCACGGCTCTTAAAGCATCTCAAATTCGTCCGGAGCGTTTTTGAAGACGCGTAATCAAACCTATTCAGCGCGTTCGACAATGCAGATGATCTGAGTTCTTAAACACGAAGGAAAGGACCCACCGATCGATCCTTACAACCATAGAAGGTTGACCTCACTTAAGAGGGTTTGCCAGGCCTGATTTTTTTGACTGTCTTATCGAAAATCCATCTGATGATTTAATTGCTCTGAGCATAATAACAAACAGCGGACAAATCATCGGCCTGGCGATTGAGGCCAAAAGCTGTCTCTTTGGGAGCGTTCCCGCCAAAACAAACGTTTAATGCGAAGCAAGTTTTCCTAAAAAACGTTCAACGCTGCTGCAGTATTCCGGATTTTGCTGGCACAGTTCTTGTGCTTTTAAAAAATACTCTTGCGCCTTGGTTTTATTGCCAGTGGCAAAATAAACTTTCGCAAGATTGAACGTGGCAAAGAAGAAGTTTGGGTTGGTTTCAATGGCCTGCAGATAAAACTTCTCTGCTTTTGGATAGTTCTCCAACTTGACAAAACATTTGCCGATGTGATTGAGGGCACTGAGGTTTTGAGGGTTCAAATCATAGGCTTTCTGAAAGGCTTCAATCGCATCGGCAAAGCGCCCCTGCTTTTCAAGGATTAGCCCCATGTTGAAATGTGTTTCCCATCGAGACGGATTCAGGTTGATGGCTTTCAGGTAATACTCGTCTGCCGCGGTGTACTGACCTAATGCATGCAGAAATGTTGCGTATTGGAATTGCCGCTCAAAATCTCTTGGATTGGACAAAGCGGCCTGCTCGAGAGCACGGCGCCTGGGCTCAAAATAGGACCAGATGCGCTCGATTCCCGCTGTTGCCTGTTTGCTCAATGTCCCGAAAGCGTCAGAACCTCCCTTGACTTCTAAAACCTGTAAGAAATGTTCCAAGGCACCGAGTTGGTTGCCTGTCTGTTCATAGGCTTTTGCGAGGTTCAGATGAACTTCCTTGTATGAGCTGCCTCCGTCAAGCAAAGCCTGCTGAAATGCAGCGATGGCGTCATCCAGGGCCCCTTGATTGAGCTTGTATAGCCCCTTGTAAAAATTATAGCGATGGAGCAGCATCCCATTGTTTTCCTTTTCGAGCCGAAGCTGTTCCAGAGCGTCTTCATAGCGACCTTCTCTCCACAGCGCTTCGGCCAAATTAACTCTTGTCGAAGCAGGGTTTGCTTGAATAGCTGCCGACCAAAGGGTAAGATCGTTTTTCCAATCCAGGCTTCGCGAAAAACTCATTCCAGACCAGAGAAAGATGATTGCCAGGCCAAGGGCAAAGATAATTTTCCTGCCGGACAGGGCAACGCTCAACACACTGACCACGACCAAGGCAAGACCAAATATGCTGAAATAGGTATAGCGGTCAGCCACCACAGGGACTGTTGGAAAAAAATTCAATACCGGCAGGAGCGCCGCAAAAAACCAGACCATGCCGAGCTTGGCAAGGGGGTAGGCCTTCCCAAATTTTACGGTTATCAAGACCAAGGCAATCGCCAACAATCCAAAACATGACAACAGAAGCAATGGATGGTCAGCACCTGTTGCCATTTGATAATCAACAGATAAGGGATAAGGCAGAAAGAACTTATGCAGATAGAAAAAGATGATCTTGACCGCTTTGACAAGAGGATACTCCCACTGCGCGCTGCCAAACGAAATAAGTGTCTCCTTCATCACTCCGGATGAAGAAGCAACGGATATATGAACCATCACCGCGAGCAACGTGATCAACGCATGTCCAACAAAAGAAAAAATCTTTAGGCGTGCAGATGACTTGCGAACCGGAAGAACCCAAAGAAAGAACACCAGAAAAACCGGAAAAAAAACTGCTATGGCCTTTGAGAAGACCGCCAAAAGATAAAGTAAAAAAGACCCACCAATTCGGAAAGCGTCGTTTTTCTGCAGGCCAGTCAGCAATAGGCCCAACGAGGAAAACAGAAAGAGGCCTGAGAGGAGAGTGTTGCGCGCTGTTATAAAATTGACAATTTCTGACTGAAGCGGATGGATAGCGAAAATGATTGTGACCCAGAAGGCCAACCCCCTTGAACCGGTCATTGCAAAGCAATTCGCCAGATTTCTGACGAGGTTGTACATGACAACCAAAGTGATCAGATAGATCGCAAGGTTGGTCAAATGAAAGCCAAACGGGTGCTGGCCCCAAATGGCCATATCAATGGCGAGCGTTAAGTCCTTGATGTGAAGATACTCGACCGAATTGCCAAGTCCGAAAAAAATCCCCTTCAAATCAAACGATTGATAAACTTGATTGGGCACGACATAAATAAAGTCATCCCAGACAAACTCGTTCAAAAGTGCAGGAAAGAATGAGAGTGCTGTCAACACAAGTATCAACGAGAGGTCCAGCGTTCTCGGTGAGATGTCTTTTATTTTTGCCAACCTTGCTGCTGTCACTGTTTAATCCCCGAAACAATCGATGTGGTTGTATTGTATGGAAGCCAACCGATCACTGTGAACCGATGTCATCACTCGAATTGTTCATAAATCGTTTTGTAACGCAAGTAGCTCTCACGGTCACCAAGTTCTCGATGGCTGTAAGCCATGTAATAAAATGCAAATTTGCGGTTGTCTGAGCCCAAACCTTGACTGGTTAAGCTCTCTTCGAAATAGCTGATCGCCTCGGCAAACTGACGCAATTCGTAGCTCACCATCCCCCTTAAAAAATACACCTCAGGCAAAAACACCCGGTAAAGGCCATGGATATTCAGATGTTGTGTCTCCCCAAGGAACTGTCGGATACATTCGTCCAGGAGGGGCCGTGCTGATTCGAACTGCGCTTGCCCCAACAAGATTTTTGCGCGCCAAAAATTGGCCAGAAAATTGGTCTCATGGTCTTCATAGATGGCCCGGGTCAGTGTATCGGAATTCTTCCAGACCGGTAGATAGGCAAAAAACGACGTGGACAAAAAGGCCAAATATGCCAGCAACATCACCGTCATGGCCCAGCGGCCCAGGGTGAGGCGTTGTTTCAGGCGACACAAACCCTGGTAGATCAGGTAGGCCGCCATTGCCGTTGCAATAACTTGCGCAATGTAAATATACCGATCGGCCCTGAGTTGATAGCCCATCTGAACGAGACCAAGGACCGGGGCAAGGTTGATGACAAACAGAAACAGCAGACACGTTATCGGCTTATGACGATAGACTTTCCGAACGCAGAACACGACCAAAAAACCGACCACAGCAAGCAGATAAACAACGTCCCACGGGTCGAAGGTGTCATCTACAAAGTAGAACGGCTGGACGTCCCAAGGCACAAGTGAAGACGCAAAGTACAGGATCAAGGCTTTGGCGGCATAAACGAGCCGGACAAAATAACCGAGGTCAGACTCTGTCAGTCGCGAACCCTGGGCATTGATCGTCATGACCGCCGAACCCAGTGCAATGAGAAAAAACGGTGCTTTTTCGCACAAGACCGTGATGACCGAAGACTTGGTTCCGGCAAAACGGCCGAAATAGTAGTCCGTGGCGAGCAGAACCAATGGGAACGATATGGCCATCGGCTTGCTCATCATCGAGCAGGCAAATGTCAGAATCGTCAATCCATACCAGGCTGTTGCGCGCCGGTCATAATCCGGGAGAGTCTCCTGCCTGAGGCAAAACCTGAGGTAGGTGTAAGCACCGAGAAGATACCATGCCGCGTAGAGGACATCTTTTCTTTCGGTTACCCAGGCGACCGATTCGATGTGTGCAGGGTGAACGATGAAGATCAAGGACAACATGAATCCCGTCAAGACCGCCAATTGGACTGTTTGTGTCCTTTTAACAAACGTATAAGCCAGCAGAAACACGAGACAGCCATTCACCCCATGCAGCAGAAGGTTAGTGAGGTGGAAATAGAACGGATCCGGACCGTTCCAAAGCGAGTCGAGCTTCCATGACAACCAAGTCAAAGGGTACCAGTTGGCTTTGTAGGTCGCAGTGAACGACCAAGAAAAGAAGCTCCAAAAATCTTGGTTAAAATAGGGGTTGGTAAGAAGATTGCCTTGATCGTCAAGAAAAAGAAAATCGAATGTCAGGATGTCTTGGTAATAGAGCGCGTTGATCGCCAGCAGAAAGAATATTAAAGAGACGATCTTAATCGTTTTCATAGGGTCGAAGGTCTGGCAAAAAGCGGCAAACGGCAAGTATTGCGCAAAGGAGTAACATCTTTGGAGTGAGATATGTTACGAACTTGGGCCGGCTTTCCATCGATAAAGACAAGGCGAGCCAGATAACATGCTATTGAATGCAACTGGCTCCCCGCAATGATACCTATCTCAACCCGAAACAACCTGTGTTTAGCCTTGTCCAGCGCTGCCAAGAACAGCCTCATTTTTATGTTTGAGCAAGGCGATCAATTCTTTCCTGGCCGCGCCAAGGTACTTGCGCGGGTCAAATTCTTCGGGGTGCTTGGCCAGATACTCTCGAACTTTCGCGGTGACCACCAGACGGCCATCGGAATCGATGTTGATTTTACAGACAGCGCTCTTGGCCGCACGGCGCAATTGATCTTCGGGCACGCCGACCGCGCCTTCCATCTTGCCACCGTGTTGGTTGATCAAGGCCACATAATCCTGGACCACACTCGACGCCCCGTGCAGAACGATCGGAAAACCGGGGATGCGCCGTTCGATCTCCTCGAGGATATCGAACCGCAAGGCTGGAACCGATTCGCCTTCCTTGAGCTTGAATTTATAGGCCCCATGGCTTGTGCCGATCGAGATGGCCAGTGAGTCGACACCGGTCTTCCGCACAAAGTCCTCGACCTCCTCTGGCTTGGTGTAGGTCGATGTCTCGGCCTGGACATC
>JAFDBS010000026.1 GCA_019313185.1 Deltaproteobacteria bacterium | reverse complement strand
CGATGGAGTTTTATAATTCCTTAGATAATTCGAGAAGCTAATGTAGTATTAAATTTAAGATGAACCAATTTATCGGTATTAGTTAAGTTGTCTCATTCTTATAGACCCCCTGTGTCACCCATTTAAAGGCACCGGGTCAAGAGGCAAAATTACCCATACAAGAGAAAGGTGATTCTCTCTGGTTTGGTTGAAATGTAACCACCCGCATCAATACCATTGCCGAAGTTTTCAAAGTGTTGAAGCGTCAGCCTTGCTGCGCCAGTCACCCATCAGGATTAAGGTCTTTTCCAATCATCTTCCTGGATTGACCCTTCCCGCCACCAGGCGGGCCAGAAAACCTTCGGTTCCATGTCGCGTCCAATTGCTTGATTTCAGAACTAGTGGTTATCAACCAGCCACTTGAGGCTCACGACATGGGCAGCAAAAATGCTGATGACAAAATTTATGAGGGATGGAACGGATTCCAATCAGAATAAGGGGTTAAGGCCAACACAGGGGCTGGGTCACCGTTCCATCCCATTCATCATCGAAATAACTTTTCAGGCATATAGGAAACCTGGTCTCTCATAATGTAATACGCTGCTCTGGCTAGCTTGTGTGCCAGGGCAGCATGAGCAACCATCAAGTTTGTTTTCTGTCGTTTTCGGTTGTAATAGGCCCTTGCATTTGCGTCAGTCCGCCGAGAAAGTTCTGAGGCTTCAGAAAACGCCCAGGCTAGATATCGATTGCCGCACTTTGAGTTGCCCTTGCCCTTCTTTTTTCCGTTACTCGTCCAGAGACTGGGTACCTTTCTGCAATAGGAAACGTAGTCGCCGACCTTCGAGAACCGGCTAATTGGTCCCGTTTCCAACATAATGGTAAGAGCCAGGACATTCCCCACACCAGGGATAGAGCGAAGCAACGTATAGGGTTGCTTCAATCGAATACGATTTTTTACTTCAGTCTCGATGTATCGGATCTTGCTTCCTAAAAAATCAATCGTGTCTTTACTAATAGCTCCAGCGAGAGCTAACTCTTCTTGATCGCCCAGAAAGGGAGCAACTCGGTCTTCTTGAATGGCCTTGATGTCTGTGGCACTCAGTTTGATTCCGCAATTTCTGGAAATAATATTCTGCAAGCTTGTAATCAGTGAGGTCCTGAGTTTTACGAGATGGCTTCGCTTCCGGAGCAAATCGCGTATAGGTCTCTCTGCCTTAGGATAGATATAGCCCTCAGGCAATATCCCCAATCGCCACATTTCGGCCAGCCAGAATGCATCATCGATATCATCGGAATGTTTGAGCCCAGAATATTTTTGTATAGCCGACGGATTGGCAAGGTGAACCTTATATTTTTCATCCATAAGCAGATCAACCAACCAATACCAATTATATGTGGACTCCACTACGATGCGCGCAAGGTCTTCTTTGTACTGATCGAGAAATTGAACGATATGCTCAGGTTTGTTTTTCAGTTTCGAACGTACAACCCTTTTTCCGCTCTGATCGATAATGCCGGCGTAAGTGTTGTTTGAGTGAAGATCCAAGCCACAATGTAGTTCCATAATGCACCTCCTCTTTGAAGTCGTTCGCTTCGTCTCAGCATAGCAACATCACTGTTCGCTGCTGTGCTGGAGGTGCCTTTATATGATTATCAGGATAGTTGTCGCCTCTAACTGAAACCACAGAGGAGACAGCGAACATGTATTCCCAAGCTTTCCGAACTTTGATGGTTCAAAAGATGACATCCCCGGACCGGCCTGATGTTGAGAGTCTAGCGGCTGAGGTTGGCGTGCCCCGGTCCACCCTCTATCGCTGGGCCAGTGATGCTGGTAAACTGACGCAGCGACCTGCTGACGACGAAACATTGCCCATCAACCCGACACCGAGGCCGATTGGCATGAAACGACCCCAAGACTGGAGTGCCCAGGAGAAGCTTGCAGCGGTCATGGAAGCCGCATCTTTATCTGATGAAGAGTTGGGTGCGTTCTTGCGCAGCCGGGGTCTTCATGAAGCCCAACTGCAACAGTGGCGGGATCAGATGCTGGCCGGTCTTGAGCCGAAGGCTGTGACGGGGGGCCAGAAAGCACCGGCGACCAAGCGGGTTCGGGAGTTGGAAAAAGAACTGCGGCGCAAGGACAAAGCCCTGGCTGAAACGGCTGCTTTGCTGGTTCTCAAAAAAAAAGCCCAGGCGATCTGGGGGGACGGGGACGACGACACGGACCGTTAGAGCGGCCGCAAGTGCTCGCTCTGATTGACGAAGCCAGGGCGGCAGGCGCCAGGTTGGAACCGGCGGCACAGGTTCTGTCGTTGACCGCTCGGACCATTCAGCGGTGGCGTGGTCAGGGTGTGAGTGTCGACCGGCGTTGCGGGCCACTGACCCGACTGGCCAATCAGTTGACGGCAACGGAACGGACACGTGTTCTGGCCATTGCCAACGCCCCAAAGTATCGGGACATCTCACCCAAGCAGATCGTCCCGCGCCTGGCTGATGAGGGGATTTATGTCGCCTCCGAGTCGACCTTCTACCGCATTCTCCGTGCGGAGCAGCAACTTGCGCATCGGGAGCGTTGCCGTCCGGCGACCCATCGGCGGCCCAAAGAGAAGACGGCCACCGGACCCTGCCAGGTCTGGTCGTGGGATATCACCTATATGAAGAGCACAGTGGCCGGACGGTTCTTCTATCTGTACATGGTCATGGATGTTTGGAGTCGCAAGATCATGGCGGCGACCGTGTTCAGCAAAGAGTGTGGCCAGAACAGTGCCGTGCTGCTGGTCGAAGCGTACCATCATCATGGGGTCAATCCAGACGGGCTGGTCCTGCACTCTGACAATGGTGGCCCCATGAAAGGATCGACCATGCTGGCCACCTTACAGCGCTTGGGTGTGGTTCCATCGTTTAGCCGACCGGGTGTGAGCAACGACAACCCGTTCTCTGAAGCGCTGTTTCGAACCATGAAGTACCGGCCGGGTTATCCGTCCCAACCGTTTGCCCGTGAGCAGGACGCTCAACGATGGGTCGATGGGTTTGTGAGCTGGTACAATACTGAGCATCTGCACAGTGAAATCCGATTTGTCACACCAGACGATCGGCATTATGGCTGTGAGAGTGAGATCTTGAAAAAACGGGAACGGGTCTATAGGCAAGCACAACAGCGCAACCCGAACCGTTGGACCGGATCAATCCGCAACTGGAAACCCATTGAAATGGTGCAGCTCAACCCGGAGAAGAAAAGGCCTTTAGAAGAGGGGCTTTGTAACAAGGCGGCATAACGAGAAAAAGCGACAACTCCCTTGACACCCGCCGGTCAGTGCACCCTCAAAATCAATAAAAGTATTTATAAGAATCTTTATATCCTTTATCCCAGTACCGGAAAATTTGTTTCTAGTAATCTAACGAAGGCAAACTGAACAGCATAAAAGTTGATAAAATTAGTCATATATCTTGAAATATATTTATTATCTGATAAGGTCACACAATAAATATCTAAGGAGATAAAAATGCCCTCAAATTCAATATATAAATCAATTATGTCCTTTGTGATTGTCTTGCTTCTGTCCAGCATCTCTTTCGCTGCAGGCGGCGGTAAGATTGTCAAAGCCGATCCAAGTAAGCATTTCGATCCGAAAGGCAAGATGCCTTCAGAATTCACCATAAAACTACAAAACGGACTCCGCAAATCCCTGCCGTTTGAGGACAAGCGCGATTTTGAAGAAGCCCAAAAAGGATTCATTGCCGCTCCCGACTACAAACAGATCATGGCCGAAGCCGGGCACGTCGCCTGGGATATGGGCAGTTATGAGTTCCTCCTCACAGACAAGGAATACGAATCCATTCATCCTTCCTTGCAACGCCAAGCTGTACTCAACATGGCCTATGGCTTGTATGAGGTCATGCCGGACAAGATCTATCAAATCCGGGGGTATGATCTCGCTAATATCACCTTTATCAAGGGCGATAAGGGCTGGATCATCTTCGATCCGCTGACCGCCAAGGAAACCGCCGCCGCTGCACTCAAGTTCATCAACGAGCAGCTTGGTGAGCGACCGGTCACCGCAGTGGTCTATTCTCACTCCCATGCTGACCACTTTGGTGGCGTGCGTGGTGTTGTCGACGAAGCGGATGTGCGCAGCGGCAAGGTGCCGGTGATTGCACCGGTCGGGTTCATGGATCACGCCGTGTCTGAGAATGTTTATGCCGGCAACGCGATGACCCGGCGCCTGTTTTACCAGTACGGTGTTCTTCTCCCGCGCAGCCCGTTCGGGCATGTCGATCAGTCGATCGGCAAGAATACGGCAGCGGGGAACCTTGGCCTGATTCCGCCAACCGTCATTGTCGAGGATGATTTTGAAGAAATGACCGTGGACGGCGTCAAAATGGTCTTCCAGAACACGCCTGGGACTGAAGCGCCGGCCGAGATGAACACATACTTCCCGGAATGGAAAGCATTCTGGGCTGCTGAGAACATCACCGGCACCGTGCATAACATTTATACTTTGCGCGGGGCTCTCGTCCGTGATGCACTCAAATGGTCGAAAGGGATCAACGCAGCTCTTTACCACTTCGGCAAAGAAGCTGAAGTCATGTTTGCCTCGCACAGCTGGCCGCGCTGGGGCAATGATCGCATCCAGGAAGTGATGCGCGCCCAACGTGACATCTATGCCAACCTGAACAATGAAGTGCTGCACCTGGCCAACCAGGGTGTAACAGTCAACGAAATTCACAACGTCTACAAGCCACCGAAAAGCCTGCAAGAACAATGGGCAGCTCACAGTTACCACGGTTCCGAAGAACACAACAGTCGTGCCGTGGTCAACCGCTACCTTGGTTATTGGGATGCCAACCCGGCAACGCTGATTCCACTCTCGCCCAAAGATTCGGCACCTCTTTACGTCGAGATGATGGGCGGTGCCGAGCCGATCATAAAGAAGGGGCAAGAACTGTATGCCGAGGGCAAATATCGCCATGCCATGGAAATCCTCAACAAGTTGATCTTCGCCGAACCGGACAACCAGGTGGCCAAAGACCTCCTGGCAGACGTCTACGAGCAGATTGGTTATCAGCAGGAGAGCCCGAGTGTGCGCAACAGCTTCCTGGCGGGGGCTTACGAGCTGCGTAACGGTATTCCCGCGGGGGCTTCTCCCAAAACCAGTGGCCCCGACATGATCAGTGCCATGACCACAGAATTGTGGCTTGATTTTCTTGGCATCCGTCTCGACAGCAAGAAGGCCGATGGCACCGAATTCACCATTAACTTGGTGACCCCTGACAATGGCGAGAAATTTGTGGTCGAACTGAGTAACGCCACATTGACCAACATCGAAGGATTTCAGGCCGACGATGCGGATCTGACGGTCACCATCGATCGGGACGATCTGGAACAAACCATGATGGGGGCGATCAGTATGGATGACCAGATCAAGTCTGGCAAAGCCAAACTGGTTGGAGACAGAAAATTGATCGATCAACTGAAAGGCATGTTGGTCCAGTTCGATATCGGCTTTGAGATTCTGCCGGGCACTGCACCCAAGGACCTGACTCCAGAAAAGAATCCTTTTGCACAAGAGCCACCTGCAATCAATGCAATTACTGACTGATAATTACTCATAAGTGAACCAATATGGCGGACGAGCGATATCTCGTCCGCCAAGTATTTTCCATCTCATCGTGGAAGCTCCGACCATGAATAGTCTTCGCTCTTTACTCCTCTTAACCCTAGGAATATGTCTGGCTCCATTTTCTGCTCAGGCTGCCGGTCTCTGGCTCTATGAACAGGCCACCCCGGATATGGGAACGGCGGCTGCCGGTCGTGTTGCCTTGTCATCTGATGCATCAACCGCCTCGGTCAACCCGGCCGGGATGGCCCGACTTGATCGCTCCCAGTTGCTGGCCGGTTTCCAGATGCTGTATGTCGACACAAAATTCGATACCGATTTCGCCGAATTCGAGGGTGACGATGGTGACAATGCCGGTGGTTGGGTGCCCGCGGCTTCATTTTCATATGTCCACAAAATGTCTGATGAATTAAGTTTGGGGGTTAGCCTTGGCTCCTTTTTCGGACTGGGACTTGACTACGGCAAGAGCTGGGCCGGACGTTATTATGTCCAGGAGGCCGAGTTCCTGACCGTTGGCGTTAACCCGGGAGTCGGCTATCGGCTCAATGACCATTGGTCTGTCGGCGCAGGTTTTAGTGTAGTCAATTCCAGTCTCAGCCAGAAAACAGCAATTCGTAATCTCGGGCCGAACCAGGCCGATGGGCAACTCAAGCTAGAAGATGATGACTGGGGATATGGCTATAACCTCGGTATTCTCTACGAACATGATGACAGATCACGTGTCGGCCTGACCTATCGATCTGAGATCGAATTCAAGTACAAAGATACGGCAAAATTGAGAGGACTTCAGGCTCCTTTGAGCGGTATTGCCAACATCATCGGCCTGACCGGCAGCAAATTAGACCTGAAGATGAACCTGCCGCAAGCCGTGATGTTCAGCGTTTACCACGAGATGACGGAAAAGCTTGCCCTGATGGGGAACATCGGCTGGCAGGAGTGGAGCTCGTTCGGCGAGTCGGCGATATCCCTGGCATCCACCTCGACGACGGACCTGACCCTTGACCGTAATTTTGATGATACCTGGCATTTCGCTCTGGGATTACAGTATCAAATCAACGATCCATGGTTAGTCTCGGTTGGCATCGCATACGATGAATCACCCGTCAGCGACGGCAACCGAACTCCCGATATGCCTTTGGACCGGCAGTGGCGTTACGCGACTGGTCTTCAGTACGACTTGAGCGAAGACATGACAATCGGTTGTGCCTATGAATTACTCGATGCAGGTGATGCCGAGATCAGTCAAAACCGTGGTGCTCTGGCAGGTGCAATTGTAGGAGATTACTCGGCCAACTACATTCATTTCTTTAATGTCAATTTGATCAAACGTTTTTAGTCGGTCCGTATTATAAATCACGGCTTGTGAGAGGAAAAACGGCTTATTATTGACCGACACTTTTAGGAAGGTCTTTAATCCCTGTAAAGATGGCCACCTGAGTCGTATCAGGTGGCCTTTGATTTAGGCCGAAACAGCAATGCTATGTTCACCATACAATCGATAGACAGAAGAGATGCTGATCCCATAAAGTTCTGCCAGATCACGCTTGCTTAAACCAGGACTGTTGAAATCCTGAACCAATGTCTGAATTTCATCAGTCGTCAGTTTTGGTCTGGCACCGAACTTCACGCCTCTCGCTTTTGCTTTGTCTCGACCTTCCCGTGAACGCTCTTTGATCAAGCCCCGCTCAAATTCGCCGATGGCCGCAAGGATATTGAATTGCAACTTCCCATAAATGGTCGTCGTGTCGATTCCCTGATCGAGAACAACCAGGTCAACCTTCTTTTCCTCCAGTCGCTGGACAATGTTGGATAGATCCACAACCAATCGGGCCAGACGGTCCAGTTTGGTGACCATAAAGATGTCTTCTTCTCTGACGAAGTCGAGAGCATTTTTCAACTCCGGCCTGTTTTTAGCTGATGCAGCAGAGGCCTTTTCCCGATAGATACGGTCACAATCAGCCAGTCGATCCAGTTGAAGATCCAGATTTTGTCCAGAAGTGCTTACCCGCGCATAGCCAACTTTCATTCCCATGACGATCTCCTTTCATAGCTTGAGTTGTCATGAAAATGTATCGAATGACTTGTAGCCTTCCTGGATTGCAGGGTCAGTAAGAACTGTGCGTTTCTGTAAGTTTGACCGGACCAAAACAATGTGAGAGGATTTCTCTTAATTATCAGTGTGCCAGTAGTAGTTTACTGAAAAAGTTTTGGGAGTTCGTCAGAACCTACTTAATTTGTAACGGCTATGAAAACTCTAGGTAGTCTTATTCTACTCGTCGTTGGCCTGTTTGTGTGCATGTATGGAGCAGTAGCCCTAATTGGCACACCAGACGGCGAGTTACTTTCCCCTTTATCTCTGGCTATAGGCTTTGGCTCGCTAGTGTTTAGTT
>JAFDBS010000025.1 GCA_019313185.1 Deltaproteobacteria bacterium | reverse complement strand
TCTTTCTCCCTCCATGGTAAGTCCTTTCGGCAGCCGGAAATTTTTGAGTATCAGACCTTCCGTTTCCAAGAGCTGTAACTCAGCCACGCCCGCCTCTCCCCCGGCGATTCGGACTTTATGTCCGAACAATGGCGCGCTTGGACTGATCTCAAGCTTGTCGGCCCGTGCTTGTTCTGCAGTGGGATTGCACACAGCAAAACAAGCCCCGCTGTGATGGACATAGGCCAAATCGCCAAGCCAGAGCTCCCCGATCGATGAGAGTCGCGTATCAACCAAATAGTCGAAAAGCCTCGATTGGTAAGCGGAAAGATATAATCTCAACAGCTTGCGGGGCATCGCCAAGACGGCCTGCCCAGGGCTACCAGACTCTTTGAGAACCGTCAGCAATCGTCGTTCGTTTTGGCAGTGTCCCGGCAGCAAGTCCAGAGCCGAATCAAGGTCGGCAGCACGAAACGCAGCTGCGCTGGCTTGCCAGCGCGGGTCGGTGATTTTTTCAGGACAACCGATGATCTCATTCATTGCAGACACATAATCGCCAATAAGGATCGCTCGGCCAATGCGATCTGAGTTGTTGAGAACGCCGTAACGTTGCTCACCGAAACGATTTGGTACGCCAAAGCATTTGAGGGCCTCGAGAATGGCTCTTGAACGGTTGAGGGCCTCCGGGACGGGGTGCGAGATGCGAATCCGGAAACGGTTGCCTGCCAGATGGCCCGGTCTTAATTTGTTCTTGTGCTGACTGACGGCCAGCACTTTCACGCCCGGGATGTCAAGTTGTTCAACGTTCGAAGCGTTCTTGATCGGAAGGGAGATGGTCTGCCTCGTCACGGCCCGGGCGTCTTTCAGTCCGGCATAGCCGATGTCACGCGCTGAACAGCCAAGCTGTCTGGCAATTTTGTCCAGCAGGCCGAACGTGGTTAAATTCCGTTTTTCAATGGTGAGGTAGAGATGATCTCCCGACCCGCAGGGCTGGTAAAGAGGGATCTCTTCGACGAAAAAGTCGTCAATGCGCTTGCGAATTTCACCGCCGATGCCAGGGAGGTCTGTTGTCAGATAGTTAGCCATGTTCCGATTTTGGCCATCGCACACGAAAACCGCGTTGAAACTTTGGAAACGGCAACGTCCGGCGAGGCAACTCCGGGTCGCGTCGCTGATGGATGAAGTACAGTGGCTTGCCGATTTGCTGGAAGCGCTGCATATACTTCGAGAGGGGATAACCGGGCAATTCATGCGCAAATGTATTGGCCAACTGGTTTTTGTAGCCGGAAAGCCGCGCCATGATCTCGGCGACCTCCACCGCATAATCATAAAAATCAGTACTGAAATAGAAATCACCGTCAGGTTGTAAATAATGCCAGAGGGTTTGCAAAAAAGAACGATTCACCAATCGTCGCTGGCGGTGCCTTTTCTTAGGCCAGGGGTCAGGGCAGTTGATATATATGGCCGCCAACATGTCCGGCGCCAAACCTTCGCTGAGTAGATAACGCGCTTCGATGCGCATCACACGAACGTTAGAAAGGGGCTTGGCATCCAGTTTTTTACAAGTTTTCCAGCACCCTTTGTTGTAGATGTCTATGGCGAGGAAGTTGGTTTCTGGCTGTTGAGTGGCGCGCTCCAAAATGAAATGGCCGGTACCGCAGCCAATTTCCAACGCCAAGGGGTTGTTGTTGCCAAAGACCGCCGGGAGGTCAAGACCACCTTCAAGTGTTTCAACGCGCAGGAAATAAGGTGACTCAATGGAGATCGTTCTCTGGGTCATCTGTTTGATCCTCTACAAAATCGATTGGCGAACTCTAGCATGCTATCTGTTGGGAGACAAGTTGCTCAGGGTGGGGAGGGACGGTGCAGAAATTTGATGAGAATGGTGATCTCGTCACCGCTGAGGTGACTGAAGTCAGGAACCCTGCTGTCAGCGTGCTGTCTTTGGTGATTGACGAGCTTATGTTCCGTTTCGTCGGGAGTCAGCCGAGGTTGAATGAGATCGAGGTTGGGGCCCAGAGAGCCTCCGACGCCATCCACGACGTGACAGGCTTTGCAGCCCTGGGCGTTGATTAATTTGCGGGCCCGGATTTCACCTGCATCATCTGCGCTCCACGCACCTTTGGCCATGGCCAATAAGCCCAGCCCCAGGACGAGGGTTCTGTGGGCCGTTTTAAAATATTTCATGGTTGAACCTTATAATTAAGGAATTTGGAGCCAGCATTGGCATGGCTTTTAGGATAGCGAAAAAATGAGTCACAGCCAAGTCAGGAGTTGTAGTAAAAACTTGTCATTGTCTGAAGCCAAAGGTAATCTTAAAAGCCTGAACAACAGGACGGCCTAAACGACCCTTTCGGAAGGAGAACGAGTCATGCTCATTGTCATGCACCACAACGCTTCGAATGAGCAGA
The DNA here is from genome assembly GCA_019313185.1 of Deltaproteobacteria bacterium. Classification (GTDB taxonomy): domain Bacteria; phylum Desulfobacterota; class Desulfuromonadia; order Desulfuromonadales; family BM103; genus JAFDBS01. The sequence goes on along the minus strand of JAFDBS010000025.1, from coordinate 8,491 downwards.
TCAAGGCGGTTTCGGAGGCGATAGGAGCCATGGGTTTACAGGCACAACCTATCCCGGGAAGTGAACGGACTGCGATCGGTGTGCTGGGCAATCAAGGCTATGTCGATGACACGGCCCTCCGCGACCTCCCCGGTGTCCGTGAGGTCATCCACGTCAGCAAACCTTACAAGCTGGTCTCCCGCGACTTCCATCCGCAGACGACCGTTGTCAATGTCGCCGGAGTGATGTTTGGCGACCAGCATTTGCCTGTGATCATTGCCGGACCCTGTTCGGTTGAAAGTGAACAACAGATCCTGAAGGCTGCCGATTTGGTCAAGGCCGCAGGGGCACAAATACTGCGTGGCGGTGCCTTCAAGCCAAGAACCGGACCCCATAGCTTCCAAGGTCTCGGAGTCGAGGGGCTGAAGCTGCTGCGGCAAGCGGGACAGAGGGTTGATTTGCCGGTCATCACTGAAGTGATGAGGATCGAACAGCTTGACGCTGTCTGTCAGTACGCTGATGTACTGCAAATTGGTGCCCGCAACATGCAAAACTTCGACTTGCTCAAAGAGGTTGGCAAAACCAAACATCCTGTGTTGTTGAAACGTGGCATGAGCGCGACGATCGAAGAATTCCTGTCCGCGGCAGAATATATTCTTGCCGAGGGAAACCCGAACGTGATTCTCTGCGAACGAGGGATTCGCACCTTTGAGCGTACCACCCGTAACACCCTTGACTTGAGCGTCGTGCCGTTAATCCGAGAAATGAGTCATCTGCCAATCGTTGTTGATCCGAGTCATGCGACCGGACGACGCAGTCTCGTGGCACCAATGGCAAAGGCAGCGTATGTGGTGGGTGCTCACGGTATCATGGTTGAAGTTCATCCTGATCCAGACAAGGCGCTTTGCGATGGCGCACAAAGTTTGACCGGTGAAGGGTTTGCGCAACTGGTGATCGAATTGCGCCAGTTGCAAGCCCTCATGGCCGGAGGTCAGGTTTGAGCAGCAGGTTCTCCTAACGTGAACAGGGTGAGTTCCGGGCGGCAAAGAAAGCGGATCGGAAGTACGCTGGTTCCAACCCCTCTGTTGACGTAAAGCGGCGTATGGTGGGCACTGACGTGATACAAGCCAGAAACAAAGCGCCCGGCATAACGAGGCAGATAGAAGGGTGGCACCCAAGGGAGTCGAACTTGGCCACCGTGAGTGTGGCCACAAAGCACAAGGCCGATGTGCGCTTCCAAGTACTGGTGTGAAAATGCCGGAACGTGCGAGAGGAGTAAGTTAAATCGGTCTGGCACACTCAACTGCATAAGTGTTTTTAAATGATCGCTGCCAGAAGGGTAATCAAGCCCGAGTATCGATAAATGATGTGCGCCAATGCGCACGTCGACCCGTTCGTTGATCAGCAATTGAACGCCGGCCCGAGCAAAATGGCGGCGCAAATTTTCTCCTTCCAAGCGGGACCAATATTCCCAATTGCCTTGGACCGCGTAAATGCCGTATTGAGCTTTTAACTGTCGAAAAAAATCCAGAACGCCGCGAATATTGCGTTGTTCCTCGAGGTAGTCTCCAGTTAAAACAATAATGTCCGGTCTTAAACCAGTGGCTTGCTCAGCCACCTTGGCGAGGTAGCCGTTGAATGTACTCAAATGCAAATCGCTGATTTGCAATATCCGAACTGGTGCCCCGGCAAAGCCACTTGGCAGCTGGAGTTGAGTCAACTCCAAGGCTTGAGGTTCGAACCATAAGCAATCAGCGGCCAGTGTTGAAACCAAACCGGCCATGCCCAGGCCCAAAAAACGTCGGCGTGTGACTCTTGGGTTTTGTTGAGCTGGTCTCATCGAGAATTTCTCTGAAAAAGAACTGACCCCGGTTGCCTGAACCCTAAACAATGTATTATCGTTATAAAGATTAACATTGTTAAAAGTCATTATATGCGGTTTACTATTGTAAAGAAAGGACAAGACCAAACATGGATCAACCACAGGAGATTTTACGTGATCTTTATTGGGTAGGCGTCAAACATGCTGACCTGAAGATTTTTGATGAATTGTTTCCAACCCATAACGGAACGACTTACAATTCCTACATTGTTCGCGGGCAAGATAAGACCGCGCTGATCGATACCGTTAAAAGCCCTTTTACAGAAGAATTCTTGGAAAAACTCGAACGTTTGGTTGGCTTTGACCAAATTGACTTGGTCGTCGTCAACCACACCGAGCCGGACCATTCGGGAGCGCTGATTCACTTGCTCGAGAAGCGTCCCGATTTGCCCGTATTCTGCTCCAAGCCGGCAGGGAATTTTCTGAGCCAGTTATTAAACAAACCGTTTAATCTCAATACGGTCAATGATGGCGATGAAGTCGACCTTGGCGGTCGGACGTTGCGTTTCATTTCGGCACCTTACCTGCACTGGCCCGATACTATCTTCACATATTTGGTCGAAGATGCCGTGCTGTTCCCCTGTGATGCGTTTGGCGCCCACTACTGCTCAAAGAAGCTTTTTGACGATGAAATCCCTGACTTCTCGAAAGATTTTCACTTCTATTTCGACTGTATCATGCGGCCGTTCAAAGAAAAGGTTCGGGATGCAGTGCAAAAAGTCGAGGTGTTGGATTTGAAAATGATCTGTCCCTCTCATGGGCCGATTCATCGGCGCGATCCTTTGGCGGTGGTTGACTCTTACCGCCGTTGGTCGGCGCCTCCCCCTGATAATGTTGCCCCCCGGGCACTCTTGTTGACCCTCTCGTCTCATGGCAACACCCGAGAGATGGCACGCATTATCAGCGAAAGCCTTCAACAGAAAGGCTTTGAGGTGGTCGAGTTACGCCTGTGTGAAATGCGCGACAGCGATTTGCGCGATGAGCTGGAACTGGCCGATGTCGTGTTTGTGGGTTCGCCGACCATCAACCGCGATGCCCCGCCGCAGGTCTGGCACGCGCTCTCGCTTTTTTCGCTGGTCACACCTAAGGCAAAAGTTGCGGCTGTATTCGGTTCTTTTGGCTGGAGTGGTGAGGCCGTCAAGATGATTGAAGAACGACTCAAAGGTCTCCGTTTTAAGCTCCCGGTGGCAAGTTTGTCGTTCCGCTTCCGCCCTTCTGAAGACGATATCACGAAATGTCGCGAATTCGGACAGGAGGTTGCTGACGTGGTCTTGTCATAAGGTTCAACTGTACAGTGCACCAGCGGGGCGGTTTTGCCGCCCCGTTCTGTGTTTGTGACATAAGTCACGGAGCTTACATGGAAGCGCATTCGATCATGCGTGCAGAGCAGGATGTCATCACACTTGCCCAAGTTGCCGTCGCCGCGCCAGTCGAGACTACACTGAGCTACGAGGTTCCTGAGACGCTCTCCGCCCGTCTCAAGATAGGCAGCCGGATCAAGGTGCCCTTAGGTCGGCGTTTTGTGGTCGGTTACGTGATGGCTCTCACGGAGGGAACCAGCCTTGACCTCAAGCACAAGCTCAAGAGGGTCGAGACAGTCCTCGATCAGCAGCCACTGTTCCATGAGCAGCACGCTAAATTCTATCAACGCGCTGCCGATTACTACGCCTTTCCAGTAGGCGAAGCGGTCCGCACGGCACTTCCTGCCGGCTTGTCCGGTCGTGGCCAGGAACCAGCCATCCTTTATGAACGCCTCTACCGGCCCACCGGTATCGACGGTCACCCTTCCGGCATGCGCCAGAATGAAATCCTGAATCGCATCCGCCAGCAAGGGGTGATGTCCTTGACCAGCATACGTTCGGCCTTCAAGAGCCCATATAATGTTTTGCAAAGGCTTCAAGAACTTGGTTTTCTCGAAGTCGAACAGGTTGAACGGTGCCGCCAGCCGTTTTCAGAGGTCGCGGTTGCCAGGCAAGACAAGATCGACTTGACGCAAGACCAGAACCGCGCCTTGGACGTCTTGCGGCAAGCTGTCGTTAAGCTGCCAGCTTTTTCTGCTTATTTACTCCAGGGCGTGACCGGCAGTGGGAAAACAGAAGTTTATTTTCAGCTGATTGCAGAAACCTTGGAGCAGGGCTATCAGGTCTTGCTGCTGGTCCCGGAGATTGCCTTAACCCCTCAGTTGATTGGTCGTTTCCTGAGTTGGTTTCAAAAGCGTCGCCCCCGATTGGCGGTTTTGCATTCGGCACTGTCTGATGGAGAGCGATTCGATGCATGGAGAAAAGTGGCCAACGGTGAAATTGACGTGGTCATCGGAGCGCGTTCCGCTGTATTTGCGCCGTTACCAAAGCTCGGGTTGGTTGTGGTCGATGAAGAACACGATTCCAGTTACAAACAATCAGAAGCGTTTCGTTACAATGCTCGCGATTTAGCACTGATGCGCGGTCAAATGGAAAACGCTGTTGTTCTTCTTGGCAGTGCGACACCAGCCCTGACCAGCTACCGGCGCGCACTGACTAAACAGATGACACATTTGGCATTGCCCGCCCGGGCAACCGGGCGTCAACTGCCTGATGTGTACCTTGTCGATATGAAGCCTGAGAGCAGCGACTCGAGCATAAGCGAGCCATTACGCGACGCTTTGGAGGCGGTGCTCGATGAGGGCGAGCAAGCCCTCCTTTTACTGAACCGTCGGGGATATGCCCCTTTCCTCCTCTGCCATGATTGCGGTGCAACGCTGCACTGTCCAAACTGCGCCATCACCTTGACATTTTCCCAAGTCCAGACCGAGCTTCGCTGTCACTATTGTGACTACCGTCAGCGTCCGCCACAGGCCTGCTTGCGCTGTGCAGGGCAAAACCTGGTGCCCGAAGGTTTTGGGACCGAAAGGCTAGAAGCGGAGATCTCCGGCCTGTTTCCGGCAGCGCGCATTGCTCGAATGGACCGTGACACGACAGGTCGAAAAGGGGCACATCAGCGCATGATCGAAAACATGGAGACCGGAGAGCTAGACATCCTGTTGGGGACCCAAATGATTGCCAAAGGGCACAATTTCCCTGCCGTCACCCTGGTTGGGGTCATCAACGCTGATGCGGCATTGCATTTACCAGATTTCCGAAGCTCAGAACGCGTATTTGCCCTGCTCAGCCAAGTGTCAGGTCGAGCAGGTCGTGGAACGCGGCCTGGCAAGGTATTGATCCAGACTTACGATCCTGAGCACGTGACGCTGAGTTTGGTCGCCAGTCATGACTATGCGGGATTTGCCCAATCGGAGCTTGCTCAACGGCAAGCCCTTGGCTATCCGCCGTATGGTCACCTCGTCAATTTGGTGCTCATGGGGAATGACGCCAAAAAAGTTGAAACCTTGTCCGGTCGTTTGGCAAGAGAATTGGCAGCCATGGCTTGTAATGTCGATATTTTAGGCCCGGCTGACTGCTTGGTTTCCCGCATCCGAGGCAAAACGAGAATGCAAATCCTTCTCAAGGCAGAAACTCGGCAACCACTGCGCCGATTGATTGGGTTTTTGAAGTCAAAGCGTTGTCCAACCTTACCCGGTGTGACAGTTACCGTCGATGTCGACCCACTCGATATGTTCTGACCTTGCCCAATTCGACCTTTGAAATTTCTATCGCAAAGATTATGATAAGCATTTACAGAACTGTTCTTGCTGGCATCTTAACACATGGATTTCAGATGACCTTCTCTTTCGCAAAAGTCCGATTGATGAGTTTGGCGGGCTGGTTGATCCTGATTGGGCTTATTGCCTCCTGTGCCGAACCTAAGCCATCAGGTGTTGACCTCGAACCAGTGGAGCCGATAGCGCCGAAACCGGCCACGGAAGTGTCCGTTTCACCACTGGCCCCGGTGAGTTGGGCCGATGTCGAGGGCTGGCTGGATGACGATCCCTCTCTTGTTCTGGAGGCGTTTCAGAGGAGCTGTCGTTCGCTGCGCTGGCGCGAAGAGTGGCAAGTCGTCTGTGCCAGGGCAACAGAGCTTTCCGGAATGTCTGAGGCAGCTATACGGGCATATTTCGAGGACAATTTTGTGCCACACCAAATGCGCCAACCTAACGGAGAAACCGAAGGTTTGCTGACCGGTTATTATGTACCTGATCTTCGTGGCAGTCGTAATCCCTCCCCGGCCTATCCATATGCGCTTTACAAGCGTCCCGAGGATTTGCTCACCATTGACCTGTCAGAGATATACCCTGATCTCAATCACTATCGATTGCGTGGCAGGTTGGATGGAAACAAGGTGATCCCCTATTGGGACCGAGAACAGATCAACAGTGAAGGTCAGCCTTTGGCAGGCCAGGAACTGTTCTGGGTCTCGGATCCCGTTGAACTGTTTTTTCTGCATGTTCAAGGTTCGGGACGCATAATTTTCGATGACGGCAGTTCTGTAATGGTCAATTATGCTGACCAGAACGGCCACCGCTATCATTCGGTTGGTCAATATTTACTTGATCAGGGGATCATGCAGCCGCATGAGATGTCGATGCAAAATATCAGGGCTTGGGCCAGACGTAATCCCGACCAGGTCGACACTTTGCTCAATCAAAACCCGAGTTATGTTTTTTTCCGGGAGCTGGCCCAGGATGTGACGAGCCCACCAGGGGCTCAAGGCGTGGCCTTGACTCCTGGACGCAGTCTGGCTGTCGACCCACGATATATCCCTCTCGGAACGCCGGTCTTTCTGAACACCTATTGGCCAGGGACCGACCAGCCTTTGAACCGCCTGATGGTCGCTCAAGATACCGGCGGAGCAATCAAAGGCCCCGTAAGGGGGGATTTTTTCTGGGGAATGGGTGACCAAGCCGGCCATCAGGCAGGGCGAATGAAGCAAGCTGTGCGCATGTGGATTTTGTTACCAAAAGGGAGTGAGCAACTGCCATGAAATCTGATTGGAAGAAATTTGTTTTGGCAGTCATCACATTCTGTGTGCTCAATTTCGCGCCGGGGTTGGTCATGACTGCACTCAGCGAAATGGCTCCTCAGGCTGGGAGGTTGCTGGTGGCCGGCAAGGATCTGGCGGACCCCCGTTTTCATCAAAGCGTGATTCTTTTGATACAGCACGATGCCACAGGAACAGGCGGGGTGGTGATTAACCGTCCCAGCCAATTGCCCCTTCGGGAGCTGTTTGCGGCTCAACCTGATTTCGCCGGCCTGGCTGGAAACCTCTTTTATGGAGGGCCGGTTGCCCCGGAGTATCTCATTGCGTTATTGAAGACGTCCATGTCGGCACCGGGGTCCATGAAGCCGGTCATCGACAACCTGTACCTGTCCAGCCTTGATCTTTTGTTGGAATGGCTATCTGCTCAGCCCGATGAACCGGACTATCGTGTTTATTCAGGCTATGCGGGCTGGGCGCCAGGACAATTGGCTGACGAGATCCAACGCGGAGATTGGCTTGTGTTGCCCACGGACGCTGAAAGTGTCTTTGACAGCGACACTACAAGCCTTTGGGAGCGACTTCAAAAAACTCGGGTCATGTAGGCCTTGACAGCAGCTACTGAGGAAACATCTGAAATCGTGCTTGAACGCAGACGGCAAGGTCTGCTTTTGAGAGCTTTAATCGGCCAATCCATCCAAACGTTTGATTAACGTTTTCACAACTGTGTCAATACGAGCTTGGTCTTTCTCTCGAATCATCAAAAAACGCAATCCAGCATAAACCGTGCCGTCATCTTGGGGGTCGCCAACCCAAACCACTTCAGACAATGCGCAGATGATCCCCTGCTTATCGCCTATTGACAGGAACAGTAGAATCAGTTCAGCACGATGAACGGGTGCTCTCAGTGGCATGCGAATCCCCCCTCCTGCCAGGTTGAGTGGGTATTTCTCGAAGGCGGTGAGTTGCTCGGGGTTGATTCCTGACTCAATTTTTTCCTGGTTCTCTCTCCAGGCCCGTTGCATTTGCAAAAGCGTCCCCTGGTTGCGCTTGTATCCGACCCATCCATTGACATCCAGACGCCGATATATACGGCGTGAGATGAACTCCAGATTACTGTCCAGGTGAAAATGGATATCCTTTTGGCTGGTCTTCTCGAAAAAACGGGCGGTCAGCCTCAGCCCCATGCCGCTGTGTTCGGTCATCAGCTCGAATATCATGCCGGGGCGAAACGGGTAAGACTCGGCCGCATCTGTGCCGTACGGCAACGTCAGTTCCAACTGCATGTTGTGGCTGCGGGTTACATAACCGGTCAGGATGTCTGTGGTTTTGATGGAAGTATTTTGAGGGGCGCGCTTAATAAATACTTTTTGGCCCCGAATGAAATATTTGCTGTAAATCATAAGTATTCAGGATTATCTGGGGACCGACAAACATTCAGTTCTATTTGGGCCGCAACCTCCTCAATGCCCAGAGCGCTGCCGTCTACTGTGACATCGGCGTACCTCTGATACAGAGATTTGCGGCGATGATAAAGCTGGTTGAAACTCTCGCCTACATCAATGATCAAGCCCCGACTGTCCATGTCATCTATGCGTCTTTCCAGCTCCTCAAGAGAGATGTCTAGGTATACGATTTGGCCGAGGCTCTGCAGGTGAGCCATCGCCTTGCCGCTGTAAATGGCCGACCCCCCTGTCGCAATCACCGTCTGCCTGACCTGCAAACCACAGAGAAGATGTT
>JAFDBS010000024.1 GCA_019313185.1 Deltaproteobacteria bacterium | reverse complement strand
GGGATTTAGGTATGGAAATACGTGTCAGGTTCATCCTCTTCTACGCCGGCTCGATCCTGCCTTCACCCGACTAAGGCTTTTCCCAGTTGGACGCTGAGACATCTTCTATCAACCGCAGGTTCGAGAATTTTCTGGGTAGTCATTGGGGCTTGAAATGTTTTGGATTTCTCAAGAGTCACGAAATATAACAAAACCCATTGGCAGAGTTGGGAGCTTACTTTAAATTCTCTCGCAGCTAATCATTGGATTATCTGGGACTTTTAGTATGCAATATTAGCCGCTCCTCCCAGTGCCCACTACCGTCCAGCTCGGGGAGCCAAATAAAATCAGGGACTTGGCTAATTTTTGCTGAGTCCCTGTTTTGTTACATATTTTAATTTGTCCCAGTATAGTCCCATTTGTCTTGATTTTTTCACCACTAAAAAAACAAAAAAACATCTCTCACCTGTTATCGCAAAACAGGTTCATAACGGTTCTTTAAAATCGTAATTAAGGTTCTGTTTAAGCTTCTGAGAGCTGTGAGAGAGATTTAAAATTCTTTCTGAAGGGTAAGGCTAGGTGTGGTTTCAAAGTAAAACCTTTTCATTCCCTATACCGTTCGGCATCGAGATTTTTGCGTCTGCAGTTCAGAAATTTGTGTTTTTTAGTAGACCGATTAACAGTCATAACCTGATTAATTTTCTGCCGGTCCCTTTGAACACTGAGTTTGCAAACAATAAATATGGTAGGAAGTTAGGTAAAAGTTCTGTCACTAGAAAAACGCTGAGGTAGTGCTTTATCCTTTCCTAGATCTCTGGAAGATATCTTTTGCCTTTTTGACAATTTCGATTCGCTTTGTAAAATTTAAAAGCAGTTTTCATTCTTGCTCCTTTCGTCCATCAACCCTCGCATAGCAATAGTGCCCTGCGGGGGTTGGTGCTTTGAATAAACGCCTTTTTGCTGTAATTCATATCCTTCTTATGGACTGAAGAAAAACTCTCTTTACAAGAACCTAGCTGGGGGCACAGATCTTGTTTGTTAGCACCTCACCTATTTTTAAACAGCCTCTCTGGTCGCCAGATATTTTTGAAATGATTTCCTGATAAACAGCACATTAATGAAGTTTGAATTATTGACTTCTCACTCAGCTTCCTACATATAATCTCAAGTGTTTCCATTTGTATCGTTTTCTCAGGAGTCTCCATGAACAAGTTTTCTCAATTCCTTTTTGCTATGCTCCTTTTTGTGGCTTTGGCACCTGTCTCTTTTGCCGAAAACACAAACAAAGGTTACGAGGCATTTCAATCTGGTGATTATGCAAAGGCGCATAAGCTTTGGGTAATTGAAGCTGAACAGGGAGATGAATTTGTCCAATGCAACCTTGGGGTGATGTATGAAAAGGGCCTAGGTGTGCCACAGGACTACAAAGAGGCTGCAAAATGGTTTCTCAAAGCTGCTGAGCAGGGAAATGTTAATGCCCAAACCAACCTTGGGGTGATGTATTTTGAAGGCAAAGGAGTTTTACAAAGTTATGAAGATTCCTATGCCTGGTTAGTTATTGCTGCGGCCAGTGGTAATGAAGTAGCTATAAAAAATTTTGAGATTGCCCAAATGAATATGTCTCCAGAGCAAATCAAGCGAGGCCAGCAGATCGCCAATGAGATTTGGTCGAGAATGAAAAATAAGTAATTCAAAAATCTAAAATCATTGCCATCTTTCAGGGCGGCTTTTTGAAGGGGGCGGAGATCTTTCCTTTGCCACCCAGACCATCTGTTAAACTCTCTATCCTTTACGCGACATATTTTTTGTAAACGAATTCTTATAGGTCAGGGTCTCTGAAAATTGCCCATATTGAATGTCTTCGAGTGGTCAAACCCTTCTTAAATTATCAAAGAGTTTGAACTTTGATTTTCTGATCTATGAGGGTATATTTCTGAGCCTGTCAATTGTTTGCTGTAGGAGATTGCATGGAAAATATTAGAAGAAAAGATCGAGAAATTACTAAAAAAGAGGCCATTAAACTATTAGAATCAGCTGAATATGGTGTCCTCTCAACGGTTGGGAAGAATGGACAACCCTATGGGGTGCCTTTGAGCTACGTCTACAAGAGCGATAGGATATATTTCCATTGCGCTGTAAACGGACATAAATTAGACAACATCACAAATAATCCCAAAGTTTCTTTTAGCGTCGTTGGCAATACAAAGGTTTTACCAGATAAATTTGCCACTGAGTATGAAAGTACTGTGGTCTTTGGTGTTGCTAAAGAGATTGTCGGCGCTGAACGGCACTGTGCTCTTGTGTGGCTTTTGGAGAAATATTGTCCAGACTTCATCGAGGAGGGGGAGCAATACATACAGCAAAAAGACAAAGCCACAAAGGTCATCAAAATTGAAATCAGCCACGTGAGTGGAAAGGCAAGAAGGTAATCCAAGGCGAGGAAGTCTCTATAAGCCTGAATTTATAATCATTTGGTAGAGTTAATTGTTTCGGCTGTTCTTAAGCTTTCAAAAATTAGGAGTATGATTTTTAAGAATTTTTAGACCCTTTGTTCAAATCACAATCCCCATTCCGCAATATCAAAGCCCTCGCTAAAAAGTTGCCTGATAGATTGTCGAAAAAGATTGAGAAAGAATAATCTGCGTATAATTTATCATTTCAAGACCATGAAACTGTTCTGAATTATTATTCCAAGCTCTTTTAAAGCAAAACGCCTTTCATTTTTTGACATAAACGACCGAGATGGTAATTTATTTTTTATAGAAAACGATAAAAACATAACTTCTTCGTTTTCTACCTCCACTAAAGGCCCTGAAGGGTGTGGCAGCCTCAGGGCCTTTAGACTAACACTCAAAATATATGGAAGGGACAACCCTTGTTACAATTATTGGGTTCTGTCGTCGTAAAAGTTAGCCACTAACGAAGCCAGCAACCACAAGATTGATTACTGAATTATTTGAAGAAAGGTTTGTTATATGAAATGCAGCAACAACGTTATTATTCTAATCATCGTTGGGGTGTTGTCTTTGGCCGCCTGCTCAAGCACATCAATGATGGGGTCATGGTCAAGTCCAGACTTTGATAGGAAAATTGGTAGTGTTTACATTATTGGAATTGCAAAAAACGATCTCAACAGAAGAATCTTTGAGGATACCTTTAATCGTGAATTTGCCAGTTATGGAATTAAGGCCGTGTCGAGCTACAAAGATCTTCCTAAAAGTCAAGATATCGACGAAGAGGCGATCAAACAACGGACGATAGCAACAGGAACGGACTCTGTCATTTTGACTCAGTTGGTCAACCAACGTAAAGAATCTGTGACCTCGCCAGGCCGTATCTCTGGTTACTCATCAGGCCCCTACTATGGTGGACGAGGGTATTATGATCGGCCAAACTATTATCGAAGTTGGGGAAGTTATTATAATCGTCGAACTGACATCACAATAGAACCACCAACGACGACTGTGTTTGTCGTTTTAACGGTTGAATCGGTCCTTTATGACTTGAAATCAGGGGAGATGATCTGGTCTGGGCAACTGGAAACCGTTGTTGACGGTAATATTGAAAAAATGATGCAGGATTATGTCAAAGTCGTGACTGAAGACTTGAAATCAAAGGGTTTGATTTGAATTTATCAAGATGTATTCGCCCGAATTGGATTGATTAACACGATGATAAATGCTGCTTTGACGTGAATTAGTTCTTATTGTCATTGGGTCTGTGCAAATGCACGGTTCAGTTTTGTGAATCTTCGGTCAAACTTTTACGGGTTGCCACGTATTCTTTTGTTGCAAAGTTCGATATTGTAAAAACCATCAAAGGATCGTTGTGGCAGACGATCCGGAGATAAGCAAAAGGTCTGCTGTGGCAGGCGGCTCTAAAAAAACTTCTTCACAACCTCCGAAAAAGAAAAATTTTGCCCCACGGTTCACGGCCTCCTGAACTGTGGGGTTCTTTTTTGGGCTATCGACGAATTGATGTTTTTTTGAAATCTATGAGGTTTCCTTTGGGGTCTAAGAACAGCCTTAAAGCATTGCATCCATCATTGTATTCTCTGTTAGCAATATGCAATTGATTTCCATCCTGTTCATAACAGTAGTCCCAATAGCGATAGCCTGACTCCGCAAAGGCAACGTATTGAGGTGCCCCTAATTTTTCCATCAATATAGTTTGGTTTGTGCCAAGATTAAGCTCGAATTTGCTCATGTCATCTTGAAGGGCAATTGTCTCTCCTGGCCCATAGAAAGCAGCGCATCCTGTGAGCAAAATGCAAAACTAAGTATAAATATAAATGTTTATTAAGCATTGCTGTAATTATCCAAAAAGATGAAAGGACTTTAATTATTACTTTCGTCGAATTTTTGGGCTTAAGTCAACAGCTTATTTTTTAAAGTCACTGGTTGCGAGAGGAAAATCAACTTCTCACTGATAGACACTTTTAGGAAGCATTTAACTCTGAACGGAAATGGCCGCCTGAGAACGGGCGGCCTTAGTTTTTTGAAAATAATTTTCAGGGAAGTTAATTCTCTGCTTGACATATCTGACTAAATTAGTAATATATAAATCAACAGAACGAATTTCTTCTCGTTCTACCTCCTAAAAAAACACAGAAACCCTTTGCCCCACAGTTATTCCTCCTTACTGTGGGGTTTTTTTTTATAACACAGATGCAATAAGAGTTTACACACAGGCTGTCTTAACAGCAGTCACAGAACACGTGTTATTAAGCTGAATTATTTTAAAGGAAAGAATGATCTTGGGACCCCAATTGTTTAAGCTCGTCATAAGTCTTTTCTTCGCGTAAAATAATGGCGGCAGAGTTTTGAAGCGTCGCCTGATTAGAGCGGTCGCGGCATTGAATATTATTGAGTTTGTTTAACAATGGGCAAGGTCGAAATATGGCCGCGAACATAAAACAAAAACGGCTGAAAAAAGAACTTGGATTGCGGGATGTCTATGCCATTGCAACCGGGGCCACCCTGAGTGCGGGTTTCTTCCTGCTTCCCGGGATCGCTGCGATACAAGCTGGACCGGCTTTAGTTTTGGCCTATTTGCTGGCGGCCCTTCCCCTGATTCCGGCCATGTTCAGTGTCATTGAGCTAGCAACGGCCATGCCGCGCGCCGGAGGTGTCTACTATTTTCTCGATCGATCACTCGGGCCTTTTCTTGGTTGTATTGGTGGGATTGGCACATGGCTGGCCCTGATCTTGAAGGTCACCTTCGCACTGGTTGGCATGGGAGCCTATATATCCCTCTTCCTGCCAAACTTGTCCATCACCCCAATTGCAGTGACAATTGCATTTGTTCTTGCCACTATCAATCTTGTGGGCGCTAAGAAGAGTGGTGGCCTACAAGTTTTCCTGGTCTTCGGCCTGCTGGCGATCCTGACTATTTTTCTCACCAGTGGAGTCTCATCTTTCCAGTTAGTGCATTTTGAGAATTTCTTTGCAGCTGGTTTTGACTCGATTATTGCCACCTCCGGGATGGTCTATATTAGCTATGTTGGCGTCACCAAGGTCGCAAGCCTCTCAGAAGAGGTGAAAGATCCGGAGAAGAATCTTCCAAGAGGGGTCATTCTGGCACTATTGACCGCGATCCTGATTTATTTCCTCGGCACTTTGATGATCGTCGGTCTCGTCCCGCAAGGGGAACTACGAGGCAACTTGACACCTGTTGCATCGGCTGCCGAATATGCTTTAGGCCGCCCCGGTGTTATCTTGCTTTCTTTGGCGGCTATGCTCGCTTTCATTTCTGTGGCCAATGCCGGCATGATGAGTGCCTCACGTTACCCCTTGGCGATGAGCCGAGACCATTTGCTTCCTCGTCGCTTCAGAGAACTGAGCAACTTCGGAACACCTTTCTATTCGATTGTCCTGACGCTCTGCGCCATGGTTCTGATCCTGGTTTTGTTTGATCCGATGAAGATCGCGAAACTGGCCAGCGCCTTCCAGTTGCTGATGTTTGCTCTGGTCTGTTTGGCGGTTATCGTTATGCGGGAGAGTAAAATTCCATCTTATGACCCGGGATATAAGTCGCCGCTCTACCCCTGGATGCAGATCGCTGGTATCATTGCGCCATTCTACCTGATCTTCGAAATGGGACCCTTGTCGATTGGTTTCTCGATCGGTTTGGTTGTTGTTTCTTCGCTTTGGTACAACTTCTACGCGCGTGACCGGGTCGCCCGGACCGGCGCCATCTACCATGTCTTCGAGCGTCTCGGGCAACACCGTCACCTCGATCTTGACACAGAACTGCGTGGCATACTAAGGGAGAAGGGTTTGCGCGAAGAGGATCCCTTTGATGAAATTGTCAAACGCTGTCTGGTTTTTGATTTGACTGAGGAAGTCTCTTTCGAAGAGGTGGTTCACCGTGTTTCAGACGAGATGTCCTTGCGGGTGCAACTTGCTCCCAGGGATATCATGGGACAAATCATGGAGGGAACCCGTATTGGTGCAACCCCTGTGACCCGCGGCGTGGCTTTACCACACTTTCGGACCGACCGTATTGACCAGACGGAAATGGCCTTGGTCCGCTGCCGGAAGGGTGTGCAGATGCTAACTTATGATCCGCTGACCCACGAGGAAGCAGAGGAAGTTTTGATCCATGCCATTTTCTTCTTAATCAGTCCGGAGGACAATCCGACACAACATCTGCGGATTCTCGCCCGAATCGCCGAGCGCGTCGATGAAGTCAGTTTCCCCGTAGAGTGGGATCAGGCGAAAAATGAAGGTGAGCTTCGAGACTCTCTGTTGCATGACGACCGTTTCGTCGTGCTGCAGATTAAAGCTTCTGAGGCAACCCGCGTCTTGAAAGGCAAGATGCTACGCCAAGCTGGCATTCCCCGGGGCTGCCTCGTTGCGATGATGACACGCAATGGTGAATCCTTTGTCCCTAATGGCCGCACAATACTACAAGACGGAGATGAATTGACCATTATTGGAGAGGATGAGGGGATGGATCTATTGCGGGATACTTACTTGTCGAATGAATAATCAGATCTGAACGGTTTCAAGAGGGCTTACCCTCGCCACTCACAGAAAAACATACGAGCCAGCCTCGGCGATATTTGCCAACATGGGGACACATCATAAGAACAAGGGC
>JAFDBS010000023.1 GCA_019313185.1 Deltaproteobacteria bacterium | reverse complement strand
GCTGTTCGTTGGGTTTACTGACCAGGAAAAGTTAAAAAAAATGAGAAGCCATAAGACTTCTCATTACATAACAAGAGAGAGAACGTGAACAGGGCGTTGCCCTATTTATTGGGCCGGTATGGACCCAAAGCGTAAATCAGATTGTTTGCCCCCCTTTGATAATTCGTAGATAGACAACGGTCTGATTGTGGATGTGGTAGGCGATTTCACCAAAGGTCGCAGGTCCGCAAAGATCGCTACATGAGTATTTGTCCAAGCCGGAATAAATAAAGTTCAGGATGCAATTGCAGGAAAAGATGGTTTTAACGTCGACCAGGCCCATGGACATTTTTTTTGCGAACCGCTCGCTGTAGTTCTCAATCGATTTGGCATGTCGGTATGTCAACCCCTTGAATATGGGTGAATGAAATAAAACATTGTCGTCTTCGTCAAAATGCCGCCTAAAGCTGGTGTTGATCAGCGTGCCATTGATATCTGTGACCAAAGGCAGTCTGAGATCAATCTGATTATCCCTGATATAGTCAGCATAATGCATCTCTTTGCCGTTGATCAAAGCCGATTCAACGCAATATCCTGATTCGGGAAACACAATGCTGTCGCCACTGCCTTGCTCAAACATGTTTAGAATGCCGATTTCGACAAAATGGTTCTTCGCCATGTCGACATGCATGACGATAGCACCTTCTTCGATGTGTTCGTCGATACTGCCGTCATACACCTTGGGTTTGCGAAGCTTGCGTTCATCGAGGTGCGTACCGGAAACCCAGCCAACCAAAGGATGCATCGC
This sequence comes from Deltaproteobacteria bacterium, assembly GCA_019313185.1. Classification (GTDB taxonomy): domain Bacteria; phylum Desulfobacterota; class Desulfuromonadia; order Desulfuromonadales; family BM103; genus JAFDBS01. The sequence goes on along the minus strand of JAFDBS010000023.1, from coordinate 9,433 downwards.
AAAGTCCGGGAATGAAAAGGCATCCATTGCAAACCTGAAATGGCATTTGGATTCTTCAGGAAAAATCAAAAAACTAAATCCATTGGCGGGCGCATCTATGTAAACATTTTCGATCGTGTTGTGGTCGTATTTTTTAATGGTAATGTTTTTAGCGATATCTGTGATATCCGTAACAAACAGTCTTTTGTCGGTACATATGCCGCCAAGCGGGGTCATAAAATAAGGCGTGGTGCCGCCAATCCATCGGCCCCGTGGCAATCGATCCACCAGTTTTTCGTCGCCGGCTATAAGGAGAGTCCGACCGCTTTTGATTTTCTCCTCAACGACGTGAAATTCATGCAGGCATTCAAAAATCATCTAGCTCTCCAGAGCTTGTATTTTGGCAAGATCGTTTTGTACAGAAGGAAGGTCGGCGTTTTCAACCAGAAGCTTTTTAAGCCTGTCGCGGTATCTTCGCAGGTTTTCTTCACTCGGTTCCTCGGCGTAAAGACTCTGAATGTGCTGCGTTAAGATGTTGGCAGCCAGAAACTCGAAATTCACCGATCGAGCACCGTTGATGATTTCCTCGAGGACGCATTCATTTATTTTTGTAGATTCTGGAATGTGCATAATAACTGTTTCTGTAAAAAGATGTGATCAAGAAGTCACATGGAGCAGAACAGGCTGTCCTGCTCCATGTGATGTGAGCGTTTAGAAGGGCAAAGTGCCTTTGGCCATCAGCATAAAAGCAGGGATCCACAGCCCGACGGGAACCCAGATGATCAACGACCAGGCCAGGGTTGAGGCTTTCACTTTACCGTAGGCATTCAGCCACACTTGAACGGTCAAGACCGTATAGCCTAAACAGGCAAATGCAAAATAATTGCTTTTGCCGACCAGAACAGAGCCGTCAGCAGCGGTCCCGCCGGTAAAAAAGATCACCATGTAGATCGCCGAAATGATGGCAACCGCCAGGCTGGTGTTGCCCACCGACCGCAAATCTTCAAGACCGGCCAACAACGCATAAGACACGGTGCAGTACAGCAGCCCGTGAGCGAACAGCAGACCACCGGTAAAACCGTCTTTGAAAATGGCGGTCTGCAAGAACGCGCCGAGAACGACGACCGCCCCGACGAAACCGGTGATCGCCCCAGTCCCCTTGGCTTCACCTTTGCCTAAAAACAAGATTGCGACAGAAATCCACATTAAACTGATTGCAACTAAAATAGCGAGTGTCATGTTTGCCTCCAAATTTAAGAACGACCTGACAGGATCTGACAGATTTATCCTTCGGCGGTCGTCGGGTCAATGGCTACCTTGACCTGGGATATTTTATTGGCCGGGAAGCCGCCTTTTTCGGCGTGCTGTTTCACGGCTGCTTCGTTGGGAGCGATGTAGATGCAGTAGATTTTGTCATCGGAGACATAGCTCTCTACCCACTGGATTTGCGGGCCCATTTCGTTCAGGACACCACACGACTTTTGCGAGATTGCCGTCAAGTCTTCTGCCGTCAGGTCACCAGCACCGGGCAATTCTCTCTCGATCACGTATTTTGGCATTGTTCGACTCCCTATCGATTTAAGGGTTGTAGATATAATCCAGGCCTTCATAACCGCAAGCCGGGCATTTGATCGGCTTGGTTTGCTTCTGTGAGGTGGCAGCACAGGCTGCCAGCGATAATGCCAAAGCGGTTATGATGATGAGTGAAAACAGTTTTTTCATTTTGTATTCCTTTCACTGGAAAACGAAAACATTTTGGTTCAGCTTAATAGAATGTCAACTTAGAAGCTGATGATTGCGCCCAAAGCGATTGTATCGGTTTCTTCTTCAGGTTCGCCGGCGACTGTACCAACTGTAATTTTGTTGACATTGTATTCGGCAACCAGTTTGACATGATCATTGAGAGTGTGGAAATAACCGACTGTTGTCGTTTTATTTTTCCAGTCATCAGGGTCGGTCTCCAACTTGTTCTCACCATAAGACAGCACAAAACGACCTGGACCATATGTGTATGAACCCTGGAAGAGGTATCCACTGCTGTCAAGCTCGTCCCCATCTGCATCGACAAGAGGAAGCCCTAAAGTGTTGTCTACGCCTGGGCCAAGAAGAAAACCTAGACCGCTGCCACTAAAGCCAGAGGCATGCACTGCGAAGTTTGCAACCTTAACCTGTACGCCATAGGAGACGCCTTCTGAGTCAAGATCATCCCCTTCATCGCCAGCATCTTCAGAGGACTGCCAGAGGAAGCCAGTCCAGGCTGTGACTGTGCCCGAATCAAAGCTGTAATTATAGGTGAGTTCACCCTGAACCTGGGGCGCGTTTTCCTCAGGAACCACGGCAGTATTGAAATTATCGGCTGTATGAGCAGGGTCAATAACACCAAGTGCCAATTTGAATCCAGCCATGGTTGGGGTGCGATACGTAATCTGGGCATTCGGGAACGGGTAGACATAACCAGTGCCAATATTGCCAAACGAAACGCCTGTGCCATCGATCAAGCCAAGAGTGTCACTGACGTTCCCGTAACCCATCAGGATTTCATCGAGGAAGATGTTGGAACGGCAAAACAGGGTGAAATCTTTACCAACCAGGAATTGTCCCCAATCTCCTTCGACTGTCCCGTAAAATTGACGGACATCGATACCTGTCGAGGTCACATTTTCCTCGCTGTCATTGATCGTCACCCAGAATGACGAACGACCGCCGACTTTCATGTTGTCGAGCTGTTTGCTGAAATTGAAACCAATGTAGTTCGGCAAAAAGCCCATTTTGACACGAGATTGATCGCGATCCTCACCTAATTCTTCATCCTTATCACTGCTGCTGTAAACATAGAACGTGTTGAAGAATGCGTCGGTGGTGACACTCATTCCATCGGTGTCGTACAGTGTGACTGCCGCTGAGACTGGCAGACTCAATGCCAGAACAACAACGAATGCCAAGAAACCTAGATAAAAATTTGACGTTTTCATAACATTCCCTTTCCTTTATGTCGGGCTTAAATGCCCTGTGAATATGTGCCTGCCACAAATGAGTTGATGCAGGCAATGTTGAAGTTTGTCTGAACCCGGCCACTGCGAACAATGATTGGGGAGATCGGTGCCAGCCATGTGACCGAAGTCCAGACGAACGACCCCACAAGAGATCGCTGTTGGATTGTTTGAGCACGAAGTATGCTCAATTCCTCTCAGATATCTGCAATCTCAGTGCCATAAATAAAACAGTGGTTTATAAAGACTTTAACGATTGATCTATACATTTCAGGACATACAAATTTGCGGACTTTTTGGATAAAAATACACAGCTTAATGTTGACGAAATAAGTCTTCAATCTGAGGTTTGTTAAATATGAAATTCAAAACATAGTTTTAAAAAATCTATAGAATTCACAACTTAGCCGGATAGTCCCAGCAATTGATTGAATTCTGAGATATGAAAAGAGAATTGCTATTTGTTATTGATAAGGTGTATCGTGAAAATTGTAGAGTTTCTCTACGGTGTGGAAAAAGAACACGCATCAATGAGTCTTTTCAATCAGCTTTAAAAATGACATGTGAATAACAACGTTTGTAACTGGTACAGGTTTTGCTAATTTGAAAACACCTTGTTAAACATGAGTTTAACGCTTTAGCTAGAGGCAAGTTCTTGTTTCCATGTGGAGTTCTTTTATGGCTTCTGAGGTGTATCACCATTGCAAGTTCGAAGTGCCGGAAATCATCTTCGGCCGCGGTTTGTTAAGGCAGGTTGGGTCATGTGCCCGGCGATTGGGCGGCAAAAATATTTTCTTGGTGAGCGATCAGGGCCTTTTCGAGAACGGCTGGGTCGACTTTGTGATGAAATCGCTCACCGACGCCGGGTTGCGTTTTGTTTATTACGACCAAGTTACCCCCAATCCCAAGGACCATGAAATTGAGCAAGGTGCTCTCGAATACATTTCAAAAAATGCCGATGTGATTGTTGGACTGGGTGGCGGCAGTGCCATGGATGCCGCAAAAGGCATTGCGATCCTGGTTTCCAACGGTGGGCATATCAGGGATTATGCCGGCAATGACAAGATTTATCGCCCCTTGCCGCCGATGGTTCTTTGTCCGACGACGTGTGGCACCGGTTCGGATGTGTCCCAATTCGCCATCATCAACGATACCGATGAACGGTGCAAATTGACGATCATGAGCCGCTGTGTTGCGCCGGATATCAGCTTAACCGACCCGGACACGCTGTCGACGCTACCGGATGAACATGTTGGATCGACGGCTGTCGATGCTCTGTCTCATGCGGTGGAGGCGTATTTTTCAGTTGCCTCGTCAACACTCACCGATGTCAACGCCTTGCGTGCCTTGAATTTACTGTCAAGAAGTTTCGTGGCTGCTATCAAAGAGAGAAAGCCTGAAGATATGGAAAACCTGTCAAGGGCGAGTCTCCATGCAGGCATGGCTTTCTCAAATTCGCTGTTGGGTGTTGGCCATGCTTTGGCTCACCCGATTGGCGGCCTTTACGACGCCAATCACGGCAATGTCAATGCTGTCCTCCTACCGGAAGTTCTCCGGTTTGATTTTCCGGTGGTCAAACCAAAAATACAGGACATGGCAGTTGCCTTGGGCTCACGCTGGAGTGATGACGAGGCTGGTGCCGAAGAAACATCTCTGGAAACGGTTGTGAATATGCTTGAATCCGGAGGGGCGCCGAGCAGCTTGCGGAGTCTCGGGGTTCAGTCTGACGACCTAGAGCTCATCGCGCAGAGGGCATTTAAGGACATTTGTGTGTTAACCTCGCCTCGCGAAACGGACGAATCCGATTTGCTGACCCTATTGAAAAAGGCGTATTAATGGAAGCAATCAAATCAACACATATCAGTGATGAATTTCTGGACAATCTGCTTGGTATTGATAGTTCGAAAATTGGCTATTATGCGGAAGTAAAGCAAAAAATCCAAGAGCTTGAAGCCGCAAACCTCGGCTTGAAAACCAAGAAAACAGAACTCCAGGCGGTTTTTGATTCAATCAGCGACGGGGTCTTAATCTATGACAGTTCGGGGTTGGTTCAACACCGTAATCATGTGATCCCCAAGCTCTTTCCAACCGAAACCCTGATCGGCAAAAGCTGTAAGGCTTTGTTTCATCCGGAATCGAAGACCGATCTCGATGGCTGTCCGGTTGGCAAGGCCTTGCGTGGCGACAGTTTTCAGATGTCGTTTTCTCAGGCCAGGAGCGGCAAGAACCTCTTTTACGATATTGCCGCAACCCCAATACAAGATCCGGGTGGCTTTAATCGCGCCCTGATATTCGTCCGTGACATCACCGAACGGCGAACCAAAGAACTGCAGTTGCTGCAGGCCGAAAAAATGTCCAGTATCGGTGTCTTGGCCGCCGGCGTTGCCCACGAGATCAATAACCCCATGACGTCCGTTGCCGGTTATGCTGAGGCTCTATTGAGGCGTTTTCGGGACAGTCCAGAACTGCATGAAGACCCGCGACTCGAAGATTTTGCAAATTATCTTTCAATCATCGTTCGGGAAGTTTACCGCTGTAAGGATATCATTGAAAGCTTGCTGAGTTTTAGCCGCAAGTCGGACGGTTCGATGGGACGGTTGGATCTCAACCGTATCATCGGCGAGGTTCTGGAGTTGGTGCGTCACCAGACAAGGGATAAGAAAATCGAACTCAAGCAACACCTCCAAACCAGTCTTCCCGACATCGAAGGGGATGCCAGCGCTTTGCGACAGGTTTTTTTAAATCTGGTTCTCAATGCAATCCAGGCGATCGACAAGAATGGCGCGGTCATAGTGACGACTGCTTCCAATGAAACCCATATTGTGGCCAGGGTCAGAGACAACGGTACGGGGATTGCCCCGGATATGCTCGATCAGATCTGGAACCCGTTTTTCACAACGAAAGTCGTTGGCAAAAACCAGGGACTTGGGCTCGCGATGACCTATGATATAGTGGAAAAGCACAAAGGATCGATCTCGGTGAAAAGCAAGCTGGGGGAGGGGACAGAATTTATTGTGAGGATTCCTAAATGTCACAAACGGTGAAATCAGAAAAAGCCAAAATTTTAATCGTTGAAGACGAAGCGCCGTTGAGGGACTTGTTGGTGAAGGAATTGTCTCGCAGTGGCTACCTGGTGCAATCAGCGGCCGATGGCAGTGAAGGGTTGACGCGGTACATGGAGGAGTCGTTCAACGTAGTTCTTCTCGATGTTAAAATGCCTGATATCGGTGGGGTTGAGGTTCTAAAGAGCATGCAAGAACATTCGAATGTTCCCGAAGTGATCATGTTTACCGGTCATGGCGATATCGAAACCGCTGTGCAATGCATTAAGCTGGGTGCGTATGACTACCTGACCAAGCCGGTGAAGCTCGATGAACTTGAAATGGTCATTGGCAAGGCTTTTGAGAAAAACCGATTGAGACGCGAGAACATCAATCTCAAACTTGAGATGAACAAGCTTGATAATCATCAAATTGTTGGCAAAAGCCCGAAAATTCTCGAAGTTCTAGAAACCGTTCAACACTGGGGACAGACAGACGAGCACGTACTGGTCTACGGTGAAAGTGGTACGGGAAAAGAGTTGATTGCCCGTGCTGTTCATGACGCGAGCAGCAGGGTGAACAGGCCGTTTGTGACCGTGAATTGCGGGCGCCTCGATGCCCATACCGCAGAAAGTGAATTGTTCGGTCACATGCAAGGAGCGTTCACCAGTGCGAACAAGGCGAGGGCCGGCCTGTTTGAATTGGCTGATTCGGGGACTTTGTTTATGGACGAAGTTTCAGAGATGCCGCTCAACGTGCAGGTCAAGATGCTACGCGTTTTGGAAACGGGCAGTTTCCGCCGCCTCGGCGGCACCCGCGATATCACCGTGGATGTCCGCTTTGTTTTTGCTTCCAACAAGAAACTGCAAGAATCGGTTGATCGTGGTGAGTTCCGGGAAGACCTTTACCATCGGATAAATCTCCTGCCAATTAACCTTCCGGCCTTACGTGAAAGAAGAGAAGATATCTTGCCATTAACATTGCATTTTCTCAGTCAGGGCGATCGACCTTTTTCACAGGACTGGGAGTTGAGTGATGAGGTCATGGCGGCTCTTTATGCTTATGATTGGCCGGGCAACGTGCGGGAACTTAAAAACACGATACGCAGAGCCTGTATCCTTGCTAAAGAGCCTGTGATAACTCCTGATCTGCTTCCCTTTTCAGCGCCTCGTTTGCCTGTGTTTGTGAATCGTCAAGAGACTGAGAGTGCACTGCAAACGCCTCTTTGGGTTGTTGAGAAAGAGCATATTGGCAAGGTATTAGCAAGAGTCAATGGCAACAAGAGCAAGGCAGCAAAGATACTTGAGATAGACCGCAAGACCCTTTATACCAAAATCGAACGCTATGAACTGGATTCGTAATCCCTGATATTCTGTGAGACTTCAATGCAGATTGTTGATCATTTTGGAAGAAAAATTAACTACCTAAGGTTGTCTGTGACCGATCGGTGCAACTTGCGCTGTGATTATTGTATGCCGGAGAAGGGTGTGACCAAGCTTCAACATCGAGATGTTTTGACCTATGAACAGCTTTGCACCCTAGCGGAGCAGTCCGTTGCTTTAGGTATAGAAAAAATCCGCATTACTGGTGGTGAACCCCTGGTGCGTAAGGGGATTATCCCTTTTCTGGAGACATTAGCGAAGATCCCCGGGCTCAAACAATTGGTATTGACGACCAACGGTGTCTTATTAAAGCAGATGGCCGGGGCGCTGAAGCAAGCTGGTGTGCAACGACTGAATATCAGCCTCGACTCTCTGAAACCAGACATATTCAAGAAAATCACCCGACGCGGCGATTTGTCAAAAGTGCTGGACGGAATTTCCGCAGCCGAAGCGGTGGGTTTTCCAATCAAGTTGAATATGGTGGTCATGCGCGGGATCAACGATGATGAAATCTTTGATTTTGCCAAATTAACTCTCGATAAACCGGTTGCGGTCAGGTTTATTGAGTATATGCCGGTAATTAAATCCCGTGACTGGCAGAAACTGGTGGTGCCCGGTGATCAAGTCCTCAATCAACTGGCACAACGTTTTCCTTTCGCGCCGATTGTCAAAGGAGAGGCCTGCGGTCCGGCCAGAGAGTATAAAATCAAAGGTGCCGCTGGCTCGGTTGGCGTCATTACGCCCTTATCCGGCCATTTTTGTGGGGACTGCAATCGCATTCGCATCACGTGCGAAGGAATGATGCGTACCTGTCTCTTTTCCGATCATGAAGTGGATCTCAAGCCTGTCTTAACCACGGGTCATGACTCAGACGTTCAAGACCTGATGCGTTCTGTTATTAAGTCCAAGCCTGCCTGTCATGGCATGACCGAAACCACTTCGTCCCATAACCCATTTACCATGGCACAGATTGGTGGTTAACCATTCTGTTGCGCTTGCGATAGTCGCATTGACGAAGAGATGAACATATGATGAGAGACACAACTTCCGCAAAAGTCATCGCCGTAAACATCAGTGCCCAAAAGGGAGAAAAAAAGACGCCGGTCGATGAAGTGCGCCTTCTCGAAGATCATGGGATCGTCAATGACGCACATGCCGGCAATGGGCATCGCCAGGTCAGTTTGCTCGCTGATGAGAGTATCGACAAAATGCGGCGTCTAGGCCTTGATGTTGATTCTGGCTCCTTTGCTGAGAATCTGACAATTCAAGGGGTCGCTTTGACTGATCTGCCGGTCGGACGGCAGATTCAGATCGGCGAAACACTCATCGAAATCACCCAGATAGGCAAAGAATGTCATAATCGCTGTGCGATTTATTACCAGGCCGGAGATTGTGTGATGCCCAAGGAAGGTGTGTTTGGCAAGGTGATCAAGGGTGGCATCATCCGGCCCGGTGATTCGGTAGAGGTGCTTTAGACTGAATCAATTCAGCGAATTTAGGAGGATAGAATACAATGAAGAGTCAAGGTGGACCCAAAAAATACGTTCTTTCTTTCCGTATCAATGAAGAAGAGTGGCAGTTATTGCAAGACGTCATCAAAGAAAGCGGCCAGGATGTGTCTTCACTTTTGCGACAAAGCCTGAAAGAAGTTGTACGCGAGTCGCGTGCTGAATAGCTTGTTGCGATCAATTCTTCCTTTGGGTTTATCACCAGGCTCTTAACGGTTTGTTTTTTTCAGTGACGTAGCAAAAAACATCAATAACGCTTTATGACCACGATTAATTCCAAAACATTAAGACCCTCCTCTACGTATCTGTTGTCTTAAAGTGCCAAATGAACAGTTGAAACGTTTCTCTATATCCATAAAGACCTGACCAAGCCATTTTCACATTCATCCTTATAAAACAATCCTTTTTGTATGTTTGAACGAATATCGCCTTAACGTTCTGCGGGCAAACAAGGTTTGTTGTATTTTAAAAAACGGTGCTATTTTTTTTGATATCAGACGTTTCTTCAGTGCCCAGGCTTTGAGGTATAGCGG
>JAFDBS010000022.1 GCA_019313185.1 Deltaproteobacteria bacterium | reverse complement strand
TGTTGAAGAGTCGCATGCAAAACAGGCAATGGGGCCATCTGGGCCCTTTCTGGTGGGCGCCTTGGCTCGCTTACGTCTGGAGGCAGACAGGGAACTCGGTTTGAATTGGCAAGATACTGAAGATAATATCCATGGAAACAATATTGCTCAAGTTTTTGAGATTGGTTGGGCTTTGAAGCAGACAAAAGGCTTGATTTTGGCAATTCTGAATGCAAAGGATACTTCATCGCTCCGCTTGGAGCAAATCCAGGTCAAGGCCGGCATTGGAACTGCGGCAATGGAAGCTCCAAGAGGGTTGCTAATCCATCATTACGTGGTCGACGAATGGGGCAATATTGCCGTTGGGGACGTTGTGACGCCAACGGCTATCAATCAACGCCTGATGCGTCAACAGATCATGGCAGACTTGTCTGACATCACCGATGCTCGTCAACTCACACTAGGCGCAGAAAAAATCATTCGCTCTTTTGACCCCTGTATTTCATGCGCTGTACATGTGTTGCACTGTTGAGTCAAAACGGTGCTCGCGAGAAATGACGCTTGGTGGCGTCCTGGAGTTTTGAAACCGCTTGAAAAGCTTCTTTCAGGAGATCTTGCTCGGTTTTACTCAATGTTTGCGGATCGATGTAATGACTGGCTGATAACCCTTGCTCGACCAAGCCGATCTCATGGCGAAGTCTTAAGAAAATCAATGCTTCGAACGCTGCCCGAATATGTTCTGCGGTTTCTGAAGCGAAGACATTATGGTTGACCAGTGCCTCGAGTCGCTCTAGGGTTGTGACGCCTTGGATGTTCTTTTCAAGGGCAAACATCCGAACACAGTCGACGATATAAACGCTGCCACCATATTTGAGGGAAAGCTTGCCTTCATGAATGCCCTCTTTTTCGACCAGAAAGCGTCCAAGCATGCCCAGTGGAACTTTGTAGCGAAGGTCCAAGCTCATCATATGGTACAAGAATCCTTGTTGAGCCTCGATGGCATTTCCAATCACGCTGCGCAAATCATGGGCCAGTTGAACATCACCCACGAGTGGATAAAAATCAAAAAATATTGAGGATTCCCGAACATGCATTGGCTCGGGATCTTTTAACCATTCGCTGATGCGGTTTTTCCAGTCGTTCAACCTGCCGCGCCATGCAGGGTTCTTGGCCATCACCCCACCTGCGCAGAGAGGATAGCCGACTTGGTTTAGTGCCGCACACAATTTATCGCTAAAGGGAGAGAAAAAAGCGTCCAGTTCCTCCATTTGATTATCGGGGAGATCCTCGTAAATAAATCCATTGTCCTGATCGGGGTGAAGCAACATCTCCCGTCGCCCTCCGCTCCCCATAATTAGAAAGCAAAACCGAACTTCAGGAATATGGAAGCCGCCCTGAATCATTTCATCAAGACAGAGTTGATAGGTCCGGCGAATTATTGCATGGTGAATGTAAGATAGAATTTCCATCACTTCAGGAGTGCTACGAGTCTCTGACATCATAACCCGAGCGACCTTAACGATCTCTCTGTGTATTGCTGTCAGGCCATCAATGGTCTGTTCTTCGCGGATGTTGCCGATGAGTAGTAATGCTTTCTGTGATCGGTAACGCATCAGGTCGCGAGGGGAGACCACGCCAACAGGTTGGCCTCGATCAACAACCGGGATGTAATTAAGCCGATATCTGGACAAAAAGGCCATCGCCTCGTACATATATGTCTCGGGAGGCAAAGTATGAAAGTCGCAACACATGATATCTGCAGCAGTTAGTTCTTTCTCGTCAATTTGCTCCGGTGCCAAAACCTTGGCAACCAGGTCTTGGCCGGTGACCATGCCAACGGCCTGGCCGTCTTGATTTACCACAATCAGGCAATTTATATCGTGAAGGGTCAATTGCCTGGCGAGAGTACGAACGGGTGTCTTCATAGAGCAGGTAATGACCGGCGTGGACATGATTTCCGACAGGCGTTTTTTAAAAGGGTAGGCCTCCATTTGAGTTACGGAATCTCCAATACTGCTGGAAATGATTTCGGAATAGAGCTTGCGGACCCGCGAAAGAACCATCCGGGTGAAAAAACTGCTGAGGAGCGGATAGGTTCGTTGCAAATTCTGCAGTGTCTGGGAGGGGATAAGATAGCACTCTGTGGGCTTCACCGTCTGAGCACCGCCAGAGTAGGGTTCGCCGGTAAAAATCGGAGTTCCCCCAAAAAATTGACCTTCTTTGCGATAGTCGACAACCATGTCAAGACCGCCTGGGGAAAGGGCAGTGATGGCAACGAGGCCTTCTTTGATAACGTAAAGAAACCCAGTTGGCGGGTCGTTTTGTTGGAAGATAAAATAATTTTCTGGGAATTTCTTCAGCTGAGCGGATTGTCTCAACTCTTGGAAAGCCATTTCCGGAAGGTTACAGAAAGGCTCGGTTTCTCTGAGTTTTTTAACTAGAGGCATTGTTTTCGTGGAAGGAGACGTGCGCTTTTGGTGAGCGGCTAATATGGTCTACATTTAAAAGCCAACCTAACATATATCGCCTGGGTCAGCAATGGATTTTGAAGGCCTTGCATGAATGGCAGGAAAGCTGAGAGGCTTGAACGAAGCTATGGTTTGGCACCAAAACTAGTTATTGCTACCTCAAAGTATGTCGCAGATCAGTTCAGTTGCGGGGCATATACGAGGAGTGCCAGCCAAGCTTCGAAGAGATAATGTTGCTGGCCTC
>JAFDBS010000021.1 GCA_019313185.1 Deltaproteobacteria bacterium | reverse complement strand
CGAAATTGCCAGACTGTTTCACCTGCTGGCAGCAACAGCTTTTTTATTGGAAGGTACGTGCGAATCGAGAGGCCCGGCAGTTCATCCGTTTCGATCATTTGAAGTCGCCAGATATTGTCTGATCCATTTTGGGGGGCCCAAATGGCGTACGACATTCTTAGTTCTTGTGCCAAGGTTTGCCATTCTTCTCGGCTGAAAGAATACGTTGGGTAATCACTGAACATGAGACACCTCTCACGCAAAGTCTATCACCCTTGTAGCGCCCAGCAATGCTGTTCAACTAAATTTCATGTCAAGTTACTGCGAGGCTTTTATGCATGTGGTATTTTATAAAAGTTAAGATTTTTTGGGAAACACCGTTCTTTACCCCACCTGAATCGAGCTTGAGAAAGGACAGGACTATGTTCAAGAGTTTTTTTCGAACCAACAAGGACTGGGCAAGCCTATTCGCCAGGCTGTCCCTTGGTATTGTAATGCTACCTCATGGTCTACAAAAAGTTGCAGGCTCATTTGGTGGTTCTGGTTTTGAGGCAACACTAAACCACTTCACAGCAAATCTGGGCATACCAATGGTCGCTGCAGTGCTGGTCATTCTTGCTGAGTCCTTAGGCGCTATCGGTTTGATCATTGGTTTTTGCACGCGGCTGTGTGCGCTTGGCATTGCACTGGTCATGACTGGCGCAATTGTCATGGTTCACTGGCAGCATGGTTTTTTTATGAACTGGTTTGGCAAACAGTCAGGTGAAGGATTTGAATACCATATTTTGGCGATCGGCTTGGCATTGGTTCTGATCATACGCGGCGGAGGGGCCTTATCAATCGATCGTGGGATTGCTGAATCCTGAACAACTGGATGGTTTAGACCGACTGCAAAAAATGGGACGAGGCAACCAAGCTGTTAAAATCCTTACTGTGATGGCACATTCGGCGAAGGCTTGTGGTTCAGACAATCGTACCACCTGTTTCCGCATCGAAGATTACCATAAGGCTGTGGGGGTTATAAGGGTAAATCTCTTCTTGCAAAAAACCTGATTCGCTGCGTCGCTGCCAGCGGATGACTGTTTCACCATTCTGCTTGCCGAGTGCGACGCGCTTGGGCTGACGGCGTTTCAATTCCGCCCACAACTCTTCCATCGTAAGCAGTTCAAAGCCTGCAAACTCGTGGTTTGGATTGAGGTTATCGACAAAGACACCGACCTCCTCAATATCAGCAAAATCATTTTCTTTGCGCCACCATTTAATAAAAGGCTGCTTCTTTTTGTCAGCGTGCATGATTTTTTCGGAAATTTCGTAGCCTTTCACAATCACACCTCATCCCATTAAAGGCCCTTCTCATTATTTTTTTAAAAAACTCAAAGCTATTATTTTTTAATTATAAAAGATTTTGAAAAAGCTGCAAAGTATTACCGCTGTACAAGTTTGTTGCCAAATCAGCAAAACTTAGGCTGTCTTTTTTCCAAGAATGCACTGATCCCTTCATGGCAGTCCTCCGTTGTGAAGCACAAGGCAAACAAGTCCGCTTCGTAGCGAGACGCCCGGAGAAACTCCATCTCCAAACCGTTGTCGATGGCTTCCTTGGCAATCGATATCGCAGTCCCGCTTTTATTCATCATCTTTAAAGCCAAGCGGCGCGCTTCATCGATTAATTCAGCAGCCGGAACGATCCGGTTGACCAGGCCTATCCGATAGGCCTCCTCTGCTGAGATCATGTCTCCGGTAAAGATAAGTTCCTTGGCCTTTCCTTTGCCGATCAGTCTTGCCATGCGCTGGGTTCCTGCGAATCCGGGGATAATCCCCAGGTTCACTTCCGGTTGACCAAACCGGGCAGTCTCAGCGGCAATGCGCAGGTCGCAAGCCATAGCCAGTTCACATCCGCCACCCAATGCGTAGCCGTTGATCGCAGCAATCACTGGTTTGGGGAAAGTTTCAATCTCATTCAACACTCCTTGTGCCAACAACGCAAACTGTTTGGCTCCTTCAGCATCAAGAGTCGCCAAGTGACCTATGTCACCTCCGGCGACAAAGGCTTTTTCGCCGGCTCCCGTCAAAATCAACACCCGAACTTCTGGGTCCTCGGCAAGTTCAATCAGCAATTCATGTAATTGCGAAAAAGTCTGAACGGTTAATGCGTTGAGTGTTTTAGGTTGGTTAAAAGTAAGCAAAGCGATACCGGCCTCTTTTTCTATCAACAGCAAATCAGTAGACATTATTTTCTCCATACACCTGAATTAAGAACCCGTCCTATTTAAGCCACTAAGCAAGGAGGTGAAACGCAATAGCAACCGAAAACAAACAGACAACCAAACTTTACTCATGACTCCGCGCAGTCTGCCAAATCCTTAATATTTTTGATAATAGGTCTTTTTTCCTCATGGCCGCCCCGGTCGTATTGATCGCAAAAACCCTAACGGGCTTGATATGATCCATTGTGTCCGCTTTCGAAGGAACGCTTGTTCAGAGTGACGGTAAGGGAGGTGACGAAAGCCTCTCCACTTAAGTCCGATGACAACACACAAAGCCCGCAGAAAGAGGGCGGGCTTTGAAAAACAACCAATCGGCTTAACTCATCAAACCAAAGACTTCACCGCCGCCAAGGCAGCGTCATAATCCGGTTCGGCGGTAACTTCCGGAACAATCTCCAAATATCGAATATGGTCATCCGCATCGATAACCACAACTGCCCGGGCAAGAAGCTTCAACTCTTTGATGAGCAATCCATAACTTAACCCGAAAGAGCGTTCCTGATAATCAGAGAGCGTTTGAACTTTTTCAATGCCGGCGTTGCCACACCAGCGAGCCTGAGCAAAAGGCAGGTCGAGGCTTATCGTGTAAATCACGACATTGTCTGGGAGGTTGGCAGCATGTTGATTGAAGTGACGCGTCATGCTATCGCATACAGGGGTATCCAGCGATGGCACAACTGTAATGAGCCTGATTTTTCCTGCACTTGATTGCAAGGTAACCGGGTTGAGCCCGTTATCAACGACCTTGAAATTTGGGGCCTTTTGCCCTTCGTGGACCGGTTCACCAACCAAGGTCATTGAATTGCCCTTGAACGTAATCAACTTTGCTCTTTCTTCACTCATAAACAATCTCCAAAATAATAGTTTGAATGTTACGCAAACCCATTGGGTTTGCAACGAACCCATCTTCCGAACAACTATCGCACCGGGCCTGTAAATAGCCAATCATTGGTCTTGACCGACCTATGGCACCCAATACACCCTCCGACTGTCCCCTGCTTCTCAATCCGGGAATCTGGAGTGAATTTTAACCAAAACCAGTCTCCGGCCTCCGGATTGAAACCGGGCTTTTTGTACATGACCGTCACAGCGGTTAATTTTTTTTCAGATGAGTAATTTTCTTTAACAACAACTGAACCCTTGGGCAACGTACCAGCTCGCCCTTCAATCGCCTCGAATGCTAACTTATTCACATAGGTCGTTAAAAATGAGCCATGTGGGTGCTGTCCCTCATACAATTTATTTGTCCCTGGCCATAAAGGCCAATTTTGGTAATTGTTGGTTTTTGTGACATAGTCAATCAGCGCTTGCCCCTCAGCTTCAGGAAGTTGTTCGGAAACCATATGGTGTGCGGAAAAGGCACTGTTCACAAAGAAAAAAAGAATAAAGACCGTAAAAATACTCTTCCCTTGCGACATGATTACCTCCCATCATGCAAGCAGTAAATTTTTATTAATTCAAACAGGGAATGGGACCTTGTCAAGCAACGGAAGACTCTTCAAACTTTCAGCAGGAAATTCCACACCGGTGGCAACCACTATGGCAGAGTTGCCCCAGTTTGGTGTCAAGAGCCATTAAATATTCCTCGTAGAGGTATTGTCGACTGATCCCTTGGTCAATGATTTCCCAGGCGAACGGCTCATCGGCAGAGCGCTCTCTAAGGAGAATATCGGTGTAATTGATACCCGTTTGCTGGCAAGCTGATTTGAGCGACTCTCCAGCTGCAATTAAAGGTAAAATAGCAGCAATGCGTCTATCCCCCCGCGCTAGAACTCCCTGAATTTCAGCCAGACGCAAGGATTCGCAGTTCAGTTCAACATTTGGCATACGACCCAGTGCGCGTTGGAGGTGACGATATTTCTTGTTTAGACTAGCACGAGCCTCCATCGGAGCCCACTGCAGAGGTGTCCATGGTTTGGGAATAAAGGGATTGACCGAAAGGATCAAACGTCCCAGTTGACCCTTCTGTTTGCCAGCATCCACCCAAGCATTCCTGATCTTCAACACCAGCTGAATAATTGCATCAACGTCCTCAAAGGTTTCTTGCGGAAGACCGATCATGAAATAGAGTTTGATGTTGGGGATATCGCCACCGGCAACAATCTGTAGCGCGTTCAGAATTTGTTCTTCATCGATTCCCTTGTTGATCAAATTTCGCAGCCGCTGGCTTCCGGCTTCTGGGGCCAAAGCCAAGGTCTTATGTCCGGATTTCGCCAAAATGGCAATCTGTTCCGGGGTCACGGCATCAATCCGAACGCTCGAAACGGAGACTTTATTTCCTTGCTTCAAAAGGGTTCGCCCGAGTTGCTCGAATTCTCCGTAGTCGCTAACCGCTGATGCGACAAGACCGATTCTGCTTTGATGACTTATGCGTCGAAGTTGAGATTTCAGATGATCTATAGAATGCTGACGAAATGGTCGATAGATATAACCCGCTGCACAGAACCGGCATGCCCGCGGGCAACCACGCGAGACCTCGATCAAGGCCATGTCACCAAACGCGGTATCGGCACTCATCAGGCACGAACCGGCTTGTCCGCTATCCAGATCGGCTTGCCATTGCCTTTTGACAGAACTGGCAACTCCTTCATTTGCCAGATAATGTGGCCAGCCTTGAGTAGAGTACTCGACTTTATAGAGTGAAGGGACATAAATCCCCGAACACTCCCCAAGGTTCTTAAGAAGGTTGATGCGGTCGGTGCCGCGCCAATGAACAAGATAATCAAGAAGTTGAGGTAGAAGAGATTCCGCCTCTCCAACAGCAAAAACATCCATGATCTCTGCCAAGGGTTCGGGATTGAGAAATGCACAGACCCCTCCACACAAGACCAACGGGTAACGATTGTCCCGCTCTGATGCCCAGAGCGGGACACGCATCAATTCAAACAATTTGGGAAGATTTAAATAGTCATTTTCGAAGGAAATGCTGAACGCAACAAGATCAAATTCGGCCAAAGGGCGAAGTGATTCCAAAGAAACCAATGGAAAGTTTGTCCGCTCGTGCTCAGCAATGTCATCATGATCCGGCAAAAAAAATCGTTCGCAAAGCGTATCAGAGCGGCTATTTATCAATTTGTAGACGGCCTGAACACCAAGGTTGCTCATTCCGTGGTGATAAACGTTTGGGTACACTAGGGCAACCGAAAACCGCCCATCCCATCGCGGTGACTTCAGACCTCGTTCACCGTTGGTTCGGTTTCGATATTTTTCAAGAATTTTTTTTGACATGTATGTTCTATTTTAAAACGATCTGCTCACCTGCACAATGCCAGAGGTTTACCGCGCAGCTTTTATTAGCAAAACCGCTTGCCAGCCTCGTACAGACCATTTTACCTAAGCGCATTTTTCTGCTCCTCTTAAATCGAACAGTGATCAATTTGTTTGATGGGCAAAAACCGCGCTGTTAAGTTGATATACTTAATATTGTTATCTTCTGCCCCATGCATTTATATCCATTACGCTCATTTTAAAAAAAAGGACCGCACATGCGGTCCAATAAGGTTGAGGGAGTCATATTGCAAGGCAAACACAGGTCACTCGTACCCCGGGGAGCATCGGGCGGAGATCCGATGCAGGCACGGCACCTGTTGTAAGCCATCACATTCAATCACAAAAGGCAGAATTGAGTCTTGATGGATTAGTTCCAACAGAATTTTCAATCAACCCTCTTACGCAAAAAAGTCGGGATTTCATACTCTTCATCTGAGAGACCTCCCAACCTCATGCTAGCGCGAGGCTTTTCGGGTTGTTGTTGATTACGCAAAATTGTAGGGATGTCAAGGTCACCCCGCAAACTGCCCTCGGTGGCCGGTGGCCGATTCAAGCCATCCGTTTGACGCCGAGATTTCTCAAAAACATTGCCGAAGCCGGTGGCTATAGCCGTCACTTGAATTTTCTCACCCATTTCGTCGTTGATGACCAAACCGATAAAAATGTTTGCATCCTCATGGACTTTTTCGTGGATTATGTTCGCAACTTCCTGATAGTCATCCATAGTCATGCTCGATGATCCGGTTACATTTACAAGCACTCCTTTAGCGCCAGATATATCAATATCTTCCAGAAGAGGGCTACTGATGGCTTGCTGTGCTGCTTGAACGGCTCTGTTTTCTCCTTCGGCCAAGCCGATCCCCATCATTGCCATCCCTCTTTCGCTCATGGCCGCCTTAACATCGGCAAAGTCGACATTAATCATCCCATGAGTGGTAATCAGGTCAGATATGCCCTGAACAGCTTGACGTAATACGTCATCTGCGGGTTTGAATGCGTCGAGAATGCCCATTTTTTTTCCGGCCAATCCACTCAGCCGATCATTCGGGATCAGAATCAACGAATCGACAACCTGCTTTAGCTCCTCCACTCCCTGCTCAGCCTTACCCATGCGCTGTTTACCTTCAAAGCTGAACGGTTTTGTAACAACAGCAACTGTCAAGGCACCAATTTCCCTAGCCACTTCAGCAATCACTGGTGCTGCTCCCGTACCCGTCCCGCCTCCTAATCCGGCAGCGATAAACACCATATCGGCCCCTTGCAACAGCTCTTTAAGGCGGCTACGATCTTCTTCAGCTGCACTGCGACCGATCTCAGGATTTGCTCCTGCACCGAGACCTTTGGTCAATTTGGTGCCAAGTTGGACGCGCATCGCTGACTGATTCGCTCGCAATGCCTGAGCGTCTGTGTTAGCAACAATGAATTCCACTCCATCGATATCAGCGGCAATCATTGTATTGACTGCATTGCTGCCACCGCCACCGACACCAACAACCTTAATCTTAGCTACTTGGTCAATCTGTTCGTCAAATTCGAATGTCATAACTCCCTCCATGTCTTTTGGCCCGGACGTCTCCGCGATCCTGACCAGTTCTGTTGTATTGTTTTTGATGGTTGCCTAAAAAAACTCTCCAAACCACTCCTTCATGCGTCGGACAACCCTGTCGAACAGGTTTTCGTCACCGATGACGAAGTTGCGGGTTTGCAAATTGCGACTTCCATATTTCACCAAGCCTACTCCGGTTGCGTAAATCGGTGAATTGACGACATCGGTCAGGCCACCGATTTCCAATGGCGTACCCCGTCTCACCGGAAGATCAAAAATCTGCTCTGCCAACTCGGGCATCCCTGGCAAAATAGCGGATCCACCTGTTAGCACCACACCCGAGGCGATCAAATCTTCATATCCGCTTTTGACTATCTCCCGGTTCACCAACGTGAAGATCTCCTCGACTCGAGGTTCGAGGATTTCCGCCAACAACTGGCGCGACAACACCCTAGGATCTCGACCGCCCACAGACGGCACCTCAATGGTCTCGTCTTTACCAACCATCGAGACGAGACAGCAACCCGAAGCTTGCTTGATTTTTTCGGCTTCGTTCGCTGGGGTCCTTAATCCAACGGCAATATCATTCGTGAGATGGTTACCACCAAGCGAGAGAACTGAGGTATGCTTGATTGCTCCGTCAACGAAGATCGCAATGTCTGTTGTGCCGCCACCAATGTCAATCAGCGCGACACCTAGTTCTTTTTCGTCAGGGGTCAGTACCGCTTCAGCAGAGGCAAGTTGTTCAAGGACAATGTCGCCGACATCGGTTCCGGCTTTGTTACAACTCTTGATAATATTTTGCGCACTGGCAACCGCACCAGTAACAATATGGACTCGCGCCTCCAGGCGAACGCCGCTCATGCCCAAGGGCTCCTTGATACCATCCTGATCATCAATGATAAATTCCTGAGGCAAGATATGGATCACTTCACGATCCATTGGAATGGCGATGGCCTTGGCAGCATCGATCACCCTCCTGACGTCCTCATTTGTCACTTCCCGATTTTTGATGGCAATGACACCTTGAGAATTGAGCCCTTTGATATGCCCTCCGGCAATCCCAGCAAACACAGTTTTGATCTCACACCCAGCCATCAGCTCAGCTTCTTGAATGGCTTTGCGAATTGCACTCACGGTACTTTCGATGTTGATTACAACACCTTTGCGCAGGCCACGTGACGGACTGGTACCGATGCCAACGATATCAAGGCCCTCCTCTGTCATCGCCCCGACGATAGCGCAGATCTTTGTTGTGCCGATATCCAGGCCGACGACCAAATTTTCACGTTTCGTATTCATGACTCTCCCCTTTTTCCCTCGTCTATATTCTCCGCTAACCATGATCGACCGTACGTTTCACATCAATTTTGACTATGACACGATCGGCAACATTCAAGTCGATATACGAAAGAGCAGTCAGACGGGGCTCCAAATCTGGAAAAATATGCTCCAGCCGTTTTAATTTGTTTTCAAAATTATCCCCGCCCAGATAAACGGGGACTCCGCCCCGATATGTATAAAGTGTTAACCCTTCTTGAGGTTCATAATGTATTTCCGATACATGCTTCAAATTGAAGAGCGTGCCCTGCTCCAATGCATTCATCAAAGCCAAGGCCATTTTGATGGAATTTTCAACTGACTCACTATCTTCCAGCAAAGATTGACGATCAATGCCGGTAATCACAGGAAAATCCAGTTGGTCTTCACTGCCAAGAACTTTAAATACCACACCATCGTCGTCAACATAATAAAGGTAACCAAGGTCAACGATCGCCCTTGGCTCTCGCTCTGTAATCCGAATGACCACCTGGTCAGGGAACACGCGCTCGACGTCGGCTTTTGCAACCCAAGGATGCTCCTCAATTTTTTGGCCGATCATATGCAAATCCAGATCAAACAGGCTATCGCCGACCTGGATGTCAGATGCTTCCAAAATTTCTTCCTCGCCTACACGAACCTGACGTTCGACTTGAACCTGACTTATCGAAAAGTAACCGGATTCGAGAATCATTTGACCCGAGAGCAAGACACCGCAGGTCATCATGAACCCTGTCACGGCGGCAACGGTAATCCGCAAACAACGCAAGGAGATCTTTTTCCAATCGCAAGGCGGTCTTTCTTGCTTACGACGGTTCTGTTTGACCTTCTTTTTTTTTGTCCGCTTCAGGTCGTTCATTGCCACTTGTCCGGTCAGGTGATTGCATTCAATTATTTATTGAGTCCTGCATCTTCGAGAATTCTCAGGACTAATTCGATAAAATCCATTCTGCTGGATGCTGCCGCTTTTGGGAGCAGACTGGTTTCAGTCATTCCCGGAATAGTGTTGATTTCCAGGCAGTAAAATTGACGCTCGCGGATCATGAAATCGACCCGAGCTGCACCTCGGCAATGCAGAGCCCGGCAGGCTGCTTCTGAGGCATCTTGCAATTGCCGATATAATTCAGCAGCCAAGGGCGCCGGTACAAGATATTCAGTCTGACCCGGGGTATACTTCGAACGGTAGTCATAAAAACCTTGCTTTGGTTTAACCTGAATAATCGGTAATGCTTCTCCGTTGAGTACGCCAACCGTCACCTCGTCGCCCTTGATGAATTCTTCGATCACAACCAGATCATCACACTCAAGAGCTTTTAGAATCCCAGCATTGAGTTGCTGAGGGGTCCCAACTATACTGACTCCAATTGTCGAACCCTCCCGTGCAGGTTTAACCACTAACGGAAACTGCTGGCAGCACTTGATCATTGCAGAGAGATCTTCGCCCAATCGGTAGACCTTGAAATCAGGCGTTGAGAGTTTGTTATAGAGTAATATTTCCTTGGTCATGGCTTTATTCATCGCCAAGCTTGAGGAGAGGACGCCACTGCCTGTGTACGGGATTTGCATAAGTTCCAGCAAGCCTTGTACCGTTCCATCTTCTCCATGGCGACCGTGCAGGGCAATGAACGCCAATTCGGTTTTTGCTTCTAATAATTGCTGAGCGAGGTTTTTCGTAACATCGATTGCCGTCGCATTATAGTCTGCCTCGAGCAATGCATTTAAAACAGCCTGCCCAGTCCGTAACGAGATTTCCCGCTCGGCAGACAGCCCCCCCATGAGAACAGCGATTTTCTTATTTTTTAGCTCAAGACGACTTAACATAAACTTCCGTTATCTTTCATGGATACTGGCGTTGGAATCTTTCAGCAATGTCAGCAATTTTTCTCCGAGTTGCCAGACGTTACCCGCACCGAGAGTCAAAACCAAGTCTCCAGGCTTGACGACTTCTTGCAGATGGGATAAAGCCATTTCACTCCCACTGACAAATCGACAAGACTTGTGGCCATGCTCGACGATTCCGGCTGCAAGACCTGCTGAGGAGACCCCTGGGACGGGGTCTTCCCCGGCTGCGTAGATATCCAGGATTGCCAAATGATCTGCTTCATAGAAGGCCGTAAGAAACTCCTCATACAAAGCTTTGGTGCGGCTATAACGATGCGGTTGGAAGACTGCGATAATTCTTCGACTCCAGCCAGAACGGGCAGCAGCCAACGTCACCTTAATTTCCGCTGGATGGTGACCGTAATCATCAACGACCATGATGTCGTTGATGATCCCTTTTATCTGAAAGCGTCGCTGGATACCTCCAAAATCTTTAAATCCTTTGGCGATCGTTTCAAACGGAAGATCAAGTTCCATACCCACGGCTACCGCGGCCAGCGCGTTCAGAACATTATGGCGACCCGGCATGCGAAACCTCAGTTCACCTAATATTTCTCCTCTAAAATGGACTTTAAATTGAGTGCGTTCCCCAGCATGCTGAATATCTGAAGCGTGGAAATCAGCCTGTGTGGTCAATCCATAAGTCACCATGCGCTTTTTAACCTGTGGGATCAGGTTTTGAATGTTTGGATCGTCAAGACAAAGTACCGCCAGGCCGAAAAAAGGGATTTTGTTGATGAAATCAACAAACGTTGCCCGGATCTGATTGAGATCCTTGTAATAATCAAGATGGTCAGCATCCACATTGGTCACCACCGCAATAGTGGGTGACAACTTTAAAAACGACCCATCAGATTCATCGGCCTCAGCCACCAAAAATTTACCTTGGCCGAGTTTTGCATTGGATTCGAAAAGATCCAGCCGACCACCAATTACAACCGTTGGATCGATACCACCATTTGATAAAATGGCAGCAACCATACTAGTTGTCGTTGTCTTGCCGTGGGTTCCGGCGATTGCAATGCCGTACTTCATTCGCATTAATTCAGCAAGCATCTCTGCTCTGGGTATGACTGGGATCATTTTCCGATGGGCCTCGAGCACTTCCGGGTTTTCAGCCCTCACAGCCGTTGAGGTCACCACCACATCGGCATCTTTCAGGTTTTCGGCACGGTGACCATAAGCAATGGTGCCGCCAAGGTCCTTCAATCGTCGGGTGATTTCACTTTCCCTGAGATCAGATCCAGAAACCTGATATCCGAGATTAATCAGCACTTCAGCGATCCCGCTCATGCCAATTCCTCCGATTCCCACAAAGTGAATTTTCTGAATCTTGCCGTACATAACCTATCCCTCAGATTTTTTCAGTTCTCACCAGCCGGCATTCTTGTAGCAGGCGTGCCGCAGCTCCTTGTCGAGCCGTGGCTTTTGCTGCGGCAGCCATAGTTTGCAAGGTGACGCGATCAGACAACAAATCCTTAACCACTTTTCCAAGATGTTCTGGGACGAGGTTTCTTTCTTCAAAGACCATCGCCGCACCTTTTGCTTCCATGGCTCTCGCGTTTGCGCTTTGGTGGGCTCCCGCCGCATGAGGATATGGAATCAATATTGACGGCCGCCCGCACGCTGCTAATTCTGCCAATGTTGTCGCACCAGCTCGACAAATCACCAGCGATGCATCTGCATAAGCATCGCGCATTTCCTTAATAAACGGCATGACAACGCTGTTTGTCCATCCCTGCTTTTTGTACGCTTCTGCTACTTCAGGCCAATCTTTTTCGCCTGTCTGATGAATGATTTTAAGCTCGTCTTGCATACAGCCTAACTGGGGGAGCAGGCTGGTCATCACCTTATTGATCGTGTGCGCTCCAAGACTGCCACCAAAGATCAAGAGACAGGGGGGGGTTAAGCTCATCTCCGGGCAATCTTCCATGCCGACCCGTACTGGGTTCCCAGTAATGACAGTTGCCCCGCAATGAAATGCGCGATCTGCATCAGGGAACGACAAGCATACCCTGCGTGCCCATCGGCCAAGCAGGCGGTTTGCCAGACCGGGCCACGCATTTTGTTCGTGAATCAGATAAGGGATGCCGAGAAGTTTAGCCGCCAACAGTACAGGCACTGAAGCGTATCCGCCTACGCCGACCACTACATCCGGCTGAAAAGTTTCTAAAATTTTTCGTGACTGTATAAAGCCCTTGGTCAGCTTGAATAATGATAAGACCCTTTGCTTAAATCCCAGGCCAGCGAAACCACTCATTTCTATAGTTTCCAGAGGCCATCCAAGTTCTGGAAGCATTCGATACTCCAGTCCAGCCTCTGTCCCGACGAAGAGCACTGCACTTTCAGGATCTTCTGTCCGCAACTGTTCGGCCAACGCCACAGCAGGGAAAAGGTGCCCTCCCGTTCCACCACCAGCAAGCAAGAGTCTCATCGCAACTCTCCTGGAGCATGGCGTGACACATTAAGCAAAATGCCCACTGCGACCAGACTCATCAGAAGGCTCGTCCCACCATAGCTTAGAAATGGAAGCGCAAGCCCTTTGGTCGGCACCATGCCCATAACAACAGCCATGTTGACAAAGGCTTCCAGACCGATCAAAAGAGTCAAACCAAACGCCAAGTAGCAACCAAATTCGTCGGGAGCCTGCAAGGAGGCTCGGAAGCCACGCATGATCAGAATAAAGAACATTGCTGCAATCACAATAACGCCGGCAAAGCCAAGCTCCTCTCCGACCACTGAAAAAATGAAGTCGGTGTGTGCTTCAGGAAGATAGAACAACTTTTGCTTGCTTTCTCCTAGCCCTTTGCCGACCGCCCCCCCCGAGCCGAACGCAATCCAGCTCTGGATGATCTGAAAACCGGTATTGCTCGGGTCTTCCCATGGGTTGAGAAACGCCATAATCCGCCGCCGCCGATAATCAACATTCATCACTAGAAAGTACAAAAACGGCAGGCTGATCAGGCCAATTCCAACCAGATAGCGCAAACGGGTCCCCGCTACGAGCAGCATGCAGATTGCGACAATCGCGAGAGTCATTGCGCTGCCCAAATCCGGCTGGGCAAGTAACAGGCCGAGGAGCAGGACCAGTATCAGCATGTACGGCAGAAACCCAAAACGAAAGCTTTTGACCATGTCCTGCTTTCGAGCCAGTGAATGCGCCATGAAAACGATCAGGCCCAGTTTGGCCACCTCTGCCGGTTGAAAAGTAAATCCGGCCAACCCTAGCCAGCGTGCAGAGCCGCCAACACTCTTGCCCACTCCAGGTATCAAAACCAAGCTTAACAGCAGGATGCAAAGCAGCAGTAAAGGCCATGCCATTTTGCGCAAATAGTGGTAATCCAGCTGCATCAGAATACCGAGCAGGATTAAACCCATAACTGCATAAGCTCCTTGCCGTTTCAAAAAAT
>JAFDBS010000020.1 GCA_019313185.1 Deltaproteobacteria bacterium | reverse complement strand
CACGTGGCAAAGGCTCAATTTTAATATGAACATCGGCAAATTGACCACGGCCACCCGACTGTTTCTTGTGGCGATAATGCTGTTCAACCGTTTTCTTTATGGTCTCGCGGTAGGGAACCTTTGGTTCCTTGAGGATGACATCTGCCCCAAATTTCCGCTTCAATTTTTCTATGGCAACTTCGACATGCACTTGACCCATTCCGGAGATAATCATCTCTTTGGTTTCTTCATCTCGCTGAATGTTCAGCGCGGGATCTTCTTCCGTCAGACGCGAAAGTCCAGAAAAAATTTTCTCTTCATCCCCTTTACTTTTTGGTTCAAGGGCGAACGAGATAACCGGCTTCATGCTAATGGGGCTCTCATAGACAATTGGTTTTGCAGAATCGCAGAGGGTGTCACCCGTGGTGGTTTCTTTGAGCTTGGCGACCGCGACAATGTCTCCGGCAACTGCTTCAGTCACTGGTTTTTGTTTTTTGCCTTCAGGAAGTAATATTTGACCAATCCTCTCATTGGTTTCCTTGGATGCATTATAAACAGTCGAGTCAGATTTCACAGTCCCTGAATACACGCGGAATAAACTAAGCTTTCCTGTAAACGGATCACTCACTGTTTTGAAGACCATCGCGGAGAACGGTTCAGCTGGATCAGGTTGACGGGATTCTTCATCGCCTGTCTTGGGATTTGTACCATATTGAGTGCCTTTATCGATTGGCGAAGGCATGCTGATGACAATATAATCGAGCAGTTGCCGGATACCAATATTGGCGGTTGCGCTTCCGCAAAGAACGGGCGTAAAAACACCGGTCAATATGCCTTCCCTGAGCCCTCGCTTCATTTCTTCGGCGCTGAGCTGTTCGGTTTCAAGATACTTTTCCATTAACTCGTCGTCCGCTTCTGCGCAGGCTTCCATCAACATGACATGTAAGCGCTGAGCTTCTTCCTGAAGGTCGTCAGGGATATCTTTTTCCTCATAACTCCCCTTTTCATCAAATTGAAAAAACCGGGCTTTCATTGTAATAAGATCGATAACACCCTTAAAATCTTCGGCCTGACCAATTGGCATATTCACAGCGACAGGTCGACATGAAAGGGTTTTTTCCATGTCATCAATTGCCTTCAGGAAGTCTGCACGTTCACGGTCGAGCTTGTTGATGAAGGCAAGGCGAGGAATTTCAAATTCATCCGACCATTTCCAGAGTGTCTGGGTTTGTGCTTTGACGCCATCAACGGCTGATATCACTAAAACTGATCCACCTAAAACACGCAGGCAACCGCGTGTATCATGCAGGAAGTTGGTATAACCAGGAGTGTCCACAATATGAAGGTCATGGCCGTTCCACTCGCAATGATGAAGTTTCGAGCTGATGGTGATTTTACGTTTGGTCTCTTCCGGTTCAAAGTCCATGTTGGAAGAGCCATCATCGACTTTACCCAAGCGGTCTGTCATGCCTGTATTGAACAGGATCGCCTCAACCAGCGATGTCTTCCCAGCATCCCCTTGACCTACAATTCCAAGATTACGCATTTTCTCTGTCGCAAATTTTGCCATGTTCTCTCCTTTCATTGTCACAATAAACTATTTGCCAGAGTATCAGAACCAGGATGACAGCTCACGTCTTTTCTTTTCGGTTTTCTGGCCGGTTTCGCTCATAAATCAGTAACAGACCCTCCAAGGTCAGTGCGTTATCGACCTCATCAATTGTCTGGCTATTGGGGGCAATCAGTCTCGCAAGTCCCCCCGTAGCAATAACTCCGGGGTTTTCACGAGCTTCCTGCTTCATGCGATTGACAATACCATCGACCAATCCGACATATCCATAAAATAGGCCGGCCTGCATACTGTTGACTGTATTCTTTGCAATAACTTGAGGCGGGCAAACAATTTCAACCCGGGGCAATTTGCTGGCTCTTTCAAACAGAGCCTCTGCGGAAATAGTCAGCCCAGGGGCAATTGCTCCTCCAAGGTATTCACCCCGTGAAGAAAGATAGTCAAAAGTTGTCGCCGTTCCAAAATCAACAATAATCAGACTAGTTCGTCTCTTTTCATAGGCGGCTACGGCATTCACTATTCTGTCTGCGCCGACTTCCCGCGGGTTGTCGTATTTAATCGGCATCCCAGTTTTTGTGCCTGGGCCGACGACATAGGGTTTTAAATCAAAATATCGGTCACAAAGCTCTTCAAGCGTATTGAGCAGGGGGGGCACCACACAGGAAATAATAACATCTTCAACATTGGAAAAATTAAGATCTGAAAGGCCGAACAACTCGTGGGTTAGCATTGCCCACTCATCCGAAGTGCGGTTCTTTTTTGTTGTCAAACGCCAACTCTGAACAAGAGTTTTTCCTTGGTAGAGACCAAGTACCGTATTCGTATTGCCAACATCTATCGCTAGAAGCATTCTCAATCGCTAGCTTTCTTCTAAACCAGCTGCACGTCCCCAGCTAGAACTTCTTCGATAATTCCGCATTCGGTAGCCACGAGCAAAGCACCGTCATTGCCAAGGCCCTGAACCACTCCGGTGATGATTTGAGTATGGCAGTTCACTTCCACCCGACGTCCCACCCAGTCGCAACGCTCTGTCCATGCTTTGCGAACCGTTGAAATTCCATCAAGGAGATAGTCAGAATAGAGCAAGTCGATGTGATGCAATAATGCTCTCGTAAAAGCAATCCGAGAGACAGGATGACCCAATTCAATGGCCAAAGACGTTGCCGGATAAGCCAGTTCTTTGGGAAACTGGCCAACGGACATATTTAAATTCACGCCCATGCCGAGCACAACAAAATTAACTTGATCGGTCTCCGAGTTCATCTCATTCAAGAGCCCTGCGACTTTTTTCTCGTGGAGGGTGATGTCGTTGGGCCATTTGACTTTGGGATTTAATCCGGCCAGCTGTTCAATGGCACGACAAATTCCCACCGCGGAAAGAAAGGTGAGTTGAGGAGCTTCGGATGGCAAAATCCGAGGGCGAAGGAGAATGGACGCGTAAAGATTGACATTTGGAGGCGAAATCCACTTTCGTCCCAACCTGCCTTTGCCTTGAGACTGCTGGTCTGCAATGACAACCAGTCCTTCCATGGCGCCGGATTCGCCAAGCTTCGTTGCCTGCAGATTCGTGGAATCGGTTTCTGGAAAGTAACGAATCTCCCGGCCAATACATTTTGTTTCCAGGTCAATCTGAATTTCCTCAGGCAGGAGAGTGTCAGGACTGCTGACCAGTTGGTAGCCTTGTGAGGGGACCGCTTTGATTTGGTAACCAAGCTCTCGAAGATTCTCAATCTGTTTCCAAACCGCGTTGCGCGAAACACCTAGTTCTGAACTAATTTGAGCACTTGACAGAAAACAGCCTTTGGTTTTCCGAAACAGTTTCAGAATGGTGTCACGTGCGGAAAGTGTGGTCATTAGTGATGGGCCAGATCCTGATTATTAGCTAAACAGCATCGAAATATCGACCGCTTGATAGGAATGTGTTAGAGCACCGACTGAAATCATGTCCACACCGGTTTCAGCTATTGCCCGGACAGTTTCGAGGCTTACTCCCCCTGAGGCTTCTGTTAAAGCCCTTTGTCCAATCAATTCGACGGCTGCACGCAATTCTTCAAGAGACATGTTATCGAGAAGCAAAATGTCTGCACCGGCATTCAAGGCTTCAACAACTTCGTCTTGGTTCTGAACCTCTATTTCCACTTTAAGGGTATGGGGTGCGTGCTGTTGGGCACGCTTGATCGCGGCTGTGATCCCGCCTGCTGCGGCGATGTGGTTTTCTTTGATCAGAACACCATCATTTAAGGCCATTCGATGGTTGCCACCACCGCCGATGCGCACTGAATACTTTTCCAGAACACGTAAGGCTGGCGTTGTTTTTCGCGTATCAACAATGACTGCGTTGGTGCCTTGTACCTCTTTAACAAATTTTGCTGTCAGGGTTGCCACTCCACTCATCCGCTGAAGAAAATTCAAGGCAACTCTTTCAGCTTGCAGAAGATAGATTGCAGGCCCTTTGATCCAAGCGATGACGTTCCCTCTTTTTACCGATTGACCATCGAAAACCAACGGTTCAAAAGCGATAGCAGAGTCAAGAAGGGAAAATGTTCTCTGCGCGACAGCAACTCCTGACAACAGGAAATCTTCCTTGGCAACCAATTCCGCGCTGGCCATCGTTTCCGGCATGACGGTTGCGTTGGTGGTCACGTCTCCTGTACCAATATCTTCGGCAAGAGCTAATTTGATAATTGGGTCAATAACGAGAGGATTCATAGAAATTGACTAACCTTCAGTAAATGCTCTCTTATAACATAGCGTCTGGCTGCTAGGCAACTGAAAACCCATGCATTTTAACCGTTTGCAGAGCATATCAAATGCGTTACAATGAACTTTAAATTAAAATTCACATCTGATTTTATTTCAACTGGAGGACACTTTGAACCAATTGTGGATTATATTGGCCGTTGCTTTCAGCAGCTTGCTGCTCTGTAGCTGTGTGAGCAAAAGCGACTACCAAAAGAAAATAAATGAGACTGAGCACTTGCAGGCAATCGTAACCAGCTTGGAAAATGACTATGAACGCCTCTCGGACGAGAAACGCCAGCTGATAACACGCAATGACGAACTCAACGAAAGACTTCTTGACGCCAGAGAAAGGAGCTCCCTGCTTCAACAGGATTTGATGCGGTCACGTGCGGATCTTGAACGTGTGGAAAATGTCCTTGCAGACCGGAATGCGGAAACGGGTCGAGCAATCAGTGAGATGCGTGGCACAATTGACCAGCTCATTGCAAAGAATCAAGCCCTTGAACAACAACTTGAACTTGAGCTGAGGGCTCGTGAAGCCCGGCTAGTGGAAATACAAGGAACGTATAACGAACTGGTTGGAAAACTAGAGGAAGAGATCCAGCGCGGTGAGGTTCAGATCTCCGAATTAAAGGGGAAATTGACCGTAAATGTTGTTGATCAAATTCTTTTTGACTCAGGTCAAGCGGATCTGAAACCCGAGGGTGTCAATGTTTTGCAGAGGATCGGCGACATTCTCAAGACTGCTGTCGATAAAGAAGTACAGGTTGAAGGTCATACCGACAACATCCCAATCAAAGGTTCTCTGGCAGAAACATTTCCCAGCAATTGGGAACTGTCGACAGCACGCGCGACCAATGTTTTGCATTTTCTACAAGAGCAAGTTGGCATTTCCGGTGAGCGCCTTTCAGCTGTCGGATACGGTGAATACCGCCCTGTGGCAAGCAATCGCACCATTGAAGGTCGTGCCCTGAACCGCCGGATTCAAATTGTTCTCTTGCCCTTGCAACAAGAATAATCTCAGAAGCCAAACTTTCTCCATTTGAAAGATTCTTGAATGAACTCCTCGTGACCAGACTCACGAAGATGTGTCTATCAATTATGGTTCAGTCAGACCGATTGTCAAAATGACGGGAAAAAGGGTGACCTATAGTGCTTGACCCTTGAAAAAAGCACCTTCAAGCGGCTGGCTGACAGGAAATCTTACCGCATCACCTTTTTGAGGTATAGAACGATGAAAACGGCCGATAAGCTGGACACCACTCCCCCAAATAAATGTACCCATGCCATTATTTGGTAATGCATAGCGTATAATCCCTTGATTTGTTTGAGCTGATAGACGTCCATATAAAGCTGCGATCCTTTCCACAACAGAAAACCAAGGAATAGAACCAGAAAAGCCCTAAAAGCTCCAGCAATCGGGGCGTCTTTGAGAGTGAGATAAATCTTGCGTAACAAATTAATATTAATCAGAGAGAGGCATATCCAGATGGTGTTTTCTGCAATGCGAATAGCATCACGGACCGCTTCATCAGGATGAGGGTTGACGACCAAAAATAACATCGACCCTAACAGAGTGGCAATTACCAGTACAACTATATTAGGTCGGTTTTCAATGCAATCGAGCGAGCGGGTAAAAATGTAATATTCGTGAATCCCAGAACTTATGGCCAGCATTGCAACCATGCCGAGAACATGCCCCAAGGTAAGAATATAGTTGTTTTCAAGTCTAGGTAGAACTGATCCATTCAAAAGAATAATTTCTCCACAGGGGATCAAGATAAAACCCAGGGCAATGCTTGACCAAATTCGGGGGAACCGAAAAAACAGTGAAATGGAAAGCGCTCCGGCAATGATCCATAAGCCGGCGATAGCCGTTGAAAAATCCATGGCAAGGCCTCCCTGTTATGCATGAAAAAAGCGACTTGTCAGTCGCCAAGATTTTTTAAGGTTCTGTCAGATAAGTTCTTTGACTGTCCTTTTCATTTCTTCCAACATCAAAGAGATTTGTCTTTCGCCTGCCACCATTCTGGCGGCCGTGGACAAGTCCAAAAAAAATTCATCAAAACACGCTTGGTTAAAGCGGAAAAGACCCAACTTGTCAAATTTTTTCTTTACAAGTGAAGCACCGATATTACCTAGGTAGCTATGCGCCTGATGTTGAAATTCCTTGAATATTTTCTGACGCATTGCAGCTTCTTGCCCGTCCATGGTCCTCCTTGAAGTATCCTCTTTGTCCGCTCTTTCCTTCTGGTGTTCAGACAGAGCCTTCGCCCACAGGTTTGATATGTCAGCTGTTTCCATCAGGTCGGCAAAGCTCTGATCAGGATCGTCGCTGGCCAGCAAAACATCGACTTTGGCACCCGGCTCTTTAGCCACGGACATGGAACTGTCGGCAGACGTTTCAATCTCCGTCGCGCCATCGTGAAAAAAGCCCAAGGGTTTGCCAGCTCGGTAAAATATCAAAGCAATATGGTCTTTTGAATAGATACGAAGACAACCGCTACGCTGCTTTTCATTCATAGTGGCGAGTAACGATTTGATGTCAATCAATGCCAGCTCTTGCCCCTGATAAAGCAGATGGCCATGAAGAAGCGCATGAATGCTAATGGCCAACCCGTCTGAGAGGCGGTAGATGCTCAAACGTCCCATTGCAGCGAGTGCTTCCCGAAAAATTTTTGAAATGGCATCATATGCGATTAAGTGCTCCAATTCAGACTTGAACAAAGCACTGATCAAGCGCCCATTCTGGAAAATAAAGATTCCTGTTCCAGGCTCACAATCAAATCGCACATAACCTGTAAAGTTGGTTTTATGGAGTTGATCTAAAAGATCGGGCAAATTGACCTTTGCAGAATTAATATTTTCTTTAATCGGGTTGCCGCGCGGCAGAAGAATCATAATCGCCTCAAGCTAGACAAATGATCATCATCAAAAAATTTTGAACCTAAAAATATTTAACCTAACCTGTCAAGAACAGTGTCTGGCTAAAGTTGAGCTTATCATCAACTTGGTTTGACAGCAGCAACTATTGCAGTTTCTTCACTGACAACATCCTGAAAAACATCAATGAACCCTCTTTCTTCAAGCCATGTTCCGATTTCGCTGCCTGTATAAGTGCGCCCCCTTTCTGTCATAACAAGCATATGAACGGCAAAGATGGCCGCAGACACGGGTGCCATCTTCGTGTCGTCAAGCAAAAAGTCGTGGATATATACAGTGCCTCCTGGCAGAAGTGCATTCCAAGCTTTGTCAATTAACTTTTGACAACCTCGTTCATCCTGGGAATGAAAAATTTGTGAAATCCAAATAATGTCATATCCCGACCCGATATGATCATATCGAAAATCACCCTCACTAAAACGAACATTCCCAATGCGCTGATAACCATCAAGCCGTTCCTTGGCGATGTCAATGGCCATTGGCAGGTCAAAAATTGTTACCTTTTCAAGTTCTGGATAGCATTGCAAAAATGCTTTTGCATAAACCCCAGGGCCCCCGCCTAGGTCAAGCAGATGTCGAGGCGATGTGAGTTTTAATTTCGACACCACTTGTGGAGCCAAGTCGCGTGTCACATCTTCCATGCCTCGAATAAACTCTCTATTCCAATCCTGTGTATTATGGAGAAACTGTTCTTCCCGTACTTCATCTGGTTGGCCATGACATAAAACATCTGCTAGATTATTCCAGGATTCCCAACATCGGTGGATGTGCTTAAATATCGACTCGCGCCGGTCCTCACTTGCCAGATACGTTCTCCCAAGATGTGTATTCTTAAAAGTTTGCCCGTCAGCTTCCAACAGACCGAGAGCAACAAGTGCATTCAATAAAATTCCCAAGGCCCTCTCATCAAGTTGGAGAGTTTCTGCTAGGACTCCAGCCGTGCTGCCCTCACCGACAAGCCGGAAAAGCCCGAGATCATTTGCAACCAGGAAAATTTTTGCAGATTCAAAACCATGGGCCAATCGCATCAGATCGCTAAAACTTTTTGGATGCACTGTCTTTCTCCCGGAACATGAGCTCTACATAATTCAGAGCATGTGGTCATAAATTGAGTGAACAGAGCGAGCCATACCAAGGTCTAGACTTTTAAAAGCATGAGATGCAGTTGTCGACTCAATGACGGCCTCGGCTTTTCTAGTTTGCAGTCCAAAAGGGAAAAAACTTTAAGCGAAGGCCCTTTTCATGTCAATTTGCTGCCCCAAAAAACCGACTTTAATTAGGTCAAAGTGTCCCAATCGATTCGCTCGCTTTGGATCCATTGAGCTTAACGACCAAAGGGATGTCCCCTTGAGTGATGACAAGACCTGAAAAGTCAGGGGCGCTCAAAATAGCTATCAGAATATCTTATCGTGCCATAAGATATCCGTTATTTATCCGATCATCATTAGGCTAGCCAAGATTGCAGTAAAGCAGTTGCCTTGCAATCGTCATAGCAAACCTATCTTTTAATTTTTATCTCCCAGGGGAACATCAGCTTGCAAAGATTCCCAGCGTTGATAAGACTTTTCTAATTCAACTTGCAGGCCAGTAAGTTGTTCAGCAAGGGCACCAAGTTTTTCATGGTCAGTTGCAATACTTGGATCGTGCATCTGCCCATCAAGGTCGGCAATTTCCTTTTCAATTTTTTCAATATGAGTTTCTGTCTGATCGAGTTCCCTTATCCGACGTTGATGTTCACGGCGAGACGCTTTGCGTTCGGCATGAAGTGTCGACCGGCGGAGTTTTTGCTCAGTTGGCTTTGTCTGTTCGGGGCTTTCTCCTGTTTGCTCCACTCTAAGCCTAGAATGAGATTGGTCGCCTTGAGACGCTTTGATCCGCAAGAATTCTCCATAATTGCCATCATATTCAGCGATTCCCTGTCCAGCAACTTCAATGATCCTATCAGAAAGGGAGTCAACAAAATAACGGTCGTGAGAAACAAAAACCAAAGTGCCTTGATATTCTTTTAATGCATCCAGCAAAACTTCTTTGGAGGCAAGGTCAAGATGGTTGGTTGGTTCATCCAAGAGGAGCAGATTGGCAGGGCGGAGCAAAAGGATGGCTAAGGCCAAACGGTTCTTCTCACCACCGGAGAGAAAGGAAATTTTCTTGTGAACATCTTCGGCATGAAAAAGGAAAGCCGCCAAAAGATTTCTCAATTTCGGCACCATGTCGAAAGGTGCTTTTTGAGTGATTTGTTCAAGAACTGTCAAGTCAGGGTCCAAGGTCATGGCCTGGTCCTGGGCAAAAAACGCCATATGCAGGTTCACCCCTTCGGTGCGATGTCCTGTTTTAGGGGTTTCAACACCAGCAAGCAATCGCATCAGGGTTGACTTGCCAGCCCCATTAGCCCCAACAAGGGCAACACGGTTGCGTCGTTCGATAGTTAAGTTGACCTTTTCAAGAACCCAGTTCGTATCGTATCCGTGACTGACATCCTGAAGTGAGACTGCAAATTGTCCTCCTTTTGGCGAAGGTGGGAATGTGAAGTTAATTCTCTTGCGTTCCGGTGGCACTTCAATCCGTTCAATTTTTTTTAACTTTTTGATCCGACTTTGTACGAGCGCTGCCTTGTTGGCATTGAAGCGAAACTTCTCAATAAACGTCTCGATTTTGTTTATCTGTTCGTCTTGTTGATGTTTAGCTGCCCGCAAAGCGGCGATTCGCTTGTTACGTTCAGAAAGATA
This sequence comes from Deltaproteobacteria bacterium, assembly GCA_019313185.1. Taxonomy (GTDB): domain Bacteria; phylum Desulfobacterota; class Desulfuromonadia; order Desulfuromonadales; family BM103; genus JAFDBS01. The sequence continues at coordinate 3,826 of JAFDBS010000020.1, read as the reverse complement.
ACGAGAGTAGTTTCCAGGGTATTCAGTTAAATGTCCATGCCAGATCTCGACAATTTTCGTAACAACCTGATCAAGAAAAAACCGGTCGTGGGAAACCAAAACCAAGGTGTGTGGATAGTTGGCAAGGTAGTTCTCGAGCCAATTGCGGGCAGGTAAGTCGAGATGGTTGGTCGGTTCATCCAGCAGCATTAGAGTCGGTTTTTTAATGAGCAACTTAGCAAGAGCGATTCTCATTTGCCAGCCACCGTAGAACGAGGCACACGGCTTATGCCAGTCCTCCTGAGAAAAGCCTAGCCCCATGAGAATTCTGCCGACTTCAGCCTCCATGGAATAGCCGCCTTCTCGTCGAAATTGCTCCTGAAGCAAAGCATACCGTTCGAGAATTGATTGCGCCGTTTTGCCTGAGAGTTGACTCTCGATCTGCTGCAATTCTTTTTCAATAATGAAAAGCTCATCAAATGCGCAGAAAACCTCATCAAAAAGGTTTTGACCAGCGTGTTTCAAACCGCTTTGTGGCAAGTACCCGATGGTCGTTTCTCTTGTTTTTTGTAAAAACCCTTTCTCCAGACCAACTTCACCGGCAAGGACACGTAACAAGGTTGTTTTCCCCGCACCGTTTTCCCCGCACAGTCCAATGCGCTCGCCGGCATTCAATTGCCATGTGACGCAATTGAGAATGTTTTGTTCAGCATATTGCTTGGTAACTTGACGTAAATGGATCATCGGATATTTATAACATAACCACTTGCTTCCGAAAACCAGCTGCTGAAGCTTTAGCGTTGCTATACATAATTATCTGAAGTGGTTTTGGTCATGATGATTTGGCGTTCGTGCGCAGCCAAATATTTCAAGTTCGAATTACCAGCAGATTACAAAAGGTCTTGTTTAGCTCTAAACAACTGTTATAATTAATGAAAACATATGGCAGGTTTGCATGACAAAATCATTTTTCAATACTGCATGGAAATGGCTATTTATTCAGCTTGTCGTGACAACATTCATGACGTATTTCATACTTATAGTGTTGGTTGAAATGGAATGGCTTACCCCTTTGCATGTCTTTAAAACCGCGACGTTAAACATTAGGCTGTTTACCGGTGGACTACTTGATACAGGGCAATCTCTTGGCATTGATTTGGGAGTCATGATCTTTTTCTGCAACCTAAGTGGAGCAATAATGATCGTTTTGGCTTTCTATTCTGTGGTTCTTTTCAAGCCGATACACAGTCAGACTCAATGTCAATGGTTGCGGCGAAGGCTTTTACGCGAAAGCTCCCATGATCTCTTGCAAGTGATTCCTTTTTTCTCCAAAATTAAACGCCAAGAGTTGCGCGCGACATCATTTATCCTGCTGGCAGCACCGGTTTTGTCAACGCTGTGCCTAGGATTGCTAGCAGGCACACTGCTCGCCGCGGTACACAGCGTGTCTGGATCATCAATTTTAGCTATGGCTTATATCTTACCTCACGGTTTTGCTGAACTGATGGCCTATCTTCTTGCCTGCAGTGTTCCGTTGGGAACCTGGTTTGCAGTGTACCCGGCGTTGGAGCAAAACGACCCAACGCTTGTCTTCCAAAGGATCGACCAAATAGCCAACTCTGAGGCGTTACAGGGGCACTTGAAAATAATGATCAACATGTTTCTGATTGCTGGCCTCGTTGAGGCTCACTTGACCCAAAAAGTGATTGCCTTGTTAAACAACTTTTGACTGGAAGTGTGCTGTGGTCACAGTTGCCCGAAACGCTGCGGTCTGCTATATTGATCACCAAATTCTATACTGCTTAAAAAACTGCAGGATTGGATTTTGTCCCTCGTCCATTTAAAAAATTAGGGCTATTTTGTGATTTGAAGAAGGCTCCCAAATTTGGTTGAGCACACATTGTCACGAAACGCTCCATTAAACTATTTAGGCAACTGCCCCTGAAAATGGTCAGTTGCCGGGAAGACCTTCATGTCAAAAAAAATGTTGATTAATGCCACCCTCGACGAGGAAAACCGGGTGGCCATTGTGGATGATGGCATTCTCTGCGAATTAGATATTGAGGTTGCTGGGCACGAGCAAACCAAAGGCAACATTTACAAGGCGGTTGTGGTCCGAGTTGAACCAGGGTTACAAGCCGCCTTTATTGATTATGGTGCAGAACGGCTTGGATTTTTGCAAATTGATGAAATCAACTTCAGAAAAGTCAAGCCAGACTTGGCAAAAACCGAAAAAAATCGTGGTCGTCCTAAAATTTCAGACCTGCTTTCCCGCGGGCAAGAATTATTAGTACAGATCATCAGAGAGGAACGCGGCACCAAAGGAGCCGCACTCACCACCTATCTTTCTCTTGCTGGTCGTTATATGGTTTTGATGCCCGATAACAGCACCCGTGGGGTTTCCCGCAGGGCAGAAAACGATACACAGCGAAAACAGCTAAAGCAGGTGATGACAGCGTTGGAATTGCCAGAAACATTTGGCTACATCGTCCGAACAGCTGCCCTTGACCAGACGAAGGAAGAACTTGAACGTGATTACCGCTACCTGATGCGTCTTTATGAAAACATCTACGAGATTCAGAACAAAGCCAAGGCGCCCGCCTTAATTTACCGAGAATCGAATTTGGTGATTCGCTCTATTCGTGATTATTTTTCGGCTGAGATGGATGAAGTCCTGATCGATGACCCGGATATGTTTAGGGAGGCAAAAGAGTTTTTCTCTGTCGTCATGCCAGACTCCGTTGGCTTGGTGAAACTCCATCAGGAACGGCGTCCTATTTTTTCTCGCTTTCAAATCGAAGACCAAATCGAAACTATTAACAGCAATAAAGTCGCTCTGCCCTCCGGAGGTTCTATTGTCATCGACAGCACGGAAGCTCTGGTAGCAATTGATGTCAACAGCGGTAAAATGGCTTCTGAACAAGGGGTTGAGGAGACAGCGACCAAAACGAATTTGGAGGCCGCCGTGGAGATAGGTCGCCAATTGCGTCTGAGAGATTTGGGCGGTTTGATCGTTATCGATTTCATCGATATGCGGGACCGAAAAAATATTCAGCTGGTCGAAAAGCAGCTTAAATCATCGACCGGACTGGACAAAGCACGGATCAATATTGGTCGTATCAGTCAATTTGGCTTATTGGAAATGAGCCGTCAACGCATCAAGGCCGCTCTTTCGGAAAGTGGCTATTTAAGCTGCCCACATTGCCATGGCTCTGGTCGTATTAAAAGTCCAGAAACCTTGGCGGCAAAATTACTGCGGCGTATTCACACCAGCGTCGCCAAAGGCCAGATCCGTAGAGTGAACGCTGAACTACCTCTTGATGTTGCGTCTTATTTGTTAAACAACAAGCGGGAAGACCTCTTAGAACTGGAGCGGCGTTATAATGTCGCCATACACATCCATGGCAACCCGTCTTTGCTGACAGACCAAGTTGAAATCGATTTTTTAAGGCGAGACAAAGACAAGGATGCGAAACAGGCTTTTGCTGCAACTGACATTCTGCGCTCTCTTGCAGAAGAAAAAGCTCATGAGGAGCAAACCAATGGCCCGATTGAGGCTGTTGATGACACACCAGATGAGGAGCCGCCTCCCCCAAAAAAAAGACGACGACGCACTCAACATAAAACCAATGAAGCGCAAAGAACCACTGATACTTCCATTTCTGACGTGTCAGCTTCAAAACAAAGTCAACAAACAGAAACGTCAGTTCAACCGGATAAAGCTGGGGACTCGACCCGCTCCGAAAAGGACTTGACTCTAAACAAGCCAGAAGCACGACACCCTCACCAGGCAGTCAGCAAGAATGTCGCAACGGAAACCCAAAGATCGGAACTGAATGGAATTGAT
>JAFDBS010000019.1 GCA_019313185.1 Deltaproteobacteria bacterium | reverse complement strand
CAACAAAATCGCGATTACCCAGTCCACAGCGATAAATTCGATTATGGAATCAACGTGACAACTTTGCTTGGCTCTTACCTCCTTGTTTTCCTGCTGGTGTTGGGTTTTCTGCTTGCCATGTCAGAAACTCTCTGGGCAACAATTTGGACCGTTTTTGCTATCGCCAACGGATTGGTTTTTTATTCCCTTCACAAAACCCCGACATACTTTGAAAAAATCATTCTGGAGCTTGTGGACAGAAGCGATCAGCCTCTCTCTGCGGACACGCTCTACAAAGAGTTTGAATCGGAAACACCCAACCTCAAACCCGGGCAGACTCGATCGATGTTTTTGAAAAGCCTTCATCGATTGGAGAAGCGGGGCCTCGTTCAGCTGAGTGATGGAGCAGTTTATCGGCAACTCTGATCGCTTGATTTTATTTTTCACAAGGTCATCGGAAACGGGAAGAATGGATGAGACGGCATAAGATTAGGCCGACTCCAAAACAATGGTAAGAGCAGAGGGAATAAGCTCACTTTTCTGGTTTCGTTGCCCATCCCGAGATTTCCATTGAGGACTTAATCGGGCCTTGGCCCCAATCTAGCCTGTTCTAAAAACTGTGTCGCAGCAGAATTGATGTTGAGATAAGTCCTCGCTTTGGCCCAAGTCTGGTCGTAGACATACCATGGACGAAAAGGGTTCTCATCTTTGAACTTCAGTTCAATGTCAGGGGTTTGATCTGTTAAACGGTTCTCGGCCCGGCCCCACACGGAAATTCTTGTTTCAGACAGTTCAACGTACCAGCCGAGCTTCAACAACTCAGCTTCGTAAGGCTCAAAGAAATCTTTGGCTGATGTCACGCTATCCCTCTGCTCGACACCTTTGACCTCTGAGGGGTTGGGCAAGGCCTCCGGCAAACGGATCCTGGTTATGTCAAACAGCTTTACTGAGTTGGTCTGATGGCAAACGGCTTTCAGTTCGTGATCGACGATCGCCACCGGAAACAAGCGCACGTTGGCCCCGGGGTGCTCTCCCCCATAATATATAATGTCCAAAACCCTCCGGTCATCTATCGCTTGATTGAGATAAGTGACCATTTCCAGATCTTTTTTGCTGAGTTCGCCTGGGTCTCGCTGGGATTTCTGCGTCACGTCTTGTTGAGGTGTTCTGCTTTGATGAAAATAGGCATGCTTGTCAATGGCCAAAAGCTGCTGATCCTCAGAGAAAAGAAGTATGACAGCTTTTTGGCAGGCTTGGCATTGATACTCATTCAGGAGATGCACATCTCTGGAGTCGTAGGTTGAATGAAAGTCCTTGATGTCAGTTGGATCAAGACTGACGGTATAATGCTTTTCGCAGTGCGGGCACGCAAATTGAAATTGACGAGGTTTCTTTTTTTTGAAAAGGCTGAGCATGTTGACTCCGTTTCGCGGTCTTCACAACAATCAAATCCACAAAAGCTTCACAAGGATTATAAGATGTACTAGACAATTATAAACATTTGCATCGAATTGGCTATGGCAGTATTTGTAAGAAACGTTGGTTTTCCTCTAGCGGCGGACAGATTTTGTGTGTAAAACTTCAAAATTGTCGAAATATAGGTCAAGCCCTGTCAGGAGTTTCTCCAGGCCCTCTGAAACGGGTCTTGTCGTTTGCCGTCTCGGCCGGTTGTTTCAATACGTGGCATTTCTTGGTGTAAAAAGTTTCAATGAAGTCTGTTTGGGTAAGGTAAGGATATAATGACTCAGCGATATGATCAAATTTTAAGAGCAAGGATATTCATGATTGGGCGGTTTTTGATGAGAACGGTCTTAAGTTCATTGTTTTGTTTGTCTGGTTTGATTTTTTTTGCTGCTCCGGTTTATGCAGACAAGCCAATCCTTGGCTTTGGAGACACTTTCCCTGGCATGTCATTACCGGTTCCAGCCAATGCAGGGGATGTCGAGTATCTCGGGCTTGAAACGGAGCCGGATTCTTTTGAGTTGACCCAGATCAATGGTGAATTGATTTTAGTCGAGGCGTTGAACGTCCACTGCGTTCACTGCCAAATGCAGGTGCCCTCTTATCGGGAACTGTTTCGGCTGATTGAGGCCGACCCGGTTACTCGAGAAAAAGTTAAGATGATTGGGATTGCCTTGGGCAATTCCCAAGAAGAGGTGCAACATTTTCGCCAGACCTACCAAGTGTTGTTCCCTGTTCTCGCAGACCCTCAGTTCAAGGGGTATTATGAGTTGGGAATCAGTGCCACCCCGTTTACCGCCTATGTGCGTTTAGACCGGCCCGATGGCGATGGACTGGTCGTCGATACCCACAAGGGTTTAAATACCGATTACCGCCGAATCCATGCCGACCTCAAGCGGCTTCTAAATGTCGATCTCGTGGAGTTGCGGCGACAGGCGGCAAAGGCCAAGCGCGAGTGGGCGAAGATCGCTCCGCTTTATGCCCAGGAAGAAGACCTCCAGTTGAAAGTCAGGACTGCCTTTCTCAATCTTGGAGGGATGATCCAGTCCTTTGCGAATATTCCTTTAAACAGCGGGAGGCGTGTTTATGCTGCGAACGTGCGCCGTGGGGAAGACACGGCCCGGCTTTATGCGGTTGTGGTGAGCCGCCAGTCCGTTTGTGATATTTGTCATGACATTCATTTTATTTACATCTTTGACCGCAATCAGCAGATAGTCGGCTTTGAACCTCTGCAGATCACCAAATATGGGAATGTTTTGTGGAACGACCAAGAAGCGGAACGAATGCGGCAGCGTCTTGTTGGCCAATCCCTGCTGTCACCAAGGCCTTTTGATCCAAAGTTGGACGCTGTTACCACGGCAACGATCAGTTCGGCAATGATCTTCGACAGTCTTGCACACGAAGCAGAGCTTTTGTCTGAGTTGCGCGAGGAAGGAGTTTTATAATCGATTGACTTGATTGAATTGGTCGACCAAGCGAAACGTTATCCGTGGACGTTTCAATAAACATGCGTAACGTTGCCATTCTTTGAACACAGCTACTGAGCAATCAAAGTAACTTGGACAGGGCATCCACACAGACTGTTTTGCCGCCAATCAGAACACCAATTAAGTTATGTCTCTCCTCTCTAAGAACTCACACAAGAACTTATCCCTTGGGCAGGGGACGAAACCCTGTTTCGCCTGAAAAAGCGCCCAGGATTGCAGCCAGAATCTTCAGCTGAGTTTTATGGAGGTTTTAAGACGTGAAAAATTAGGTGTCAGCCAGCAGTGTCTTGCAGATCCATAAAGTGCCGGTCAGAGCTTAGCTGCCGCGAGAATTACAAACAGTCAAAGCAAACCTCCCTTATGAAGGTTCTGGATAACCGTGTTTACAAAACCAGACACCATCTTGTCGAGACGACTTCCCACAACGGGCTCCAATTGCGCAGATCAGATCATGTCCCCGGACACAATGTCATAGAGGACTGACTCAATAGACAGAACTTCAAATTTGGAGACAGTGGGTGGCTCATAGATCACCGGCTAGCTGCGGTCGTATTAGCTGAGCCAGCCTCCGCGGAGTTTTTCACAAACGGCAAGGCGGGAAAGCCTTTTGGGGCCTCCCCGCTTTCAATGCCTTAGATCACCGTTGTTAAATCATGCCTTTTTCACTCAGATCCTTGGTGACGACTTCCGCGAAGTCCTGAATCATTTTGTCAATATTGCCGTCAACAACAGTTTCGAGTTGAGCCGACCAGATCATCTCTTCGGTTTTTAAATCGTAGAGCACCGATTCGACTGTGAGGACAACAAATTGGGTTGTGGTTGGCGGTTCGTAAGTGATGTCGTAACGGCGGTCATAGTAACTGCCCCAGTTGCGATAATACGGGCGATCATAATAACCACGGTCGCCATAGTAAGGACCTGACGAGTAGCCGGAAACCCGGCCAGGTGTTGTGACGCTCTCAGTCCTTTGGTCAATCAGTTGCGTCAAGAGAACGGAATCGGTACCGTTGGCGAGCATTCTTTCCTTGATGGCATCTTTGTTTGCCTCTTGTTCGGCGGGTAGGTCCTTGTAGCTCGACACCCCCTTGACTCCGTATTTGCCCAATGCACGATCAAAGGTGTCTTCGAATATCCGGCGGTTGATCTCATTTTTGGTAATGCCGATAATGTAGACGTTTTTGATTTGCCCTTGAAAATCAGGACTGGCCCATGACCCGCTCATGGTGGTACTTGAGCACGCTGTTGCCAGCATTGCGATTATCGTCAGGCAGATCCACTGAACTGCAATTCTCATTCGCCGTGCCCCTTTCTGATTACGTTCGAGCGTCTATTACACTCGAGTTATTTGTCGATTTCCAATTCACGTTTTTTCGTATAAAGCATTCGAATTTGCTCATATTCAAAGGGCGAGCCGGATCCGTAATAACGAAAAGGAACACGCTTGCGCTTGTCAATCGCGGTGACAACCGTAAAAGCCAAAGTGACATCGTCGTCATCCACCCAATACGGAGGTCCAAGGTTGTTGAAGGCCAATGTGTCACCAACCAAGCCAGTCGTATCACGCAGATTGGATGGACCCAAAACCGGCAAAACCAGGTAGGGGCCATGCCCCACCCCGTAGTGACCAAGGGTTTGGCCAAAGTCTTCAGTTTGACGGTATAGACCCCATGACGTGGCCGGGTCCCACAGCCCGGCGATGCCGACCGTGGTGTTGATCGCAAAGCGGGCGAGGGTAATACCTGTCTGCTTGAATTTGAGTTGCAGCAGGTTGTTGGTGAAGTTGTTGAACTCGTAAACGTTGTCGATGAAATTTGAAACGCGGTTTTCGGCATAGTCAGGCAGGATGAATTGATAAGTCCTGACAACTGGCAAAAACAGGTATTTGTCAAAATAGTAGTTGAAACGGTAAACACCGCGGTTAAACCCTTCAAGGGGATCGTAGACTTGAACTGCAAACTCTTTATCTTGTGGAACAACTTCAGTAAACTCGTGCATGGGTGGCTGGGTCTCCGGCTCCGTTTTGGGCAAGGTGGAGCAACCGGAAACCATGAACACACTGAGGAGGACAGTCAGCATTGCATAACGAATTGATGGAGTTTCCAGCATGGTTCAACCCTCCTGTCCGGCAAAGAATTTCACAATAAATTCTACGACATCCTGATGGTTCATGTTGCCACAATGCCCACCCGTAGGGAAAACCTTCGCCCGTCCGCCAAATACGTCCTGCAGGTAATCGATTTCTCCGGGCTGGAGAATGACGTCATCCTCATTATGCAGCAAACCAATCTTGCGAGCACTTCTCAAGTAAGGTTCAATCTGGTGCAAGGACAACATTTCGATCAACCCTTCTTCGGTAAGCGACGGGTCCCGGTTCTTGTAGAACGGCACGAAATGATTCCGGAAATAATCGTCAAAACTGGTACGGGATGCAACCAAGTAGAAAGGCGTCAGTGCGGTGGAATTCGACATGCCAGCGTTCTTCGGAGTGATGTAGCCTCCCCCTTTCATAACATCTGCGGCAAAAATCATGTTCGAGGAATCGGTACGGAATGAGACTCCGATTAGCGAAGCCAAGAAATCTTCCCGTGGCGGGAAGCGCTTGTACGCTTTGTAGATATACTCGCCGGAAAGTTCGAAATAACCCATCTCCTTTTCCGCTTCAGCCAGTCTATTCATGACGGTGTCGAGCCAACTGTCGAGATTGTTAATCCCTCCAGGGATGTTTTCGACCAGCAACCGGTCAAGCCTGGTGACTGAATTGTAAAGGTTAACCGGCGGATTTATCAGAAGCACCCGTTTAAAATCGAAAAATTTTTTTTCTTCGTCAAGCATGGCCACGAAAGCCGATTGAATGCCGCCCAGGCTGTAACCGGTCAAGTGATATCCAGAAATCTCGATATCGTTTTTGACTTCGTCGATTGCCATTTGCATGACACGATAAATATCCTTGGCATCCTCATACAAATGGCCGGGGGTGAATGTGCTTGAGGCATTCACAATAAAGTGCATATGGGTGGGCGAGGTAATCGATAGAACGTGATAACCCGCCTGATAGAGAGCTTTTTGGAGATTGAGCATTTTGGGAGAATTGTGGCGGGCCCCGGTTCCGGCAATGACGAACACCAGAGGTGCTTTTCCCTTCTGAAAAACCAGGGAACAATCGAGCCCATTTTCATACCAAAAAACTTCGGGGATGATGCGTTCGGGAAAAACCTTTAATTTAAACGTTTTGGTCGGAACGGTTTCGGGGATGGCCGCATGGTAGTAAGGTGGCAACTCCATCACCGTGGCTTCGTATGGATTGACGTAGGGATAAAAATACGGCTTGTCTGCAGCCAAGGCTACCGTCGACAAACCAAGAAACAGACAGACGGTGATGTTTATTAACCAAACACGCATAGGCTCCTCCATGGATTCCTTAGGAAATCTCTCTCAGTGCAGGCTTCAAGGCAACAGGTTCTTTTCCCTGAAAAAACGTTCTGCACCGGGGTGAATTGGAACAATCAGTCCGTTGACTAAATCTTGAGGTGTCAGCTTGGCCAGAGCCGGATGCTGGCGTGTGAAAAGGTCGAAATTCTCGTAAACCTGTTTGACGATGTGGTAAACAACATTTTCGTCAATGTCAGCCCTGGTAAAGAATATGGCCCTGACCCCGATGGTTGGGATGGGCTCTTGATTCAGAATGTTTGGATAATAGTCAATTGGGATTTCAGTCGGAACCAAATAAGGCCTTTGATCGGCAATTTCGTTGATCATCTTTTCTCCCGGCGAGATAAGCTTCACTTTGCGATCGCCTGACGAGGTTTCTTTGATTGAAAGATTTGGGTGGCCGACAGTGTAGAGGTAAGCATCGATTTCGCCGGCCTGCAAGAGCTCTGAGGCTTCATAAGTCGGGCGCTCGGAAATCGTCAGGTCCTGTTCGGGGTCCAAGCCGAGATATGCGAACACACCGGCTGCCTGGAAGGCGTCGGTGGAACCCATCTCGCCAATGTTTACCGTTTTGCCCTTCAGGTCAGCCAGGCTTTGGATCCCTGCATCGGCTGCGGCAATGATGGTATAATCTTCCGTGTACAGACCAAAAACCGCGCGAAGGTTGGCCTGAGGGGAGTCTTTCCAGAATCGCTCACCTTCCTTGGCAAAGAACAACGCATTTGCCTGTGCTATGCCGAAGGCCGTTGTGCCATCCAGGACGTTTTGGATGTTTGCGACGGAGCCCTCGGATGCTTCGGCGAGCAGGCGCAGGTTATAGTCCTGGCGTTTCTTATTGTGCATTTTGGCAATGGCGCTGCCGGCCGCATAATACACACCGGTGACATTCCCGGTGCTGATAGAGAGCATCGGCTCGTCGAAGGCCAATACGTTACCGGAGGGGCTTGTCAACACGAAAGCGATAAGCAGATGGATCAACGTAAACCGAGAAACTAGGGACATGGTACCCTCCTGAAGGGACAGAGGCATTCCTTGAAGAAAAGGCCAGTGTTCGAATGGCAAGACTGTAAATTTAAATGTAATATTCGGCAATTATCCCTGATTTCTAAAATTATGCAATCAAGAAAATTTAATATTAAGCCTAATGTGCCGCCTCGCTTGTCAAATGCCCGAAACTTGGCTTGTGAAATATCCACTTCTTGTTAGTATAAAAAAATTCCAAATAATTAAGGAGAGGTTATCATGAAACACAATCGGTCTTCAGTTGTTGGTCTTCTACTGTTTGGTCTTGCTGGCCTGATCATGACAAGTTGCATGCCGGAAAGTCGCTCTGGAGATGTTTATACGAGGGATCAAGCCCGTACCAGCCATTCTGTCTATTTCGGCACGGTTCTTCGCGTCGAAGAGGTGACAATCGAAGGAACTCAAACAGGTGCTGGCACGGTCGCCGGTGGAGCCATGGGTGCTGCACTGGGAAGCGGCGTGGGCAGCGGGTCGGGGAAAACCATGGCCGCGGTTGCCGGCGGTATTTTAGGAGGGATTACCGGTTCAGCTGTAGAAAAGGGTGCGACCACGACCGCCGGTCTTGAAATTGAGGTGGAGCTTGACAGCGGCGAACTAATTCTGGTTGTCCAGGAAAAGGATGACGCTTACAGCGTCGGAGATCGTGTACGGGTCATCAAAGACGCTAAGGGGACCACACGCATCCGCCAGTAACCCCCTCGTCTTTAGGTTGGTTTGGTTATTCCGGAAGCTATGACAGGCCCCAGTCAGCCAATGGAGAAAACTCAATGTCAGGACCCATTCAATCGTTTTTTAAAAAAGATTCTGCGGTGGGCATCCTCTTGATGGCCGCCACGCTCCTGGCCATGGTGTTTGCCAACACCAGATTGGAGATTGCCTACGACTATATCCTTGAAACGCCTCTCGAAGTCCGACTTGGTCGTTATGTTCATATCGCCAAACCCTTGTTACTTTGGATCAACGACGGACTGATGGCCGTGTTCTTCCTGTTGATCGGACTTGAAGTCAAGCGGGAGGTTCTCGTCGGCCAGCTCTCCAGTCGTGCCCAGATTGTTCTTCCGGGCATCGCAGCGTTCGGCGGCATGGTTGTTCCGGCCCTTGTGTATGTCATGGTCAACCTCGGGGACAGTGTTGCTTTGAACGGTTGGGCCATCCCGGCGGCAACGGATATCGCTTTTGCCTTGGGCATTCTGGCTCTTTTAGGAAATCGTGCCCCCTCGTCGCTGAAAATCTTTTTGCTGGCGTTGGCCATTATTGACGATCTTGGAGCAATCATCATCATCGCGATTTTCTATTCTGGCGACCTTTCCAAAACAATGCTGATGCTGTCGGCGATTTGCTTGGTTCTGCTGGTGATTTTCAACCGCTTGCGCATCGAAAATGTGGCTCCGTATATTTGGGTTGGGGTTTTTCTTTGGATTTTTGTTCTCAAGTCTGGCGTCCATGCCACGTTGGCCGGTGTCGCGCTGGCGTTCGCCATCCCTTTACACAGCAAGAAGAATCCCGAGCATTCGCCGTTGGAGCACCTTGAACATGCACTGCATCCCTGGGTCAGTTTTCTGATTCTGCCTGTGTTCGCGTTCGCCAATGCCGGCATTCCTCTCGCTGGAATGGGACTCAGCGACTTGCTGCATGCAGTTCCTCTGGGAATCATCCTTGGCCTGGTCGTCGGCAAACTCGTTGGTGTTTACGGGTTTTCAGCGGCAGCCATCAAGTTGGGCCTGGCGGAATATCCAGCCAGAGCAAGGGCACAGCATCTGCTCGGGGTTGCCGCTTTGTGCGGCGTCGGTTTTACAATGAGCCTTTTTATCGGCGGTTTGGCCTTCGAACACACCGGCGGCGATGCCGAAACGTATCTGATGAGCCACCGTATTGGGATCCTTACCGGCTCCCTGATCGCCGGTATTGCCGGTTACCTGATTTTGCGACTGGCTGGACCTGCCGCAGAACAGGACGATCGACTCTCAGCGGTATCGGCACCGATCGATAAAGAATTTTCATTTGGCCCTGGACCCAACGAAGAACCTTAAAACTGATTCACAAGGCGCGGACTTACCAGGATAGGTTGATGTTTTTTGCATCAAGAGACACTCCACCGGCCAGCAGTTATTATGTTATGATCATGTCTAAAAGGATACTATGCACAAAGGAGCATGTTGAAAATACGATGAGAACAACGCTACTCTTAGTTTTGATGATCGGTTTGGCAGTGTCAACGTGTTATGCAGTGAACCTGCGTCTAATGACCGGCCATGAGCAGGGCACCTATTACCAGATCGGTCAAGAGATTGCGGAAAAAGCGATCGATGTGGGCATGCACTTGGAGGTTTTGCCGTCTGACGGATCATGGGCGAATATTGTGGCCCTGTTTAACAACGATACAGAATTCGCCATTTTCCAGGTGGACGCCTTTCTCAAGGCAGGGGAAAATTTTTACAAGAATACAAAAAAAGATATTTATGACGAGATCAAAGTCGTTATGCCGCTCTATTTCGAGGAAATTCATGTGATCAAGAGCAAGCGCCGGACGCTCGACTTTGCCACAGAAGAACATTTTCGCGTTGGCTGTGGTTCTCCCGAAAGTGGGTCGTGCCTTTCGGCAAGCGTCATAGCCGATTTTTATGGCAAAACTTTTGATTATGTCTATACGGACTATGAAAGTGCATTGAGCAAACTCAAAGCAGGGGACATCGATCTGGTGATCATCACCTCAGGCAAGCCGAACAAGCTATTGGTCGGTCAAGAAGGTCTCGATTTGATTGCTCTTCCCAGGACACGTAAAGCTGTTGATCTTTACCTGCGTACAACCATTACACCTGATGACTACACATGGCTGAATGGCCCGGTTGAAACCTATGGAGTTCGATCCGTGCTGGCAACAATGATTCAAGAGCAAGAAGGCCTTGCCAACGATTTGGTGGGCACGTTGCATTTTGCCCTCCAGGTGAATGAAGACAAGCTGAAAGCCTCGGGACATCCCAAGTGGAAAGAAGTTGTCTTTACCGGTTATATCGAAAATGCTGGCCACATCGGTGCTCTTCAAGCTTTAGGCGTTTGTAACTTTCTGAAACGTTATGGTCATCGCTGCACCGAACTCGTTTCCCAAAAGACGATTCCCTAAGAGATAAAACCTTGTCATTTCAAGTTTCTGCTTTAATATGAATAAATGCCATTTATGTTTGATACCGTTTTTGGGTGCGTTTGATGCATCAGGTTGCCTGCCACGAATGTGATTTGGTCCACGAAATCCCGCCAATGCCAGCACGAGCTGCCGCACGGTGCGTCCGATGCAATGCCGTGCTCTTCCGTGCT
>JAFDBS010000018.1 GCA_019313185.1 Deltaproteobacteria bacterium | reverse complement strand
TTCTCTCGGGCCCGATAATCTGTTCTCAGGCACCCAAGTCTTTTTGTAAAAATCGCTTGATCTTCAACGTGGTCAAAAGTTGACCCCCGAGGTTCATAGGTATGAATTGGAAGTCTGAACTTGCAGACTGCATCACAACCCCTGAGCAGTTCGCCGTACACTTCCCGATTGATTTGTCGCTGTTGCATGGTGTCGTCCGACGCTACCCAATGCAGATCACCCCACATACGTTCAAATTGATCGAAAGCGCTAACGACCCGATCTGGCGGCAAGTCGTTCCTGACCCCAGGGAATTGCTTGACGACAACCTTCCTGAAGATTCCCTCAACGAAAGGGGCTATTCTCCTGTGCCCGCTGTGGTGCATCGCTACACAGACCGTGCGCTCCTTTTGGTGTCTGGAAAATGCGCAGGCTATTGCCGGTTTTGCACACGCAAAAACAGGGTTGGAACCGGGCAGCTTTGTTTTGGGTGGAATCAGATTGAACAAGGTTTGGTTTATTTGCGCGAGGCGACCCAAGTACGTGATGTCATCTTGACCGGAGGAGATCCGCTGTTGCTGGATGATGAACACTTGGCGTCCATCTTGTCCAGGCTTTTTGCCCTCCCCCATATTGAGATTGTGCGGATAGGCAGCCGGATTCCGGTCGTTCTGCCTTCCCGAATTACCGCGTCGCTTTGCACCATACTTGCTCGGTTTCAACCACTCTATCTGAACACCCATTTCAACCATCCTCGCGAAGTGACCCCCAGTAATGTTGCGGCTTGTGGCCTGTTGGCCAATTCCGGAGTTCCGCTCAGCAATCAAGCAGTGCTCTTAAGGGGCGTAAACGATGATTCCGAAGTGATGCGACAACTCTGTCGTGAGTTGCTAAAAATCAGAGTCCGTCCCTATTATTTACACCATCTTGACCATGCCAAAGGAACCGGACATTTTCATGTGCCGGTGGAGAAAGGCATGAAGATTATCAATTCAATGAGAGGGCAAATATCGGGCCTCGGCATACCTCACTATGTGTATGACCCTCCGGATGGTAGCGGGAAAAAACCGGTTCTGGACTCCCCGCCTAAGACCATCGATGGCCTTAGAAGCTGACGTTCATTTCCTTTCTCAAGAAGAAAAAACATCAACCCTTTGAGCGATCTTTAAACGCGTTCCGGCCATGTTCAACACCTGCATAACTGAAAACCCCAGGTTTGCCAAATTGTTTAGAAACCAGAGAACAAAAGTTTCCAACCGCTGGGCTGAGCATCCATTCTGGCAGGTCGATGAAAACTGGCAGAAAACGGGGGTTTTGCAGCCAGTCGCGTGGTAAGAACTGGTCGGATATAGATCAGAGTTCTTCAGGTGGGAAGGCCACAACCTCAGCGATGTCTCTTGAGTCGGTCATCAACATGACCAAACGATCGAGTCCCAGGGCAATTCCTGCAGCATGTGGCATGTTGCCCAGTTCGCTAAGAAACTTTTCCGGCTTGGGGAACGGCCCCTTGCCTGCAAGCTTTTGTAGGGTTTGTTCCTGTTCAAAGCGGGTTTTCTGCTCATCAGCATCCGTTAATTCGGAAAAGGCGTTGGCGATTTCAACCCCAAACATGTAAAGCTCGAATCGTTCGGCGAACTGGGGGTCGTCTTTTTTGGTACGGGCCAAGGCCGCATATCGAAGAGGATAATCTATAAGAAATGTAGGGGTCTGGCTGCCCAAGAACGGCTCGATTTCTTCGACCAGAATATCATCAAAACAATTTCTGGAAAGTGACTCAGACAAACTGATCGAAGCATATCGGTCAAAAGCTTCACAGACTGTTAAAATTTCCCAAGGCTCCTCGAGATTCAAGTTATGGCCTTGCCAAGCCAAACGTCCACTTGGAACCAAATCCTGGATACATTCAGTACAGTCGATCATCAAATCCCGATAATCGGCGTTAGCACGATACCACTCCAGAAGCGTGAATTCCGGGAGATGATAACGTCCCCGCTCACCATGGCGCCAAACACGGCAGACCTGAAACATGTTCGGGAAACCTGCCGCAAGCAGCCTTTTCATCGCCACTTCCGGTGATGTTTGCAGCCACCAGCCAGAGGATTCGATAGGTTCAATCTGAGCTTCAGGAACGTTGGCCGGAATTCGGGAGGGGGTTTCGATCTCGAGAAAGTCACGGCCGATAAAAAAGGCACGGACCGTTTGAATGATCCGTGCTCTTTCACTCAGCTTCGCTTGCTTGCGCATCAGTGCCCAGTTCTGATCAACCATGGCGATCTGCGTCCGATCCAGATGGTCTACTCCTTGACCCGTGTCACGTATTCACCGGTTCGCGTATCGATTTGAATCAGTGTGCCTTCTTCGACAAACGAAGGGACCTGCAGGGTGTAGCCGCTTTCCACTGTCGCGGGTTTATTGTTGCCAGCTGCCGTGTCGCCTTTGACCCACGGTTCGGCTTCGGTCACTCTGAGATTGACAAAGTTCGGCAGCGTCACACCGATTCCGCGTTCGCCAAACATGAGGATTTTGACCTCCATGTTGTCAACCAGGAAGAATTTGTCGTCACCCAGTACGTCAGCAGACAAGGTGATTTGATCGTACGTTTTCTGGTCCATAAAAACGTAACCAGTTTCATCTTGATAAAGATATTGCATGCCGCGCTCTTCCAAACTCGCAGGCTCAAAACTTTCGCCGGAGCGATATGTCCTGTCGAACAAAGCTCCGGTCAGCATGTTGCGTAGTTTGCATTTGTAGAGAGCCTGTCCTTTGCCTGGTTTGGTAAAGTCAAACTGAACGATCACGTGAGGTTCACCGTCGATTAAGACTTTGAGCCCTTTTTTCAGGTCAGCGCATGTGTACATGGAAATAGCTCCTTAAGAACGAAAAAGTACCGTTGCCATGAGGCAGGCTCTTTATACACAAATGGCCTTCTTTTGTCATTGGTTTTTTGAAACGGGAACAGCTCGAGGCATCTCGCTCTGGAACTGCCAACTCCAGCGACGGGAGGATCAGAGTTTGCCATTTGGACAAACAGACTCTTATCCGTATTCACCATTCCCTGAGCACAAAAAAACGATAGTTTCCCGGCTTTGGTGAATGTGCTACGTTGTGGTTGACAATAACACAAGCAAAAGGAGTATTCAGCCATGACTTCAAATGACATCAAGCGAGGGCTAGTGCTTCTCCTTGACTCGGCTCCCTGCCTGGTGCTCGAGGTCGCAAGCCAGAGCCCATCCGCACGAGGAGGGAGCACCTTAATCAAAATCAAATACCGAAACCTTTTGACCCGACAAGTCCTGGAGAAAAGCTTCAAGGCCGGCGAAAAAGTTGACGAGGCAGATTTCGAAAAGAGAAAAGGGCAATTTCTTTATGCCGATGGTGAAAAGGGTATTTTCATGGACCTTGAGAGTTACGACCAATTTGAGCTTGGCGTAGAACTTTTCGAGCCGATCAAGGGATACCTTCTGGACGGGACCGAAGTGATCATGGGGATGTTCGATGGGCAGGTGGTGTCCATCGAGCCGCCGATGACCGTTGAATTGGTAGTGATCCAAACCGATCCGGTTATCAAACACGCCACGGCGCAAGCCCAAAGCAAGGAGGCAATCCTGGAAACCGGCCTGAAGATCCAAGTGCCGCCCTATTTGGAAACTGGCGAAAAGGTGAAGGTTGACACTCGTGAGGCGCGGTTTGTCTCCAGGGTCTAGCGTCAGGCATTGCCACGGCTGCCTTGCCAGCTGTTCGCCGAGATATTCTAACCCGCCAATCGCGAAGCCGGGATGGAGACCAGGATGTTTCAAAGACATGTTATGGTTCAAGCTGGAAAGCATGTTTTATCTATAGCCTCCGATGCAAAGCATAGGCCGCTGATAACCGAACAAGGTTCCGAATTCATGGGCTTTGATCAACAAGCCTTGAATGGGTACGGGAGAAAACGATAAGCCTGACTTGCTGGTTGTTTCGGACATGCTGGCAAATGGTCATGATCATCGCTTGATGTGATACTGTTCTTGTCAAGACAGAAATGAAAACACTTTGCCGCCATAGGGAGAGACAGCCTTTTAGAGGCTATGTGTCTTGACCCATGTCACGACTTGCGGATGGAGCCTCTGCACTGAGATGCATTGGCATAAAGCTCTTCGCAGCACGAATTTTATTTGTGGGATCAAATGCAGACCAGACGTTCAACTAAGAAAACGCCTGCTTCTCATGCCGGCCATCGACCTTCTGAATTATGCCTAACGATAGAAGATGTCAATAAAGAGGGATTGGGGATTGCTCATTCCCATGGAAGGTTGGTCTTGGTTTTTGACGCCCTGCCAGGGGAGAGGCTCAAAGTTCGTGTTGACCATTTTGGTCAAAACAGAATTATAGCAACCACTCTTCGAGTTTTGAAACCTTCCAAATCGCGGACGTCAGCAAACCCCTGTCCGCATTTTCGTTCCTGTCAAGGATGCCCATTGTTAAGCTGGGACGGCTCGGCACAGCTTGATTTTAAAACAGACACGTTGATAACAGCCTTGAAACGCTATCCTGAATTAGCCGAACTGACACCAGCTGATATCTGGGCAGCTCCGCAAACGGTGGGTTATCGAGCTTCTGCTAAACTGGCTGTCTCCCGCGATTTTGGCAAAACGCGTATCGGATTGTACCGTCGGCACTCACACGCTGTAACCGATATAAGCGCTTGCCCTGTCCACCATCCTCTGATCAATAAAATTGTAAAGATTGTACAAGAACAGATGGACCAGATTGGGGTTTTGCCATTTAATCCTCATGATGGCAGCGGCCTGCTCCGTTACGTCCTGGTGCGCATCAACCCTCTGCAGAAAAAAGCCATGGTCACTTTTGTGACCGCGGAGCGCAACTATCGGGAGCTCACTCGCCTTGCCAAAAAGTTGCAGCAAAAGGCCCCTGAGGTCGTTTCGATTCATCAGAACATCAACGCCAGTTCAGGCAACGTAATTCTTGGCCGTGATACAGTCCGATTGATGGGCTTCCCGGATCTGGTTGATCAAGTCGGCGATGTGCGCCTCCGGCTTGGCCCGACATCGTTTTTGCAAGTTCACCACGCACAAGCGGCTAAAATCTATCGACTGGTCCGGCAATGGAGTGAATGCCGAGCCGGAGAGTCGGCGCTGGATCTCTACTGTGGTGTTGGCGGAATCAGTTTGCATTTGGCTTCGGTCGCTGGCCAGGTTGTCGGCATTGAGGTCGTCACTGAAGCGGCTCGTCATGCCCAGGCCAATGCACGATTGAACGGTTTTGACAACTGTCAATTCTTTGCCGGTGATGTTGCGAAATTGCTCAACTCCAACCTGAAACTTCCGGGGCGCTTTGGAACCGTGGTGTTAAATCCACCACGCTCTGGATGTGATGACCAGGTTTTGGCCGGCGTCGCCCAACTGCGGCCACGAACCTTGATCTATGTCTCTTGTCATCCCGAAACTCTGGCACGCGATCTGGCACAGCTGCACAAGTACGGCTTCCAAGTCGCAGAATTGCAGCCAGTGGACATGTTCCCGCAAACGCCTCATATCGAAACCGTGGCCAGACTCGTTGCAAGATAGGTGCAACCGCTGCATGAGTTGATCGTTGGCAACAGGGACGTCCGAACATGACGAGCACGCTCAGCCGTATGGGCACCTTCCTTCCTTGGTGGGATCTGTTCATTTGTTCAGATAAGGTATACTGGATTTGACAAGAGACCATTAACTCCTCTGAGGCATGTTGTACAAACATCAATTCATGCAAGACACCAAGCCAATGCATAATGCGAACCTGGGGATAGCACCTCAAGTGGAAAAGCTCGCTGAATCGGCTTTTTCCTTGATTTCTCGAACCTTTCCTGTTTGTTCGGGGAGTGATGAGTTTTACTTTTTCCCGCAAGCGGTGACCGAAAACTCCCATTGGCATGATTGGGATAATTTCTCAGGGGAAGCGATTGCAGCCTTTCTGCGCAACCTATCGCCTATCGAGAACCAACTGAGTGCTCTCCAGTCCAGGGTTGAAACACGAGAGGATAAGATCAATTTAAGCCTGTTATTGAATTCATTCATGTCTTTGCGGACACAATTGGTGGAGGTTGCACCGCACAGGTCTCAGCCGACATTTCATTTGACTGTTATTGTTGCCGGCCTGACCGAAGCGCTCGAAGCAGACGATGCAGGTCTTTGGTCAGAGCGCGTTACCGGGGTGCCGAAATTTCTACAACAAGCGAAAGATTGCTTACATGACGTTCCTAAGGTTTTCCATAAACTCGGCTTGGATATGCTTGCCGATTTGCATCATTGGACCATCCAATTGGCTGCAAGAGGGTTTGAGGTTGCTCGCCTCTCTTCAGCGCTGAGCGAGTTCAAGACGGCATTAAACAACCTTGCCATCACATCGGCTTTTCAGTTGCCAAAAGATCTTCTAAACCGTCTGCTGTCAGATCATCTTGGCCTTGGAATCGGTTTTGAAGACATTCGGTTGGCCCTGGAAAATGAGCGCCTCCAAATGACTGAATTGCTCGACCATCAAGCCAATCGCTTGGCTCCATCCAAATCCTGGCAAGAATTGTGTCGGCTAATCCCCCGCCAACCCTTGCCTGAGAATGGTTTTTTGGAACTCTACCATGGCGAATTAAGAAAGTTGGAGTGTCATTGTCGGGACAGAGGGATGATCCCAAAACACACTCCAAAGAATGCGAAGTTGGAGATCGCCGTTGTGCCACCCCATCTGGCAACAATCCGCGCTTCGGATGCATATAGCGCCACCCCTGGATACCCTTCTAAAGGCGGAAAATATTATATTATGGAGCCCAAGCAACCACAGGATGGGGCTGCCGGTCCGACTGTTGAATATCGGCTGACAACCATCCATGAGACGTGGCCAGGCCACCATTTGCTCGATCTCTGTCGGTGGAGTTTACATTCGCCGGTGCGCCGCCCTCTTGAAAGGCCGTTGTTCTACGAAGGGTGGGCTTGCTTGGCAGAGCAGATCATGGCCCGCAGCGGTTACCTTGATCATCCGTGGGACCACTTTTTGTTGGCCAAGCGTCGTCTTGAACGTGCCGTCCGGGGATTGGTCGATTTGGGTCTCCAGACGGGATCGTTTTGCTTTGACCAGGGACGTGCCTTGCTGGTCGCGGCGGGCTATTCACCCCGTCGCGCCGATACGGTGATCCCCAAATACTTGCTCAGGCCTGGTTACCAAATATGTTACACTCTGGGGCTGAAACATGGCCTTGCGTTACTGGACCAGCACGGAGGGCAAGACTTGGGTGGTTTTGTCCAGCGATTCCTCGGTCAAGGTGAGATTGACTTTGACTGGATGCATCAAATCATTGGATTGACTGAATAAGCGTTGCTATGGCAGCCATCAAAAGGAGAGTTTGTGAATCAATTCTGGGGATATCATTCGGAGTGGAATCTTGGTAGTCCCGGCGGATGGGATTATCAGCGCATTACACAGATTATCGGCAAAGCGGTCTGGACACGTCTGAATCAACTCAGGCCGACCGGCATCGAGCTTGACTTTGACCATCCGTTGCTCTTTCCTGTCAATGGTTTTGTGCAAATGCTGGTGTCTACACACCGCATTGTGTCAGGAGGAAATCCCGGGCTCATTGCGGTTGTGGCCGAAGAGGAAACCCTCGAACATGTAACAGAAAATGTCAATCTGGCCAGACATCTCGACGCAATAGAGGGTTTGTCAGGTGTGTTGGTCGCACCTCATCAGCTTGAAGTGTTTAGAGGGGCTGTCTGTTACCAGGGCACGCCAGTTTCCCTGGCTTTTGTTGATTTCAACACAGACGTGCTGCTTGCGCTACATCGCAAAATGAAACTGACCGGCTTGTTACAACTGGTTCGGGAAGGCCGGGTAATTAACCCCCGTGGCACGGAACCCATTAATGTAAAAAGCATGTTTGAAATCCTAACGTCCGAAGGGAGGCAGCGTTTCAGTTCAGAATCGGTCAGACGCACTCCTTGGACTCGACGATTTTTGCCGGGCCAGGCTCTCGGGCCAAACGGAGAGCAAATCAACGAGCTCATTGAGTGGACTCGGCAAAACTGGCAAGGGTTGGTTCTGAAACCTGAACGGGGATACTCTGGGATTGGCGTGCGTGTCGGTGGTGTTCACCCCGATGCTGACGAGGCGATTGAGCTTGCCATGAAAAAGGGTCAATATATTGTCCAGGAAAAAATCCCACTGAACCTGTGGGCAGAAGATTGTGTGAACTATGATCCTGAACGCGGAGTCTTTCTGGACCGTTTCCAGACCGATTTTCGCTGTCTGTTCGGCAGGGAAGGCCTATTCGGCTTTCTCGTCCGCTACGGTGGAGTACCGACCAATGTTGGAAGCGGCGGCGGAGTGCAGCCGCTAGCGTTGCTGCGCAGCAATCTGTCTGTTGGCGAGTCGGTCAAAAGGATCAATGACTCTCTGATGAGTGTCGATCCAGAAGAGTTGTCCGGAGTCGTCGAAATGCAACAGAAGATGGCTATCGAGCACCGTTTTACTTATTTGCTTGGTCCCATCAAGATCGCACTCAGACCGCGGCTCATTACAGACGACCATCTG
>JAFDBS010000017.1 GCA_019313185.1 Deltaproteobacteria bacterium | reverse complement strand
GTTGTACCGCAAGGTACCGTGGGTTCGAATCCCACCCCCTCCGCCAATTATTTCAAACGTTTAGGGTCTTTTGGCTAAGTCTTTTTTTGCGCATCTACTTTTAACAATAAAGTCTAGATGGTACTCTTAATGTTCATTAAGTACTTATCCAAAAGTAACAATATTAGAGTAAAAATCACAGGCATTCAGGGAATACGTCTTCAAATTGGGCCGTACATTTTGATAAAAATTTAATTCAAATTCGTTTTTGTCTTTTCATTCGTTTGAGAAATCACACCTTGCAAAGCTTGCCTCAGAGCAAAAAACCGATGGTTGGACACTTCACACAGGAAAAAACTTCATTACCTCTCGAATTTCTAAGTCTTTCATCGAATAGCTTAAACTTTTAACATTTAAGCTCAGCCAGCATTTAATTGCCGAATCCAGAGAATCCAGCAAGCTTTTAGTAAACAGGATTGCATTAACAATCGAGTCATTTAATTAGACATGAGCTAGAGAGTGCTCGGAATTTAACAGTTCAGTAAAGTAACATGAATGAAAATTGATTAACCCCTCATAAAAGCTACTCGTAAGTGGTTTGCAATTGTAAAAAACCTTTACAGAAACAGCGTCTTGATGTATCTTTCGCAATTCGCGGAGAGGTGACCGAGAGGCCGAAGGTGCACGACTGGAAATCGTGTGTACCGCAAGGTACCGAGGGTTCGAATCCCTCCCTCTCCGCCACTTCTTTTTTAAACCATGATTTTGCCGTTAGAAGTGACAGCCGGGTCCCACGCAACGGACGGTTGTGAACCCCGTCAGGCCCGGAAGGGAGCAGCGGCAGCAGCTTTTGCCGTGTGCCGTGGGAGTGCCTGGCTGTCACTTGTGACGGTAAGGTGCCGTTTCCTGAATTCCTGCTTCGCGAACTGAGTGACAATGGCCTACTTGGTACTAGCCCGCAAGTGGCGGCCACAGAATTTTGACGATCTTATTGGTCAGGAGCATGTCAGCCAAACGCTGACCAATGCTATTCGTTCCGGTCGCATCCATCATGCTTTCCTTTTTACTGGGGCTCGCGGTGTTGGTAAAACTTCAGCAGCTCGAATTCTAGCCAAAGCCCTCAATTGTGAAGAAGGGCTATCAGAATCTCCATGTAATCATTGTCCTTCTTGTAAAGAAATCACATCAGGTCAAGGCTTGGACGTTGTAGAAATCGATGGAGCTTCAAACACTGGAGTTGATGACGTCCGTGAGTTGCGAGAGAATATCCGATATCTTCCATCACGTTCTCGGTTCAAGATTTTCATTATTGATGAAGTGCACATGCTCTCAACAAGTGCATTCAATGCTCTTTTGAAAACATTGGAAGAACCGCCTCAACATGCAAAGTTTATCTTTGCCACAACCGAGCCCCACAAAATTCCACTGACTATTCTGTCACGATGCCAGCGTTTTGATTTTCGCAAAATTCCCTCCAATAAGGTTTCGGAACGTCTTCGCTTCATAGCGAATGAGGAACAACTTCAGATTTCCCAAGAAAGCCTGGCTTTGGTGTCCCGCCAAAGTGAAGGCAGCATGCGGGATGCTCTCTCAACGCTTGATCAAGTCATAGCCTTTTGCGGAGATCAAGTGGATGACAACGCAGTGCAAAGTTTACTTGGGATGGTTGATCGTCGGCTATTGCTTGATACGCTTGAAGCGATTCTTCAACGTGATAGCCGACGCGTCTTGGAGTTAATCAGGCGGGTTGACCAGCTAGGGCTATCCTTGAGACGTTATGCACAAGATATAATTGAACTTTTCCGGGCTCTTGTCGTTTGCAAAGTTGTTTCAGATCCATCTGATCTTCTGGACGTCGTTGGTGACGAACTGAATGAGTTGAAGGCTCTCGCGGGAGCAGTGAATCTTGATGACCTGCAAAGAAGTGTCACTTTGCTTCTTAAGGCACAATCCGACCTAGCTGCGAGCCCTCACCCTCAATTGACTTTGGAAATGATTTTGGTTAGGTTGACAACCCTTGCACCGACTCTTGAGCTTGGAAAGTTGATCTCTCGGCTGGAAAGCTTGGAAAAACGAATTGCAAACGAAACGGGACGAGGCACATTGAACAAAGCGCGCGTACAGCAAGGCTTAGACCAGCAGTCTAGTGCTGCCCTTTCTGGAGGTGATCCCCCTGCAAAAAAGCCTGAAGCCCCAGTCGCCACGTTCGACAAAAAAGGTTGGCAGGGGCTTGTTGAGCAGGTCAAGGAGAAACGACCAATGTTAGGTTCTGTTTTGGAACATGGGCGGCCCATTAAACTTGAACCTCCTCACATTGAAATCGGTTATCCTGAAGGCTCTTTCATGATCGGGCAAATTCAAGAGGTCGAGACACTTGAGGTCCTTGAAGGATTAGCCAGCGTCTATTTTGACCACCCGATAACATTGCGAATTGTAACAGTTGATACCGAACAGTCTAATTCAACACCTCTATCTCTTGCTGAGACGCGCCAAGCCCAGGAGACAGACCGGGCCAGACGATTGAAAGAAGATGCGACGAACCACCCAGCCCTCAAAGCTGTTCAAGAGGTTTTTGGTGGTGAAATCAAGCAAATTATTCCAATAGACAAAGGATTTGTTTAGACAGCAAGGCGATATGCTAATACTTTTTAACCCGACTGGAGGCTTAATATGATGGGACGCGGTGGACTTGGTAACATTATGAAACAAGCTCAGATGATGCAAAAAAGAATGGAAGAACTGCAAAAAGAGCTTGAGTCGAGAGAAGTTGAGGCTTCATCAGGTGGAGGAATGGTTACGGCAGTTGTAAACGGCAAGCAACAAGTTCTTTCTCTAAAAATTGATCCATCGGTGGCTGACCCAGAAGATGTAGAAATGTTACAAGACTTAGTCAC
The DNA here is from genome assembly GCA_019313185.1 of Deltaproteobacteria bacterium. Lineage (GTDB taxonomy): Bacteria > Desulfobacterota > Desulfuromonadia > Desulfuromonadales > BM103 > JAFDBS01. Next base: position 6,542 of record JAFDBS010000017.1, on the reverse strand, counting down.
CGCAGCAATCAACGAAGCGTTGAAGCAAAGTCAACAGATGGCCCAAGAGGAAATGGGAAAATTGACCGGAGGAATGAATATTCCCGGCCTTTTCTAGATGGGGAATAGATAAATTACAGACTGAGAAGGTGAAATGTTATTTCTAAAGATTAATTCAGGACGTTTTGCAATATTTAGTCTCGAGATGGGAAGGCAAGTTGTTTGATAACAAAAGCTTCATCTTGTCTTGCTTGGTCTTTATATTTTCAGCCTGACGAAAAAATTATGGCACCTTTTAAAATATCGCTACAAACCCATAAACTGTTGAATTTCTAAAAAAAATTATGTTAGACTCCATCCCGTCTTTTGCACGATTGGTCGCCGAGTTGTCAAAATTTCCAGGCATCGGGCAAAAGACAGCTACACGCCTGGCGTTCTTTTTACTCCGGCAGCCTGCGGTTGAGGCAGAAGCCTTATCCACGGCAATTCTCGAATTGAAGCGCCAAATTCGGTTTTGTTCAATTTGTTACCATATCACTGAACAGAATCCCTGTGGCCTTTGCACGAGTCAAAGTCGCGATGAATCTTTGCTTTGTGTTGTTGAAGAACCTCAAGCACTATTGGCCATTGAACGGAGCCACTCTTTTCGCGGACGTTACCATGTTCTCCATGGTGCATTGTCTCCCCTTGAGGGTGTTGGACCAGATGACATCTATATAGCGCCTTTGATGCAACGCCTCGGCCAAGGCGATATCAAAGAAGTTTTGGTTGCCACCAATTTCACTGTTGAGGGAGATGCCACAGCACTTTATCTGGCACGTTTGATACATCCCTTGGGGATAAGAGTGACCCGCCTAGCTTACGGGATTCCAATGGGAAGTGAATTAGAGTATATCGATGAAGCAACTGTCAACCGCGCTGTTCAAGGACGTAGGGAGTTCTGACCTTTGGCAGGCTCAAAATGTATAATTTTTTTCTTTTTTAAGTCACCCTAATTCCAGTTAAGGAGGAAGCAGATGTCAAAGAAAATATCCTGTATTGATGGCAACACTGCCGCAGCTCATGTAGCTCATGCGACCAATGAGGTGATCGCTATCTATCCGATCACTCCTTCGTCGGTTATGGGCGAGGTCTCTGATGCCAAGAGTGCCGCTGGTGAAAAGAACATCTGGGGAACTGTACCCAAGGTGGTCGAAATGCAGTCGGAAGGTGGCGCCGCTGGCGCCGTTCACGGCGCTCTGCAGGCCGGTTCCCTCTGCACCACCTTCACCGCTTCACAGGGTTTGTTGTTGATGATCCCGAACATGTTCAAGATCGCTGGAGAACTGACCCCGACAGTGTTCCACGTTTCGGCCCGTGCCATTGCTGCTCAGGCACTGTCAATCTTTGGCGACCACTCCGACGTCATGTCCTGCCGCTCCACAGGGTGGGCGTTCCTCTGCTCCACCAATCCTCAGGAAGTTATGGATTTCGCCTGTGTCGCCCAGGCTTCGACCCTTGAGTCCCGCATTCCCTTTCTGCACTATTTTGACGGCTTCCGTACCTCGAGTGAGGTGCAAAAGGTTCATCAGCTCTCCGAAAACGATATGCGCCACATGATCGATGATGAACTGGTTCGTGCCCACCGTGCCCGCGCCCTGTCGCCCGACCATCCAGTGCTGCGCGGCACCGCCCAGAACCCGGATGTCTATTTCCAGGGGCGTGAGACGGTCAACAGCTTCTACGACAAGGTGCCCGGCATTCTCCAGGCTCAGTTCGACAAGTTTGCCAAGCTGACCGGTCGTCAGTACAACCTGTTTGACTATGTTGGTGCACCGGATGCCGAACGCGTCGTGGTGATGATGGGCTCCGCCTGTGACACCATGCACGAGTTGGTCGAGTACTTGGCCTCCCAGGGCGAGAAGGTCGGCCTGATCAAGGTCCGCTGTTTCCTGCCCTTCGATGTGGCGGCTTTCGCCAAGACCCTGCCGAGCACTGTCAAGAAGATTGCCGTTCTCGACCGCACCAAGGAGCCGGGCTCCATGGGCGAGCCACTGTACCACAATGTCCGAACCGCCTTTGGCGAGGCGATGGCCGATGGTCTAATCTCCTTCCAGGGCTACCCGCAGATCGTCGGTGGCCGCTACGGCCTCGGCTCTTACGAATTCAGCTCTGGCATGGCTAAGGCCGTCCTCGACAACCTGTCCAAAGATAAGCCGATGAACCACTACGTGGTCGGCATCAAAGATGACGTCACTGGACGCAGCCTCGAATTCGATGCTGACTACACCGTGCCCTTCGACGGCTACTCGGCGATGTTCTACGGCCTCGGTTCCGACGGTACTGTTGGCGCTAACAAGAACTCGATCACGATCATCGGTGATAACACTGACAACGAAGTCCAGGCCTACTTCGTCTATGACTCCAAGAAGGCCGGAAGCATGACCACTTCGCATCTACGCTTCGGTAAAGAGCAGATCCGCAAGCCGTACCTGATCAAGAGAGCCGACTTCATTGCTTGCCACAACTTTTCTTTCCTCGAAAAGTACGACATGCTGAAAAATGCCAAGGAAGGTGCGACCTTCCTTCTTAACAGCCCGTACAACGCTGACGATGTCTGGTCACACCTGCCGAAGATGGTCCAGGAGACCATCATTGCCAAAAAACTCAAGTTCTTTGTCATCGACGGAGTACACTTGGGCGAGAAGATAGGTCTTGGGCCCCGAATCAACGTCATCATGCAGACTGCTTTCTTTAAGATCTCCAACATTATCCCGCTCGAGCAGGCGGTGCGCGAGATCAAGAATGCGATTATCAAGTCGTACAGCAAGGCCGGCGAGAAGGTCGTCAACATGAACAACCAAGCGGTTGACGTGGCCCTAGAGAACATCCAGGAAGTCGCAGTTCCGGCCGCTGCCGACAGCGCGATCGAGATGACCATCGGCCAGTGGGCAGACACCCCCGAAACCGTGCAGAAGACCCTCGGCCCAATCATCGACGGCCTCGGCGAGCACCTGCCAATTTCGGCCATGCCGTGTGACGGCACCTTCCCGACCGCGACCGCCATGTACGAGAAGCGCAACATCGCTGTTCAGGTTCCGGCCTGGGATGAGAAGCTCTGCATCCAGTGCGGTATCTGCTCGTTCGTTTGCCCACATGCCACGATTAGAATGAAAATCTATGACGAGAAGGAATTGGCCAGTGCACCGGATACCTTCAAGTCTTGCAAGGCCCGCGGCAAAGAAATGGACGGGAAGAAGTTCACCCTACAGGTAGCCGTCGAAGACTGTACTGGTTGCGGCGCTTGTGTTTACAACTGCCCGGCCAAGAGCAAGACCGACGAGAAACACAAGGCTATCAACATGGTTGAGCAGGTACCGCTGCGCGCAACCGAACGCGAGAACCTCAAGTTCTTCCTCAATATTCCGGAGACTGATCCGGTGCTGATCAACCGGGCTACTCTCAAGGGCAGCCAGCTGCTACAGCCGCTGTTTGAGTTTTCGGGTGCCTGCGCTGGCTGTGGCGAGACACCGTTCGTCAAGCTCTGTTCCCAGCTGTTCGGTGATCGCATGCTGGTTGCCAACGCCACCGGTTGTTCGTCGATCTACGGTGGCAACCTGCCCACTACGCCATGGACGACCCGCAAGGACGGCCTCGGCCCGACTTGGAGCAACTCGCTGTTCGAGGACAACGCTGAGTTCGGTTTCGGCTTCCGTCTCTCCATCGACAAGACCTCCGAGTACGCTCGCGAACTGCTGGTCAAGAACATGGCCTGTGGCTGCGCTGCTTGTAAGGGCAAAGAAGCGCTCAAGCAGGCGATCCTCGATGCCGACCAGACCTCTCAGGAACAGATCGAAGATCAGCGCGGTCGGGTCAAGGAGCTGAAAGGCATACTTGAGAAATGTACCCACGAGACTGCCACCCAGTTGAATGCCGACGCCGACTACCTTGTTGTTAAGTCGGTCTGGATACACGGAGGTGACGGTTGGGCCTATGACATCGGTTACGGTGGCTTGGATCATGTCCTGGCTTCGGGCGCCAATGTAAACTGCTTGGTTCTCGACACGGAGGTCTACTCCAACACTGGTGGCCAAGCCTCCAAGGCGACCCCGATGGCAGCCGTGGCACAATTCGCCGCCGGCGGCAAGCCGCAGCCGAAGAAAGATCTGTCGATGATCGCCATGACTTACGGCAACATCTACGTTGCCCGTGTGTCGTTGGCCAATCCAGCCCAATGTGTCAAGGCCTTCCTCGAGGCGGATGCTTATGATGGACCGTCCCTGATTATCGCCTACTCGCATTGTATCGCTCACGGTATTAACATGACGACGGCTGTCGACAACTGCAAGCGTGCTGTCAACTCCGGATACTTCCCGCTATTCCGCTACGATCCCCGACTGGCCGCGGAAGGCAAGAACCCGCTGCAACTCGACAGCAAGGCTCCGTCGATCGACTTCATGGAGTTCGCCAACAGTGAAAACCGCTTCCGCGTACTCAAGAAGAATAACCCTGAACAGGCCGACCAGTTGCTCGCGGCTTCCGCTAAAGACGCAGCAACCCGTTACGACCTATACAAAAAACTGGCTGAAATGTCGGCTGACTGCGGAAACAAGTAGTCAGCTGTGAGTCACTCATTAACGCTCCCGACGGAAAAGTCGGGAGCGTTGTTTTTTTTGTTGATACAATATCAAGGAAAGATTGAGGTTTAATCAAAAGACCTTGATATCACTTAAGGTGAAATGCTATAAATCTCACTGGTGTAAACCCTCCCAATAAGGAGATATTTCATGCTTGGCCCACATCAGTCTTCCTTTGTTATGTACGAAGAGGAGTTTCAGCTGATCAGTGCCGCTATTGAAAAGCTGTTGCGTGAGTCCAACTCTAAAGTCATTTTTTTGGTGGACAAAAATGGTCAACTGATTGCGGGATGTGGTGAAACTGAAAACCTTGATACAACGAGTCTTGCCTCCCTTACAGCAGGGAATATTGCCGCTACAGGTGGATTAGCAAAGTTAATTGGAGAAAAAGAATTTTCTATTCTTTTCCATGAAGGAGAAAAAGACAATATTCATATCTCCATTGTAGGGCAACGTGTAATTTTGGTCGTGATATTTGACCAAAGAAGCTCTCTAGGTCTAGTTCGATTGCGCGTCAAGAAAGCCAGTCAAGAACTCGGCAAAATCTTCGAGGAATTAGCGAATAAGGTAACATTAGCAGAGCAATCAGGTAAGGTTGAAAGCCCGTTTGCTGAAATTACCGACGACGATATTGATAATCTGTTCAGTTGAGGACTTAGAAGCATGTCTTTTATCAACTACGCTTCTCGTGAGATAAATTGCAAGATCGTTTACTATGGGCCAGGCTTGTGTGGCAAGACCACTAATTTGCAATTTATATATCAAAAAACTTCTCCGGAAGCGAAGGGGAAGATGATTTCGCTTGCTACGGAGACTGAACGCACCTTGTTTTTTGATTTTCTACCCTTAGCATTAGGTGAAATCCGTGGTTTTAAAACTCGTTTCCATCTATATACTGTCCCTGGCCAAGTTTTCTACGATGCATCAAGAAAGCTAATTCTTAAAGGGGTTGATGGGGTTGTCTTCGTTGCCGATTCTCAAGAAGAACGCTATGATGCTAATATCGAAAGCCTCGAAAACCTTAAGACGAACCTTGAAGAGCAGGGATATGAATTAGAAAAAATCCCATTTGTAATACAGTACAATAAGCGCGATCTACCTAACTGTTCTCCGATTGGAGATTTGCGTGAACTGTTGAATCCAGATAATGTGCCGGATTTTGAAGCTTGCGCTCAGACAGGTGAGGGGGTATTTGAAACTCTAAAAGCTGTTGCAAAACTGATTTTACTTGAGCTTAAAAAGGGAAGTACAGGCAACTGAAAATTCTTGACACCTTCGGAAAATCCTCGTATATTCCCCTTCCGTTAAAGATGATCCCCGATAGCTCAGTTGGTAGAGCAGCGGACTGTTAATCCGCTTGTCGTTGGTTCGAGTCCAACTCGGGGAGCCAAATAAAATCAGGGACTTAGCTAATTTATGCTGAGTCCCTGTTTTGTTATTTATTGCTTGGGTGCCAAGAAAGGTGCCAAGATTTTTTTTCGACAGGCCTTTTTTCTCCATCAATCAGCAACAAATCATGCTTGCTTGTCATCGTAAAACAGGTTCCTAACTATTCTTTAAAATCGAAATTAAGGTGCTGTTTAAGCCTCTGAGAGCCGTGAGAGAGTTTTAAAACTCTAAGAGGTGGGGGGTGGGGATCTTTTATGTCTTACCCCACAATATTTATAACCTCGCCCTTTGGCTGCGACACATTTTTTGAATTGGTTTCTTACAAATCAGGGCCAGTGAGAATTTTACATTTCTGTCAGCCTTAACAGTTCGAAGTAATGCGAGAGGATATGTAGCAAACGAGGTGCCCTGTTTCGTACCAGCGACTCCTTGCTCCCGAAACCGTTTGAATTGGCTCTATTGGGCTGTTGGAAATGTCCCTTTTGGTAGTGGTTGATTAACTGTGAGCCTGTTTATTGTTATGGTTGAGATGTTTTTCTCTCCCGCATAGTTATGAAG
>JAFDBS010000016.1 GCA_019313185.1 Deltaproteobacteria bacterium | reverse complement strand
TCTCCCTTGATGTCCTCGAGAGTGACATTGCCACCCATGGCTCGGCTGAGGACCCTAACACCATGCAATCCCAGGCCGCTGCCCCGAATTTGCTTGGCAAATGTTTTCGCCCGATAAAAAGGCTCAAATATCCGTACACGCTCTTCTGTCGGAATTTGCTCGCCGCGATCGATAACCTTGATGACGGCCAAGTCCATCGCTTGACAACAGTCAATTGTGACTGTTTGCCCGGCTGGCCCATATTTCAAGGCGTTGTCAATCAAAGTGGAGAGAATAACTTTCAGTGCAGGACGATTTAGCAAGAGTGCCTGACCGTCGTCATCGCACAACAGGTTGAAATTCACCCCCTTCTCTCGGGCTTGAGTCGCATAAACTTCAACCATTTCTTGCAAAACATCCTTTATGATCAAGCTCTCGCGGTTTAGTCTGAACCCGCCATCTTGAACTTGTCTTATCAGCAGCATATCCTCTGCAAGGCTGTTCAAGTAATCTGAACTTTTCAGGATGACGTCTTTATAGCTGTCAGTTTTATGTCCTGACGAAAGCAATTGAGTATAGCCGCCGATGATAGCCAGTTGGTTGCGCAGTTCATGAAAGAGCAAATGAGTGAAATTGATGCGTTCCTCTTGCTGCCGTGTGATGTTTTGCAGGTTCTGTTCAAGAAGAATACTGTGTTGGCGACGTTCAATTAACTTTGCGGACAGAAGTTGTAGCTCCCTGATAGAAAATGGTTTCGGCAAGAAAAAGTCTGCGCCAAGTTCTAGCCCGCGGATTTTGTCCTCAGGACTGGTCAAGGCTGTCAACATGATAACTGGCGTTGTCGCAATTCTCGATATGGGGTGCTGACGCAACATGCGACAGACCTCCCAGCCGTTGAAATCAGGGAGCAGGATGTCGAGTATGATCAGATCTGGCCGTTCCTCACCAATCATCCGGCATGCGGAAAGACCATCTTCTGCGATCAGCACGTCATAATTTTCGCGTTCCAGAGACAGTGCAAGGGGATCGATGATGGAGGGTTCATCCTCAACGATAAGAATGCTGGCCGTGTCTTTTCTCCGTTTCGATCGAGCCAAATTGATCTGGGTGAGATGACTCATAAACTCTTGATAAACGGCTCAATTAAACGTTCAGCAGTTTTTTTGGATTCTTTGTAGTTGATCACGCCAACGCCAATCAATAAGGCCAGAAGGATCAGAACGCTGAGATATTCCATATTGTTGCCTCCTAGAATTGTCCCATGTGTCAATTCTGAGCGGATAGAGTGATAGACAAGTTAGGGTAATTTTAGAATTTTGTTAATTCCTGAGGTTTTGCTGACAATACAAGGCGTTTCAAGCAAAACCCGAAAACACCAGTAGACCGACAATCCGATGAGAGTTGCAGTGATAAACTATCCGGTCGTGGCGCAAGCCATAACAGGCCGGACAAGATCAATTGAATCCAACCAGTTGCCCTGCTAAAGTTCCCTGCTGAAACTGGACAACTGATTGAATGATTTTGGCAAAATTAATTTGCCAAGCTAAAAACAGGAGACTGCCAAGCCGACGAGCAGTGGATAAACCCTGTAATTGGCAAATTTGAGTGCCATGTGGTTCAGTCGTAACAGATCAGCGAGTGGAAAGCAGATCAGGCTGGTGCGCCATATTGTTGAAAAAATGCCGATAGTCGCTTCCAAGGCTATAGTGAGAGCCAAATCGCGAGGGGAAAGTCCTTGATGAAGGATCAACCGACAAGATTTTCGAAAATTGATTAAGAAACAGTGTGCCAACTTGATCGGGTGGGTCGCCTTATTCACCGTCAGGTAAGCTCATGATGGACATGAAAACTCAATCAAAATATTTGAACGGTTAGAAACAATACCCTTTGCCAAAGAGGTTTTAACCCTAGCCAAGGCTTCGGTGCGACAAGCGCCTAAAGAGAGAACAATCTTCGGAAAAGTAAGGTTGCAAGAAGTTTCTCAGGCGAAGAATGGTCAACTTCCAACCGAGAAATTGCTTCATAAAGGGAAGTAGCGGTTTGGGTTGAGTGTTTTGGCAGGTCAACCAGTGTGAACGAGATGACCTTTGACATTGCTGTTCCCAGACGGTTGCATTTCATCACAGGCAAGTTGTTTGGAACAGAATGGGTTTTAATGTTGACCGGGTGTTGTATCGCTGTAAATTTTTGGTTAAATGGTTTTTTCAGATGTATCAGGCTCAGGAAAATGCGAAGCGAGGTTGATTCTCATCTTTTGGCAAAGGGTAGGTCTTGAAGACCAGTTTCATGTCAAAGGCAAGCTCAAAAAGATCACTTTTGGCTTTGGCACCATAAATTTCAACGGCCATATCATCATGGCCGGACATCTCTATAATAAACTTTCCGTTTGCGCAATCACAGTTGATATCCTTGATGATATTACTGCGTCGCCGATCAAGGCCATCTGCGAGGCGGAGAATGCCGCCAAGTTTGCGTACCAGTTGCTGATCTGTATCGGTCAGTCGTGAAAAGTTATCATGTGAGGTCTTGGGCATTGACTTGCGGTGATAGCGAGAAAGATTGGCGATAATTTCTGTTTCACGGGGGGTAAAGTCAAACAGATTGGCGTGGCGTATCAGATGATAAGAGTGCTTGTGGTGTTTGTCGTAGCTGATGAAATACCCGACATCATGAAGTATGGCTGCAGCCTCCAGCATCATCCGTGCCCGGATATCAAGCTCAATACCTTGTGGTAGAGAATCAAAGATTTCCAGGGCCATGCGCCTCACCTGATGACCATGGGTTTCATCAGCATGGCAAGACCGAGCAAAGGCGATGACTGAAGAGAGCCAGTCTCGCTGTATCTCATCTAGAGTCCAAAGCCCGTGTTTTTTCAGGCTGTCGATGATTAAACCTTCGCGGATTCCACCAGCATTGATTTTAAGCAGATTGGTGTCAAAATGGCGCATGAGCGCATCGACCGCGGCAACACCGGCTACGATAATATCGGCACGCTCTGGATTGAGACCGGACACGGCCCGACGTTCTTTAAAGCTCTTACGCTGCAGCATGGCCAGTTGATGCACCACTTCAGAGTGCAAAACATCGTAGGCATGAACTGTGTCGTATTGTTCTTTACGACGAGCCATAACCATGCTGCCTATATTGGTTATTGTCCCGCCAGAGCCAATCAGGCAGTGAGGAGAAAAGCGAACGTCACCCAGTGTCTTGCGGATGCATTTGCAAAGGTGCTTGCGCAGACGACGCATATCCTCTGCTGGAATGGGATCTTTTCGCAAAAATCTCTCGGTGAGAAAAACCGCGCCAAGTTCCAGGGAGTGGATTTCTTCAATGTGGCTACCGACCGCAGTAATGACTTCAATGCTTCCACCACCAATATCGATTAGGACATAACGGGTATTGTACATATCAAAATGGTGGAGGGCACTCAAACTGGCAAGAGCAGCTTCTTCATGTCCTCCGATTACACGAATGTCGATACCGGTTTTGTCTTTCATTTCTGCGACGAACTGATTGCCATTTTCGGCTTTTCGGACGGCACTGGTTGCGACCGCTTCGATATAGATTACGCCAAGCCCGTCAATGATTTTGCGCATCCGTTGCAAAGCTTCCAAGGCCCTCGACCAAGCTGCCGAGGCTATCCTGCCGTTTTCGGACAGCCCTTCTCCCAAACGGACGGAGGCTTTTTCGTCGTCAAGCACTCGAAAGCCATGTTTTTCATCGACTTCAACGATAATGCATCGAATTGAATTTGTACCGATATCCAGGGCTGCCAAGCGTTTCTGGCTCATTTTCGTAGGCCTTATTATGAACTTGTGAGCGTCTTGACTTGATTTTTACAATTAACGGTTAAAATAGATTATAACGCAAAGCATTTCCGTTTGGCGAATAAGCTATTAAGGAGTGAGTTATGGGAAAATGTTTGAAAGGTGAGTCCGAAGTCAAAAAAAAACAGGCGAAATTCAAATGTGAAAAATGTGGTGCCATGACACAAAAAAAAGCACATTTGTGCAAGCCCAAGAAAGTAAAGCAGAATAAATCCGACAAACATAAGGCTTAAAAGCCAAGCAAAAAGCCTGGTTGGCCTCTATATAGGCTAATCGGCGGCACGGTCGATTTTCTTGCGGGCTTTTTTCAAGCCAGACAATACATTCTCAACATTACCGTCTGTAACCTGGGAAATTTTGGCGTCGGCTTTTGCCAAACCTTTACCTAAACGCCGCAATTGTGAACTAAGCGCAGCTTCAACACGTTCAAGAGAGGCCAGTGTGCGGGAAATTTCTTTACGGAGAACTTTATGCTTGTCGCCTAAGTCTTTGTCTTCTGCGAAGCGTTCGCGAATGTGGAGAACCAGCGTTTGAAATCATCTTTAAGCCGGCTGGTATCCACCATCAGCGCAGCCAGAGTCTCATCGTTGAGTTTTTCTGCCAAAGCCAGTTCTTTGGCTTGAGCGACGATTTCTGGAATGTCAGTGGATTGTAGCCCGCGAATTTTAGCCAAATCACCAGAGCTTGCCATGGCAAGCCTGTCGAGCGAGTCAATGCCATTGGCGATGAGGCGTTCGGCGATGGTTGCGCCGATTCCCTTGACTTTGGTCAATGAACCTTTTTGCGGCATAGGAAATCTCCTCAATTGGCAGGCCCAGCATAAATTAAGTTTACAAAATTGATTTTTAAATTGAAAAAGTTAGCATTTGATTAAGATACAATTATTTTTAGAGTTAACAATTTTCTAACATAAGGCTAATCAAGATGCTATACGCTGACAATTATAGAGCAAGTTTTCGAAATGTTTATGTGTTTTATCCGGAGCTCGCAGATGCCCAATACCGAATCTGCAAAAAAAACTTTGTCCGAATCCTCTGTGATTAAGGGAAGGTGCCGCAATGGCTAATAAAAACAGCCATCAAGACGAAGATGCCCGTCAAGACACTTACCCTGACCTGAGCGACCCAAGCTTGTTTCTCAATCGTGAATTAACTTGGCTTGCATTCAATCAGCGGGTTTTGAATGAAGCCTTGGACTCCCGAATTCCTCTGCTCGAACGGGTCAAGTTTGCAGCCATCGCAGGTTCTAACCTGGATGAATTCTTCATGAAACGGATCGGGGGACTTAAGCAACAGGTTGGCGCCGGGATTCATGAAGAGACAGTTGATGGTCGGTCCCCAAGAGAACAGATTGATGCCTGCTATGCTTTTGTCCGCGAGCACCACAGAGAGCGTGAAGTATTGCTTGAAGGGCTTTGGACGGAACTGGCAGGCGTTGGGATAGAAATAACGTCCTATAAAAAATTGGATGAAAATGAACAGGCGTTAGTTCGTCATGATTATTACAACAACATTTTTCCGCTCGTAACCCCTCAGTCAATTGATCCTGCTCATCCTTTCCCGTTTATTTCGAACCTGTCGCTCAATTTGTTGGTGACTTTGCGCTATCCTCAAGAGAAAGCAACATCGCTTGCCCGGGTCAAGTTGCCAATCAGTGCGGGTGCTCCGCGCTTTGTCCAGGTTATTAAACAGCAGAGGTATGTTTTTCTTGAAGATGTCATGGCGAACAACCTCGACATGTTGTTTCCCGGGATGGAAATTTTGAATTGCGAACTGTTTCGGGTGACTCGCAATGCCAATACCAGTCGCAACGAGGAACATGCCGACGACCTGCTGGCGCTAATCGAATCGACGTTGCAGGACCGCAAGTTTTCACCCATTGTCCGATTACAAGTTCATCCTGATATGGACTCCGTCCATCGTGGCCGCCTTGCCGCAGAGTTAGGTTTGAACGAGGAAACGGATGTCTTTGAAGTGAGTGGCATGATGGGCATGCGTGATCTCTGGCAACTGGCCAACCTGGACCTGCCTAAGCTGAAAGACCCTGTCCATCACCCCGTCGATCACCCTGCCTTAGAAAGCAAGAGGAACATTTTTCATGTGATTCGTGATTCGCGGGCGATCCTTCTACAGCATCCTTATGAGTCATTTTCATCTTCCGTAGAGCGGTTTCTCGGCGAAGCGGCCATAGATCCAAAGGTTCGTGCCATTAAAATGACACTGTATCGTACCTCGCCGCAAAGCCCAATTGTCGACACTCTCATTCGTGCAGCGCAAAATGGAAAGCAGGTCGCAGTTGTGGTTGAATTGAAAGCGCGCTTTGATGAAGAGGCCAATATCCGCCTGGCTAACCGCATGGAAGAAGCCGGCATCCATGCCACTTATGGCGTCGTTGGCCTGAAGACGCACTGCAAACTTATCCTTGTGCTGCGACAGGACTACAAGGGGTTGAGGCGTTATGTACATATCGGAACCGGCAACTACCATCCAGTCACTGCTCGGCTGTACAGTGACCTGGGCCTCTTCGTGTATGACAAAGACATTGGTCAAGACGCAACCGAGCTGTTCAATTATCTCACAACCGGCTATACGCCCAAACGCAATTACAACAAATTGTTGCCGGCACCCAAACATTTAAAAAAGGCACTAATTAGCAAAATAGAACGGGAAATTACCAAGCACACAAAGGAAAGGCCAGGTCGCATCATCTTCAAAATGAACGCTTTGGAAGATCCAGACATCTGCATTGCGCTTTACCGCGCATCCATTGCAGGAGTTAGGGTCGATCTGATCGTCCGCGATAGCTGCCGGGTCAGGCCTGGTGTGCAGGGCATTTCGGAGACCATGCGCGTGATTTCGATTGTTGGTCGGTTTCTGGAGCACGCAAGGATCTATTATTTTCAAAACGCAGGTGACGAGGAGTTTTATATCGGCTCGGCCGATGCGATGCGCCGCAATTTAGAGCATCGTGTAGAAGTCGTGGCGCCGATTGAGTCAAGACAACTCCGCCAGGATCTGCTCGATATGCTTGAGATCCAACTCAGCGATCAGCGTAGCGCTTGGGAGATGCAGTCCAATGGTACCTATGCGCAGCGGCAACCCGATGAAAATGGCGACGCCAGAAGTAGTCAGGAAGTCCAGATCGAACAGGCCGAAAAGCGATTTCATGATGCCAAACGGCTCCGTAGTCGTAAAGCCAAGAGCTTCGGTAAGCGCAATCTGCGTTAAGCAATAAGAATGCTGGTCTGGAATGAAATGACTGAACGGTTTGTAAGATAGACAGTTCCGACCTGAGGACTTTATGCCTTACAGGGAATAGATCACGGCCTGACCAGCCAACTTCGTAGATTGCCTGGTTTTTGAGCCGCTATATATATCGATAGCCGGATTTTTAAACGAATAAAACATTTATTGTTAGCCTTGATTGATTGCAGGTTTTAAAAGACTGATCGGCCAAAATCCAGTGTCGTCAAGCCCCAACAAATAGAAGATTCTACCGTCATCTCTAAAGTAGAAGTCTTCTTGGTTGGTGGGGATGACAATGGTCCGATGCCGAAAGTGCCACTTCGTTGTGTCGTCAAAGATGTTGACATGTGACCTCCAACAAATATCAGAGAACGCAGACTGGTCAGGGTCTTAAAGGGGTTGTCCAGAGATTTGTAAAGTTTTTAGGATCCATATGGAGATGGTGAATGAAAGGTTTGATTCTGTTGCGACACGCCAAATCCAGTTGGAAGGAACCAACGCTGGATGATTTTGATCGACCTTTAAATAAGCGAGGTCGAGAGAATGTTCCTTTGATGGGGCAACGCCTTGCTGCAAAGGGAGAGTGCCCAGATGTCATTCTTTCCAGCCCGGCAAAGAGGGCCCGTAGCACGGCTCATCTCGTTGCACTAGAGTTATATTTATCCAAAAAAACAATCTGTTTTGTCCCTGATATTTATCAGGCCGATACGCAAATCTTGTTTGAAATCGTTCTCAATTTAGACAATGCCTGGCAAAATGTGCTCATAATTGGCCACAACCCGGGCTTAACCGGTTTGGCGAATCATCTGGCTCCCTGTAAACTAGAGAATCTTGTCAGCTGTGGGGCGGTTAAACTAGAATTTATTGTGTCTAACTGGAAAGATATTCATCCGCATTCAGGGTTTATGCACTACTACGAATATCCGAAAATGATTTCTCAATTGTAGTTAGCAAATAAGTTAAGTGAGCAGAGCATTTTCGCACTCCAAGGCTATTGTCCGGTAACACCCTAAAAAACTTTAGGATAAGCTTTACAGCTTTTCGTCTTGACAGAAAAACAGGACATCAAACTTTCGTAATTTGTGCTCAGTGGCCCTTCAAACCTGATTAGGGACCCAAAGCCGGGCGACGCGTTTGCTGAGTGAGTAGATCCGTTTCAGCTTATCCGTCAGTTCGAATTCAGCATTCAGCGTTTGCAGATGGGCTTCTCCACTTATGGCCAAACTCTGTGATTGTCTTTCAAGGGCCAAATTGACCAGTCGATTAATATGGTCTTTCATCGCTATAGTTTCTAGCGCTGCTGTTTCATCGTTTTCTTTAATTGCAACAATTGTCCGCTCTAGGGCTTGATACACACCCTCGAAGAGATCATTAAGCAACATAAACATCGTATTGCTTGCACGTAGGTTGTCTTCGATCCAGGTTTTGCCAAGGCTGGCTAAGTCTGTTTCGAGAACGTCGCCGATACTTTCTAGATTTGCGTTTGACTGGCTGATCCGGAAGTATTCGCGACTCTCTTCATCTGTTAAGGTTTGCTTGCCAACTCGGTTAAGAAATGTATTGATCTCGCCATGAAGAATGTCTGCGGCATCATCCTGCTTTTCCAGTTCTCGCAGCATGGTGAGATCACGTTTGCGAAGTGCTTTTTGGGCAAGACACATCATTTGTAAAATTTGATCGCCAAGATGACCAACTTCAAGCCTTGCTACATTGAGCCCCAAAGAAGGAGTTGAAATCAATTGGCCATCCAGAAACTTCGGCCGGATAATCACCTCCTTTGACTCAGGTTGATCGGGGAGAAGTCGCGTTACTATCCAAGCCATTGGACCAGTGAATCCGATAAACAATAACGTGTTAAACAAATTGAAAATGGTGTTGGCATTGGCAATCTGTCGAGGTGTTTCAGCTGCGAGCCGAGCCAAGCCCGTGAGTTTCTCATAACTTGGAGAGACCATCTGTGCAAGTTGGGCAAGTTCGTCGATAAATCCCAGCCAGAGTAAAACGCCCAGTGTGTTGAATAAGACATGAATGGCCGCTGACCGTTGTGCCGGACGAGTTTTGCCTACAGCAGCGAGTATAGCTTTAAGGCACGTTCCAATGTTTGCGCCCAGTGCAAGAGCAATTCCTGCTTGTAATGTAATAAATCCTTGACTTGCCATCACCACAACAATTCCTGTTGTTGCAGATGATGATTGGATCAATGCAGTGAAAACTGCTCCGTAAAGAATCCCAACCCCAGGACGTTCTATCCCTTGCATGAGATCGTTGAATGACGAAAAATTGTGAAGAGGGAGCATAGCCTCGCCCATCACATTCATACCCAAGAAGATCAAACCGAGGCCAAAGATCACGCGTCCGTATTGTTTAAAGTTTTCGTTTCTTGAAATGAAATCAATGGCAAAGCCAACCGCAATAAACAGGAGCGCCAGTTTGGTGACTTTGAATGCAATGATCTGCGCGGTAATTGTCGTACCAATATTAGCTCCCATAATCACACCAATCGCTTGGCTGAGAGTCATCAAACCAGCTGACACGAAACCGACGACAAGGACAGTGGTGACTGAAGACGACTGAATGACGGCGGTTACAGTGGCTCCTGACAAAGCACCGGCAAAACGGTTGGATGTTAAACGAGCAAGAATCTGTTTCAATCGTCCGCCCGCGACTGCTTTCAAGGCCTCACCCATCCGGTTCATGCCGAAGAGGAAAAGGGCCAAGCCACCAAACAGGCTGATCATCATTTGCACCCAGTTCAGGGAGGTTGCTTCCATTGGCAGTGCTCCATTGAATTAAATTATATCTGGAGGCGTAAAAAATTCTTTCAAATCTATGTTGAACAGACTGAAGGTTTGCTTGTTCTTGAAAGCCTTTATACTTTCTGGTTGGACAGCTATTGATAAATTCTGAAGTGCAATGCCATCGCCAGCCCAATAATTGGCCGGACAAAATTGATTTTTCCAAAGTCAAATGGAACTTTTCGATAAAAGTATATGGCATAAAAAAGTAGGTTTTTATAAATAGGGAGATGTGTTGTCTGGTAGTGAGTGACATGTCGTTCTACAAACGATTGCCGATGATATGACATATAAGAGTGAACTGTTTTCTTGGCCCATGCCATCCGAATAGACCTCCAAGCTCCTTGAAAGTTTTTGAGCAGCAGTAAAGTATGGGAGCAAATGTCAAAAAGGTATTGGCTGGTTCACAACCCAAGAGTATTGGTAGTGTTTATGCCATATATAGGCCTACGGAACATTCTGTAAAACATACCGATGGAGAGGATTAACAAAACTGGCCATATGACCAGCGGGTCGATTCTGCTGTGTGCTTCGGGAGTATAGATCAGGGGACAATCCATTTCCAACTGGCATAGAGCGCCCAGTCTGATGACAGGGCAAGCAATGAGCGATACTGACACGTTTGTCATTTCCCCCAAAGTCTGGCTGCACCGGAAAAGACAGGAAGGCGAACAAGACCGCCAAGATGTTGTATGGTTTTGCCACAAACAGAGAGACAAGAGACGCCAACCCATCTTCTGAAGGCATCGAACTCAGTTCCCCCAAATCACTACATTTGGAATTTCGTAACGTTCATCACCTACGCGAATGCAATGCAGGTCGTTTTCCTGGGTCGCGCTGAATTCTTGATGTCCATCGGCCTCAGACGTGTCAGCACTGATCGGCAGTCCCATTCGGAAATAAATGGCGCGCCTGATTGCGTCCGGCAAGTTGATCACAACGGTTGCGTATCCTCCACCTGAACGGGCAACACCGAATTCACATGCCCTCATGGGCTGGTCTCCATATTGCGAGCAGGGAATTGTGCCGGTTGCATCGAATATCTCATGCCCAGCCAGCAAAGCTGAATAGTCTGGGCCGGTCATCACCTGTCCATCAGGGGATTCAGCTGGCCTCAGATATTCTGCAGCGACATAGCCAACTGGGCCTCCTCCGAAGCGCTGAACATAACACCAGTTGCGCGCCTCGGAAAATTCACACCCCAGGTTGTCAAGTACTGTTCTTCGGGGAAAGCCCGTCAAGACCCTTGCGTCCGTCGATGGTCGCTCTCTAAGGTTGAGAGTCTTTGAGATGTCAGCAACGATCCAGTTTCGAGGACCGCCCTTATCAGGGGCACGGAAAGCCACGTCCGCGGCGGTTTCAAGCCTCTGTTGCTGCCAGACATAAATCCCCCCGTCGGCCATAAGGCTTAAGTAGAGTTTGTCGTTCTCAAGAACGTAAGAGCGAATGTATTCTGCCTGCGAACCAATACTTTGATCCATACTCGGAGGTGCGCAGATCAGATCCGTTACGGCAAACCGGCTAAATTCGAAATGACCGCTCTGAGGTGCTTGAGAAGGCTTGGCAGACCAGTTTCCCCGAGCATAGTTACAATTAAGCCGCATGGTGACAGTGCCGTCCGACTTTAAATGCATCACGTAAGCAGACGGGTCATGCGGTCGAATGACACCAATCCTGTCACTCATGGACTGAAACTCGACGAGATGCCAACTCGTCTCGGCAAGGGGACTTTCTGAACTGGCCCCGTTTTCTGGAGCAGCGAACAAGCCACAGAGAGAAAGAAGAGTAATGAAGCCGATTGAGTCAATGCGGACACCCAAAATTCGTTTCATGGTTTTTACCCGTCATGAAGGGTTGTATGTTTTTTTTGCGGTGATGAGTGGTGCCACACAAGATTTTGACAGGAGATGAGTTTTCATTTCTCGGGGCACACATTGGTTCATTCAACAAAAACGCAGAGGCTGTTAAGCAGAACGTTCGCCTGAGATCAAGCCACCAAGGTGTTTTCACCAGAGTGAAACCGTTTAGACCTCTTGAGACGGTTGCGTAAAAATGGGTTTGTTGCACTTTTTTTCAGTGAATGGGCAAGACCACACTAGGCGTAGAGTTCGTTACGGTCCTGCAATTCCTTTTTATCGTGATGTTTGGCCTGATTAGTCGATTTGTCGAGGTAGACTGCGTCAGGGTCTTTTTGCTTAGCTTTTGAAACCTGACGGTCCAGGACGGGTTTCCCTTGATTGACAGCACCTGCAGAATCACTGTCGTGTTTCACCTTGTCCCGACCCTTATACTGCGTTTCATCGGTCTCTTGGTTTCCATGTTTGTGCGCCTTTACGGCGTTGTTAGCAAATGCGACAGACGTGGGCAGAAAAGCCAATATCATCACCAAAACAACATATCTCTGAATGTCTGCTCTCATTTTCGGCTCCAATCCTCTCCCTGTATAATTAGCTTAGACAAAAACAACCCAAAATCAATCTTCTCCTCAGATTTCGACTGGCTGAGGTCTTTTTTAACCGAGATGAGTCTGAAAAAAGAAACCATGAAATGACAGGCCTGGTGAATTTTGAGTCTAAACTTGTGTAAACTGAAAAAGATAAGCTTCGTCTAATCAGTCAGAAGGGATGTTCAGATTATAATCAAAGGAGCAGAATTATGAAGTTTACAATTGTTTTGGTTTTGGCCTCCATGGTTTTTTTTCAATCAACTTTGGCCAATGCGGTTGAACATGGCACAAGAGAGAAGAACGTTGCAGTTGAAAAGCAGGAACAGATCTACGGCAGCCAAATGATGTCAGAGCAAGAACGGGTCGAATACC
>JAFDBS010000015.1 GCA_019313185.1 Deltaproteobacteria bacterium | reverse complement strand
GCCTGCACTGCCAGCAAAAACCTTTCATCATCATCTGCCATACCAAACGCCTTGAATTCATATGTGCAAGGGAATGCCAGCAGGTCATCAGGTTCATGACGGATCACCAGGGTCTTCTCCTTTGTCGGTATGGCCAAATCCACCCTGTCCACGGTCAGTCTGGTTGAGCTCCGCAACTTCGTTGAAATAGACGCGCGCCACTGGGGCAATCACCAATTGTGCAATACGGTCACCTGTTTCGAAGACCACTGTCTCGTGACCGAGATTGATCAAGACAACTCCGACTTCCCCTCGATAATCAGCATCGATTGTTCCGGGGGAATTGACCAGGGCGATACCTTTGTTTAATGCCAGGCCGGAACGCGGTCGCACCTGCCCTTCATAGCCGGGTGGAATCTCCATTGCCAGTCCAGTGGGCAATAAAGCACGCTCTCCGGGAGAGAGGCTCAACGGTGCGTCCAGAACGGCATGTAAGTCAACACCGGCAGCATATGTCGTCATATACTGCGGGACCATCGAGTTGCTGGTCAGTTTCTTGATTTTGACTTCGACCATGTCAAATAAAATCAATCCAGAGACAGTTCAACTTCTGGAAAATCGTCGGGTTTCACTGGACCGACAATTTGCAGGTTCAACGTCTCGTTAGTAAAGATTTTTTCGGCCAAAGACTGAATTTGCTCACTGGACACGGCCTCGATCATCGCCTGCGTCTCGGATAGGAGGACATCTTTACCGAGATAAAGCTCATTCTTAGCTATTCGTGTCATGCGGTTGTCGCTGCTCTCAAGAGACAGCAAAAGGCTGCCCTTGAGGCAGTCCTTGGCAGCGCGCAATTCATCTTCAGAAACCCGTTCCTGACGCAGTACATTCAGCTCGTGCAACATGGTCCTGACCGCCAAGGGCGCATTTTCAGCTGATGTGCCTGCATAAAGAACCATTGCACCAGTATCTGAATGTGTATTGTGATAACTGTAAACCGAATATGCCAAGCCAAGTTCTTCTCGTACACGCTGAAAAAGGCGGGAACTCATATTCCCTCCTAAAATGGTGTTCAGCAGAGAGGAAGCAAATCGCTCGGGGGCAGTTTGTGACACACCTTCAACCCCTAGACAGATATGAGTTTGTTCCAAAGGCCGAGACACTATTCCGACCTTTCGATGAATCAAAGGCTGTTGTTGTTCATCGATCTGCCCATCTTTTGGCAGGTCGCAAAAGGTTTGGTCAACTTGGCGAACAAGCTCTTCATGCTTGATATCACCTGCTGCCGCAATAATGATATTGTTTCCAAAATACCTTTCATGGAGAAACTTTAAAAGCCGATCTCGGCTTATTTCCGAGATGCTTTCACGTGTTCCGATAACGGGCTGACCGAGCGGGTGTTGATCCCAGAAGGCGTGTGCAAAAATATCATGAATATGCTCTTCAGGATTGTCCTCGATCATGGCAATTTCCTGAAGGATGACCCGTCGTTCTTTCTCCAACTCGTCCAAATCGAAACGTGAGTGGCAGAGGAGATCCCCTAGCAAATCAATCGCTTGAGGGAACTTCTCGGAAAGGACCTTGACATAGAAACAACTCATCTCACGACTGGTAAAGCCGTTCAAAACCCCGCCTACTGAGTCAATCTCACGGGCAATGCAATGGGGACTCCGTCGTTGAGTCCCCTTGAACAACATGTGCTCGATAAAATGAGATATCCCGTTAAGGGACGCAACCTCATGCCGTGATCCGTTGCGAACCCAGACTCCAAGAGAAACCGAATGGATTTCTTGAAGATGTTCCGAGACGATACGAATACCGTTATCGAGGATTGAGCGTTCAACCATTGTTCCGTATTACGCTTCACAGACCTTCTGGGATGTCAGCGTCAAGGGCTTCTTTGCGAGACAATTTGATTTTGCCCTGCTTGTCAATGCCGATACATTTGACAACCACTTCATCACCTTCGTTGAGCACGTCGGTCACCGTGCGGACTCGCTCTTTGGCTAGCTCAGAGATATGGATCAAACCGTCGGTTCCGGGAAAAATCTCCACAAAAGCGCCGAATTCCATGACCTTCTTGACTTCGCCGCGATAAAATTTACCTACCTCGGCTTCCTGGGTCAGGTCACGAATCATCTTAATGGCCTGTTTTGCAGCATCACCATCGGCTGACGCAATGTGAATCGTCCCGTCATCCTGAATGTCGATCGCACAACCGGTCGCCTCAATAATGCCCCGCACGTTTTTACCACCCGTTCCAATCACTGTCCGCACTTGGTCAGCTTTGACTTTGATACTGGTAATGCGCGGTGCATACTGTGACAGGTCCGCCCGTGATGACGAAATCGCTTTGGCCATCTCGCCGAGAATATGTATCCGCCCCTCTTTGGCCTGTTGCAGGGCTTTTTGCATGATTTCCTTGGTGACACCCGAAATCTTGATGTCCATCTGCAGGGCCGTGACCCCTGAAGCGGACCCGGTGACTTTAAAATCCATGTCACCGAGATGATCTTCATCGCCGAGAATGTCACTCAGAACGGCAATATCATCTCCTTCTTTAATCAGTCCCATCGCAATCCCGGCAATCGGTTCTTTGATGGGCACACCCGCATCCATGAGTGACATCGACGCGCCACAGACTGAGGCCATCGACGAGGATCCGTTCGATTCGAGAATATCCGAGACGATCCGGATGGTGTACGGGAAATCTTCATGACTCGGCATGATTTGGGCTGCACTGCGCTCGGCAAGGTAACCATGGCCAATTTCACGTCGACCGGGGAAAAGGCGCATACTGGTTTCACCGACGCAGAACGGAGGAAAATTATAATGCAATAAAAATTTCTTGAATTCCATGCCTTGGACGTTATCCATGCGCTGTTCGTCAACGGCGGTACCCAGAGTGGTCGTGACCAAAGCCTGCGTTTCGCCCCGGGTAAAAAGCGCACTGCCATGGGTACGTGGCAGCAGTCCGACTTCACAAGAGATGGGGCGGATTGTATCCATATCGCGGCCATCGATCCGGATTCGGCCCTTGGTCACCATCTGTCGCACGACCCGTTTTTCCACGGAACCGAGAACCGCGCTGATCTCATTCTCCCGGCCGTCGTATTCATCGGCTAATGCGGCTTGAATATCACTGCGGATCTCATCCAGGGCAGCGTATCGGTCTTGCTTGCTGCGAATCTTGACAGCCTCTCTAACGCGAGGCTCTGCCATTTCGGTGACTTTCGACTCGAGTCCCTGTTCCACTTCGGGAGCATCAAAACCGCGCTTGGGCTTAGCGACAAGTTCTGCGAGCTTGATCTGTAAGTCGATTAACGGCTGAAGAGCGTTGTGGCCGAAAAAAATCGCGTCAAGCATGTCGTTTTCAGAGACAAACTTGGCTTCACCTTCCACCATCATGACCGCATCGCGCGACCCGGACACAACAATCTCAATGTCACTTTGTTCCTGTTGCTCGAGTGTTGGGTTGGCAATGAACTCACCGGCAACACGGGCTACCCGAACGGCAGCAATCGGTCCGTCGAACGGGATATCTGATACCTGCACACAAGCAGATGCAGCCACCATTGCCAGAGTGTCCGGATCGTTGACCATGTCAGCTGAAATCACAGTTGGCATAATCTGTGTTTCAAACATGTAGCCCTTTGGGAAAAGTGGACGCATCGGGCGATCAATAAGCCTACAGATGAGTGTTTCACGCTCAGTGGCGCCGCGTTCTCTTCGGAAGAACGAGCCGGGGATCTTGCCTCCTGCATAAAATTTTTCCTGGTAATTCACCGTCAAGGGAAAGAAGTCTTGCCCTTCGCGCATTTTTTTAGCCGACACAACCGTGCAAAGCACTTTGGTTTCACCGTAGGTCACCACGACGGCCCCATCGGCCTGACGGGCCATTTTGCCAGTTTCGATCATCAACGGCTGGCCATTAAAGTCGATCTCAACTTTTTGATAACTCATTTTGAATTCTCCTCATTCCGGTCGGCACAAATGCCAACCTTCCAGTGACTAAAAACGGCAGAGGAGGATGGCCTGAGACAAAGCCTGCCTCACAGCAGACTCTCTCTCCGGACAACCTCCCGGCCTATACAACAAACAATGAAAAGGCAGCAAGCCCATAAGCGGGCGAGCTGCCTGCAATTAGCGACGGATGCCCAGTTCTTTGATTATGGTGCGATATCGCTCGACGTCTTTGCCTTTCAGATAGTCAAGCAAACGACGACGTTGACCGACAATTTTGAGCAGACCACGACGTGAATGATGGTCCTTTTTGTGTGTCCGAAAATGTTCCGTTAAGTAATTGATACGTTCGGAAAGCAGGGCAATCTGCACTTCCGGCGAACCCGTATCCGTATCATGGGTTTTGAATTTTTCGATAATTTCTTGTTTGCGTTCTGTGGCCAACACGGCGCCACCTCCTTCATTTTTGATGTGTATTGATGTTATTTGAATTTTATCTAAAAGAGAGTATTTACCACAAATTATCAGCCGAGTAAAGCATTTATCTCTCAGGGCTAACCTCTGGAAATACCTTTAAAATCTCAAAATCACCAGCATGTTTTAGGCCATCATGAGGCATATATTTGGCAACAGCCACTAAGCGCTTGCCGTCAAGAAACTTAACATGTCCGCTTTCATTTATAGCACAGATATCGTTAAATTCACCCGAGGTTGGCGCAATGCCGTTTTTTAACTTTTTCAAGGCTTCTCCCTTGACTTGTAAGCCCGGCCAGTCAGGCAGGATGTCGGCAGGAGATATGAGCGGGATGATCTGCTTTTCTTCCACGATTTTTTTAAACCGAGACAACTCTAAGCAATTCTTTTCGTCAAAGTGACCGCTTCGTGTACGTCGTAATTGCGTCAGATGGGCTCCGCATCCAAGTTTTTCTCCAATGTCATGGGCAAGCGTCCGGATATAAGTGCCTTTACTGCAAACGACAGAGAATATGATATCGGGAGGTTCGAATGTTTCCAATCTTATCTCTCGAATTTGCACTTGACGTGCCTGACGTTCCACTTCAATCCCTTTGCGGGCCAACCGGTAGAGGGGTTGACCGTTCTGCTTGATGGCTGAGAACATTGGTGGAACTTGGTCAATTGTTCCAACGAACTGGTTGCAAACATCAATGAAATGCGATTGGCTAATGTGATGCCACGGCCTCTCATAAAGCATTTTTCCATGGTAATCCTGGGTGTCAGTCGACACTCCTAAACGCATTGTTGCAACATAGGCCTTGTCATCATTGGTGAGATATTCCAATAAACGTGTTGATTGTCCAATCGCAATCGGCAACACACCGGTGGCGAAGGGGTCAAGCGTGCCGGCGTGCCCAACGCGACGGACTTTGCAGGCCCGGCGGACCTGGCGTACGACATCAAAAGACGACGGCCCTTCTGGCTTGTCTATGATCAGCAGGCCGTTCATCAGAGGTTTTCGAGCAAATCATCAAGGCGACGGAACACCCATTGTTCAACGTCTTTTAAACTGCCTTTCGCAGTCGCCCCGGCGGCATTATGGTGACCGCCTCCTCCCATTTCACGTGCAAGACTGCCGACATCGATCTTGCCCTTGGAACGGAAACCAACCTTGAAGGTGTCTGAATCAAGCTGACGGAAAAAAATGGCAACCTCAACACCGCTGACTGAACGTGGATAGTTGACAAATCGGTCCGTGTGTTCGGCATT
>JAFDBS010000014.1 GCA_019313185.1 Deltaproteobacteria bacterium | reverse complement strand
ATCCTTTGATATCACGAGAGCGGTTTGGCGCATATAGCCAACTGCTGATGCCTCAATCAACCACCGGGAGATATCGTGAAACTTTTGATTAGGTCTTCAAAAGTTCTCACGGCATCAGCGTCTTTTCCGGGAGCGGTAAAATAGAAAAAGTACCAGTGCCGTTCCGCGTAACCGATAATTCCAGAAAAACGGACCGGCTCGTCATGATGGCGATAGTCCGCATCGATTCGAAACGCATTGCTGCTACCAGGAATGGTGAATGGGGAAATGCGGTGCTCAACTCCGGACACGCCTTCTTCACCTTCCAGACTTTGTACGGCGAATTCCGCGGACTGCTTCAAAAGCTTTGAACTCGGCGGGGTTTCGTTCTCTTCGAGGGGGCTAAAGTCGATATCCAAATGGCTGCCACTGCTGGCATGGTAGACAATCGCTTCATTGGCCGCAAGACGTTTTTTTGCAACCTCCAGAATTTGCTCTTGAGAGGGGTTCTTGCCTTGGGCCTCAGCTTCGTGTTCGACATGTTCAGCTACCTCAACGATCAAAGCCTCAGGCGCTTCATTGTAAATTGTCCAACCGGTGGGCAAATCCAGTGTTAACGTCAATGCAGAGCCGACAGTTATTTCTTCCGACAAAACCGGCTGAACCAAAAAACCGAGGCTTAAAAGCGTGATGAAAAAAATTCTCATGGTCCACTCCTTACAAGATTATTGGAATACATATTAATAATAGCCGATCGTTGAACCTTTTTCAGGGTTTTTAGGCCCTTTATTCAAAAACATCCCTCGGTTTTAGTGTGGTTGTTAAAAAAAGTCCTGAAAATTAAACCGACAAGAAGTATGGCTGAAAGACTTTGCCACCATGTTATTTCATCGGCAGTGGCTGGGTGAACCCACTTGGTGATGTCGAGTGACCAACCGATCTAGAACGCGTTGACCATCCAAGCGAGGTCGAGGGAAGAGAACGCAAGCGTAGCGAGATAGATCATCGCTGCCTGCCTGCCCCAGTAACGAGTAACTATGCTGATGGCTGCCGCATTGGTCGCCGACCCAGCTAAGAGAAAGACAAGCGCAGCACCGAGAGAAAGCCCCTTAAAGATCAGCGCCGCCGCAATCGGCGTTGACGCAGTGGCACAGATGTAAAGGGGGAATGTCGATAGCAAGCATGATCAGTATGGATAACCAGACACGATCCTAATAACGCTCCATGAACGCGTCCGGCACAAGCGCCCCAATCAGTGCTGCAATCAAAACGCCGACCTGCAACCAGCTGCCGATATCGCGGAGTAGGTCTCCAAACGCCTAGGTGAGGCCGCCTCGAAGACAGCTTGCCAAAAGGACCTTTTATCTCTGTGGCACCCACAGATGGCGAAAGTCTTCAGCGCTCCCCTGGACTTGGTTCGGCAGGCTGGCCCTTTTTTTGCTGGGGCAGTTGGTCAATCAGGATACCGGTCAACGTTGCGGTAAAAACCGCAGCAACTGGTCTGGCAATTGTCATGAACGGATCAAGCAATGCCCACGTGATTGCAATTCAATCAACCCCTGATTCGGGTGTTGATACCATAAACGCTGCCGACGATCCACGGCTGGCTTACCTCTGACGTAAGCTGACAGCTGCGGGGATCGCTCCGTACGAACAAAGGGGCGGGCATACCAATCAAAGAGGCTGTAATGACAGCTTTTGTCGAATTTTCTTCAAGTTGCCTGGCAATAGCATCCTCTGGCAGAAGGGCCTTGAGCAGACCGGCTGCCAAAAAACCGACCAGAACCTAAGGCGACGCTTCAGCCAACGTATGCCATTGTTCTCGGGCAAATGTCAGGGCAAACTCGGTCATGGGTCGGGTGTCCGGTCTCGGCTTCTTTGCATTGTGCCAGTTTTCGATCGCTGAGAAAGAATTTTCCCTATCAAAAGGATACTGGGCGCACTATGTAAACACAGATCGACAATATCAATTGCTTGCAGCCGGACGCCTTGGAATATGAGACGAATTTTCTCCACCAAATGTGGCTCGCCTGAAAATGGAGCGAACCCAAGCAGACAGGCTGCCGGTATCAATATCGTATATGGGAGATGCTGAAAGAATGAGCGTAACATATGATGTCCGGGTTCTCCTGTCAAAACAGAATACTAGACAGGCTCGCAAGATCCGGTAAGCTAGAGACTAAACAATCCAAGGATGGTGTTTATATGCAATTATATCTTATGCGGCACGGCCTCGCCTACAGTGAAAAAGAGGATCCTCTCTGCGTATTGAGTCCGGAAGGGATCGACCAGGTCAAGTCGGTTGGTCGGGCCCTCCGAAGTTTGAGTCTCCGGTTTGACCTGATACTTGCCAGCCCGAAGAGACGAGCCCAGCAAACGGCTGCCCTGATTGCCGAATCCGTCCGTTATCCCTATAGCGATATTGTGTCAACTGAGTCTGCCTTGCCGAATGCACACCCTTCAGCGCTTATTCGCCTTCTCGAACCGGAGCCAGACGACAGTCGAATTTTAGTGGTTGGCCATTTGCCTCATTTGGCGGATTTGCTCTGCGAACTCTGCGGCGGCGGAAAATTCAAGCTGGGCAATGCAGATTTGGCCTGCGTGGAGCGCGTGCAACAGGCGTCAACCTTGACCAGCCTTCTGCCCAATAGCTATCTTGCGCTTCTGGCCGCAACTCGGTGAGTGAGAGACCAAGGTGCCATGTTCGTATCTGTCGGGGACGATTCATTCGATTCGTCAATGAATCATTCTTTAGGCACCCAACGGCTAAACACAAAACCAGGGTGGTGTTCTCAAGGATTTATTTCCCTAGCACGTGCCGGCTGGCCAGGCCATCACAGTCTACTGATAGCCGGCACGATCCATCAGGCGGATAGCGGCCTCCTGTAACTCTCCGGCTTTGGTTAAATTGAAGGGGCTTGCTTTAAATGCTCCCCAAGCGGCAACTTCTGGACTGGGCTTGACTTGGGGGTTGACCGGGTACTCAAGGTTAGCATCCGCAAATAGGCTTTGCGCACCACTTGTAGAGAGCCATTCGATGAAACGGATCGCCGCTTCCGGGTGCTTAGCAAACTTGGTTAACCCGGCGCCGGAGACATTTACATGCACACCGCTGCCCGGTTCGTTTTGGTTCGGCCAGAACAGGGCTAGTTTCAAATCAGGATCTTTACGCAACAAACGTCCATAATAATAACTGTTGACGATCGCCACATCTCCCTGCCCCTCAAGGATGGCCATCATGGTTTGGATATCATCATCGTAGGGGGGCTGCGCCAGGTTCTTGACCCAGCCGCGAACGATCTTTTCTGCGCCACCGAGTCCATATTCTGCGATCATCATCGCAACCAATGATTGGTTGTAGTCTTTTTTCGAGGTGCGGAGCAACAGGCGCCCCTTCCAATGATCTTCACCAAGCGCTGCATAAGTAGATAGCTGTTCTGGTTGGACCCGTTCAGTGCTGTAGACAATGGTACGTGCCCGCAGGGATAAACCGAACCAACGATTCTCCGGGTCTCTTAGATTAGCCGGGATGTTGGCTCTCAGCAATTTGGAATCAATTGGCTGTAAAAGGCCCTGATCCGCAGCTTGCCACAAATTCCCTGCATCGACCGCAATCAGAATGTCGGCCGGTGTTCTGTCTCCCTCGGCCTTGAGACGGTTTAATAATGAATCGATGCTCCCAGTCTGATGGTCGATCTCAACACCGGTTTCTCTGGTGTAGGCGTCAAACAGCGGTTGGATGAATTGCTGTTTGCGGGCTGAGTAAATCATCAACTCATCTGCAGCAACTGGCCAGGCTGAGCAGAGACTGGCAGCAATGACCACCAGTCGTGCAAACGTTTTGAGATATTTCATTTCAGAGCTCCAGACGATACATGTTCGTTGCTAGATGGTATTTTAACAAACTCACCACTATCTGAAGAGCTTTTTTGATACCAGATTTAGAATTCCAGTGCCAGTTGGGCTGTGGCAAGATGAACGGGATCGTTCTCTTCTCCCTTGGCATCAACGTAGAGAGACTCAAACGTCAAAACTAGCTGGTCATATAAACCATTAGGAGACGGTGTCCCCATAGCGGCTGATATCGTCCAGGAAATCATCTGCTTGATCAGAGCGGGCGGCAAGTTGCAGGCGCTCTACAGGCGTCCAGGCCAGTTCGAAATTCGGGGCTGTCTGCCGCCGGCCGGTGAGGTCGCTTTGTGCGAAATCAACGGTTTCCTCATAAAAAATCCTCTAGCACCCGGGTATTCGGCGTCAAACACAAACTTTTTCTATAATGGACAGAAACATTAGCACTTGCTGCGCCCACAGCGCTGCCATAAGGTGCGTTATTTGGAACCAAATTGATCTCCTTTTCCGCACAGATCGCTCAAAAAGGTCAGGCCAAACAGCAAGGTATCGGCCAAGAGAAAATTCAGGGGCACAAGCCAATTGTCGACGGTGTTATTGTTTCTGTCGGTGTCGACGGCGCCATTGAAAATGGCGACCTGCACGTTGCATAGGTCTGCCTCCAACCCAAACATAGCAGCGATGCCTTGGGTTCTCCCTAAATCAAGGGTCACCGGATCACTGACCATATGGCCATTGATCATGCCGAAAGGCACTCCAATCGCCCCGCTTGTACGGAGGGAGACAGTCAAAAAAACTACCCTGGAAATTGAGTTTGCTAAGCGCAACGTCCACGTTCAAACCACCCTCTTCATAAAGCAGAGTCAGATGCCCACCGATGTAATTGTTAAGGGTTGCTTCTAAGAGACTGTTCAGCCGTGGCCAGGGTCAGGTCACTCTCCTCGTCACCACCGTCCGGCTTGGTGTAGGAAGCCTCGACCTCGAAAAAAACGTACAGTGTCAAGAATTCGCTGATTTGGCCAATCTCCGCTGCATGTTGTTGTGCTTGCTGTCCTTCAAGGTTTGCAATGCGGCGCTTAAGATTTTCAATTTCACTCTTCTCTTCTGGATTAACAGCAAAGGCAGTGCTGACAAGCAAAATGGCGTACAGCCAGGTTGTCAGTAAGATTGATTTGGCGTTTAACGAAAATATCAGATCTACTCCTCTGATAGCATGGGCCTTGATTTAAGGCAACATGACCCTTTTGAAACAGTTACGATTTAAGACACAGAAACGGACAGAAAACAAAAGAACATGAAAATCGGTTTCAAAATCTAAGGGCTAACCCAGGTCTCGTCAAGAAGAAAATGAAAGTAGCTTTCAATAAATGTCGCTGGTTGTTTCAGCATGGCAAGTTGTCTGTATTTTGGTAACATTGTTCTGCTGATGTAAGAAAGCAGAATGATCGGGTTTTCCTGTTGACAGATCCGGAGATTAGCAACAGCTCCTGCATTGATTTATCAAGGCTTGAACGATCTGAATTGGATTAAGCGCTTGGCCAAGGGCTAACCGCCGTTGGTCAAGGGAGTATTTCAAACTTAGGCAGGATTTACATTTTGTCGTAGCGATTTTTCTGATATATAAAAAAGCATTCTATTTTTTTTCAGTTAGAAGTCATGGGTTTAAGCGCTTCAATGGGGAAGCTTTATTGACACTCGGGAGGTCCTGTTATGGTTCTAGATGGTATCAAGCGTTGCGGTCTCCGGCAAACGTTCCTTTCTGTCTCGCTGATCTTGATCTGTTCCGCCCCAGCAATCGCATTTCAATTCTCCTTGGCAGAGATTGAAGGGAACCT
>JAFDBS010000013.1 GCA_019313185.1 Deltaproteobacteria bacterium | reverse complement strand
CTTTGTTCTCTCAACCGAGACTTTGCCATCGTCATCTCCTGGGATAAGCAAAGACAAAATCAAATTAATACTATTTGTCCCGGCAATGATGCCGACCTCAAAGTCAGGTTGTCCGAGTTTGCTTGGCACACTGGCGACACCGGTCCCGAGTTGAAGCCCTGCCTGACCATTGATCAACTCAAACCCTGGCATATTCCCTAGTTTATCCACGACTTCACTGCCCTGGTTGGGTGGCCCCAACATTACCACTCTGTTCAAATTCTCGATTTTGTGGTTATCCAGGTATTGACGGACCAGGATTCCTCCAAGTGAATGGGTCACAAAGCTTATTTTAACCCCTGATGGACATTCCTTTAAAGCAGGTGGAATATACATTTCCGCCAAATACTCGATTGGATAGTCCCTAGAGGGATAATCCACATTAACGGTAAAAAAATTCTCTGCCTGAAGCTTCTGCTCTAACTTGCTCATGGATTTGTCTGTACGTGCCAGGCCATGCAGGAGGATCACGCATTCAGAACAGGCGAGTACAGGGACAACGGTCAAGACTAGACAAATGACAAAGGTTTTCATGGTAGAGAGCTGAAAAAGATTGGTGGCTACCTTTTAATGCCACCGAACCATTGATCACCCAGTTCACTTTTGATTGCTTCCCGAACTTTAACCGGATAATCAGGAGACATAAAAAATACGCCTTCGAGCTCGGCTGGACTCAACCCTCGCCGATTTGGCGGGAGGTTGGTGCGAAGCAACAATCGCGGAGGATCTGTAGAGCAGTTTTCAGTACTCAACAGCAAGTTTTCTCTCCGTGGGTAAATCTGCACGATAAAGTTGATCCATTGCCTGCCAGAAAATCATGACGGAATGATCGGCGAAGACCATGACCTCGAACTCAAGCTGTCGTTCGGTGATCTTCTCATTATGCGTCGGTTCTTTGACCAGGCTCACCCTCTCAAAAATGCGTTATGCTCATGGCCTTTGTGAATGCATGCGCATAGCATTACTTGCAGGATAAACATTACGATCCTGTTTGTCTTTTCATCAAATGAAATTTCATTTCCGCGACCTTAGTGAGTCATAAGAGTCACTCTATCTTTTTGCCCAACTGACTGGTTTCGACATACAAGGTGTTTCGTTTTCAATTAATCGACACTTAAACACAGTCATTCATCAAGTTCATCATAAGCCAAATTACCAGAGGACTGTTCGCGCAATGCAGCCCGACCAAGGACATGGGAAGAAATCGGCATGGTTAGCCATACAAAAATGATAATAACGCAGGCCCGCCAGAACCATGCCCAGTTTCCACCGAGCAGGGCTGCACCAGCGACAATAATAACAAGGCCAAGAGATCCAGCCTTCGTTGCCGCGTGCTGGCGAGACAGGGCGTCTTTGAGAACAAACAAGCCAATACTCGCAAGCAGTAGTATCAGAACTCCTAACACCAGCATGATGTGGCCAGCAATGCTCAATTGTCTTTCTCCCGATTGGTATTGTCTTGCAACTCCACAAGTCTCGACCATGCCAGTGTTGTGACAAAACCGATTAATGCAACACCCACTGCGATGTCTAAAAACAGGACTCTCCCGGAGACAATGGCTGCGAATGAAGACAAACTTACTCCGGCAGAAAAAAGAATATCGATTGCAATCACCCGGTCGGCATTCGATGGGCCTAAAACAAACCTTGTTACGCCTAAAACAATGCACCCAATAACCATAAGGATCAGAACATCAATCATGATTTCTTCTCCGGGAAGAGGAGACAGACCTCCCGTTCAAAATCCCGACGGATCGCAACGATACTGTCGTGAGCCGTGTTTTTGTCAAGGATATGCAAGAGGATCTCCCGTTTCTCAAAATCGATATCTAAAGCGCTGCTGCCTGGTGTCAAGGTAATCAAGGCCCCCAAGACCGCCGCGCCTGTCTGGCTCATTGGCTTGAACTTCATTTTGACCAAGCCAGCGGGAGGCGGATTGGACTGCAAAATAACCTTCGCCGTCGTAATTCCAGAGAGAGCACAATGCCAGAAAAATCTTGTCAGAAGCTTGATTAGCGTAACTGTTCGCAATTTCATGGCGCATGTCCTCGCAGATGATTGGCCGCGTCATTGACAAAACCAATCAAAGGTTCTGGAAACAGGCCAATTGCCAGGATTATCACTGACAAGAGACACAACCCGGTGGTAACCGGAATCGGTTTCACAATTTTAGCTGCCTGCCAACCCGCAGAGGGATGTGGTTTCCAAAACGCTTCTAGCCAAATCTTCATCATTGAATAAAAGGTGAGTGCGCCGACCAATAATGCAAGAAAAGCCCATAAATATTCGCCCTGCACCAGACATTCCCGGACAATAAGATATTTCCCCCAAAAGCCGCTGAACGGCGGTATTCCAACCAGGGACAGTGCGAGCAGCAGGAAGATTGCTGCCAGTCCAGGTTTTTCAGCATACAGTCCACCGACCTTTCTAAGGTCATAATGACCGGAAAGTTTAAAAATCATTGCGGCGCAGAGAAATAGTCCGGCTTTGACCAAGCTGTGATGCAGGGCGAAAAAAATCGCAGCGGCATCACCTGCCCGGGTCGACAGTGCCATGGCCAACAGCATGTAGCCGACCTGGCTAATGCTATGGAATGCAAGGATTCTGCGCAGGTCCCAGTGATAAGCCGCCCCCAATACGCCGACAATCATGGAAAGAACGGCAATTATCCCGAGCATGCTCAGCAGCGGCTCAGGTGATGGATGAAATATTGAGCTCAACGTGCGGATCAGTGCACAGATGCCAATTTTACTCAAAAGTGCCGAGAAGAGCGCCAGTGACGGGGCCGGGAGGGTATGGTACGACGCCGGCAGCCAGGCAAAAAATGGAAAAGCTGCAGCTTTGACAAGAAACGCCAAGATAAGCAACCCGGTTACCGCCTGCATGATGGCTGGATTGACATATTGAACTGACATGGCCAGAGCGTTGAAATTAAGATGCCCCGTGGCTCCGTACAACAATGCCACCGCTGTGAGCAACAGCAGAGTTCCTACCAGGTTGAGCGCAAAATATTTCAGAGTTGCATCGAGGTGTTTTAAGGTGCCGCCTTGGGCCAGCAGGCCAAGTGAGCAAATTAACGCCACTTCAAACCAAACATACAAGTTGAAAAGATCGGCAGCGATGAAGGCTGCGCATGAGCCAGCGACAAGACCGTGCAGGAGAGGGTAAAAAAACGACGAATGTGCTGGATCCACATCGCCCATTTGCCAGAGGGTGCAAATCAACACCATAAGGGCTGCGACGAAAACCAAGAGAGCACCAAGCCGATCGACCACAACCTCAATGCCGAACGGCAAAGGCCAACTCCCTGAAGCTAATGAAATTGATTGATGGTCTGCGACCTGAACACCCAAGACTATGGCCGTTCCAAGCAACAGTAGTGATCCAAGCAGACTGATTTTGCGCTGGAGCTGGACAGAATTTGACGTGAGCGTGCAGAGCAGTGAGGTCCCAAGGGGCACCAAAAGAGGGGCAACAGGTAAGATCATGGCTCTTCCTCCAGCGCAGGCTTAATTGAATCAGTTGCCGGAGGTTCGGCCTGACGAATCGCCAAAATATCATCGTTGCCGGACAGCTGGATAATTCGAACTGCGAGGACGAGGGAAAAGCAAAGTAGGGCAAAACTGATCACGATAGCGGTCAGAACCAGGGCTTGGGGCAAGGCATTTGCAGCGTTGTGCAGAGTGGTCTCTGCCTGTTTGATGATGGGCGGAACTTGAGTGTTCAAGCGGCCGGAAGAAAACAACACAAGGTTTATTCCGTTACCCAACAAAGCCAGACCGATCAAACATCGAAACAGGTCGCGGGACAGGGCAAGATAAATCCCTGTCGCCACAACAGTTCCCGTTGCGATGAGTACCGCCCAGATCATAAATTCTCCTCGATGGTCTCAATCAGGTGCAAGCAGATTCCTCCAATGGCCCCCCAGACAGCCAAGTACACACCCAGGTCAAATAGCATCACGGTGGACAGGGACAGTTTAAAACCGCCTAGAGACAACGTCCACCATGGATGCGACAGGTAAGGGAGCCCCTGAAAAACTGCCGGAAGGCCACTGGCCAGAGCAACAAGAACACCGCTCACGGATAAGCGAGCAGGCAGCAGAGGCATTTTTTTTGATGCTTTCGATGAATTGAAAATCAAGGCGTAGGCAGAGCTTGCGGCAACAGCCATTAGGCCTGCTATGAAGCCGCCTCCAGGTGCATTGTGTCCACGCAGTAGCATCCAAAATGACGCAATAATCAAAACTGGATAAAGACCACGCATAAACACTTCAGCGATGTGTGCACGGGACGTCATGGTCGTTTGTCCCCGATGCGTTTCAGCAATGGCAGTACAGCGATAAGCGAAAAAAATAGAACAGAAATTTCGCCAAGGGTGTCCAGAGCACGGAAATCTACCAGAATAAGATTGACAACATTGCGACCATGGGCTTCCGCAAGGCTTCTGGTGGCATAGAAATCAGTGAGCTGGGCATCAAATGGCAACGCCGAAACGAGCAGAGTCAGAACAACCACTATAAGACTGAACGCCATGGCGACAAACAAATCCAAAGGTCTGATCAGTGGCTCTAACGGAACCTGCCTGTCTCGTATCTTCAACCTGCGGAGTTTCACCAGAACTGTAGCCACAACCACCACAAAAACCGTTTCGACAAAAAATTGAGTCAACGCCAAATCCGGTGCCCCAGTAAACATAAACAAAACAGCGCTTCCGAAACCAACCAAGCCACCAACGAGCAAGAGGACCAAATGATCACGCACAAAACACGCAGCAAGCCCTCCAACGATGATCAGCAACGACGCACTGGCGACAGGGACACCAAGGTTTGTCGATGGTGGCCATAGCCAAGGGGGGTCAGCAGCGGTCAAGAGGACTAATAGCAGCACGGCAACGGTCACCAACATCGTCATAAGATACCGAGGCAGAATTCCATGTTGAACAATCCGGGTCAGCCGCGCCGCGATGACGGGCAAAGTATCCATAATGGCCAGATACCATCCTTCCGGACCAACTTTTTCAAGAAAAGTAATACGACTGAGACGCTCATGGAGCCAGTCCCAACGCAAGTAAACCAATAATCCCAAGGCAATCGTGCCCAGTGTCACTTCAATAACCGGAGCAAGATCATATGCCATGTTGACCGTGGTGGCATCAAATTCTGGGGACATCGCTTTGGCTGCTGCTCCCAGCAATGGATCGATCAAGGTCGGTGCAAGCCCAAAAACAATCCCGCACAAGACCAACATTAAAGGAGGAATAATCATACTGGCAGGAGCTTCATGGGGATGCGACTTTCGCGGAATCGTATCATGCCCCCAAAAGATATGAATAGCGGCGATCGCAGCGACAGCAACTGATACAACATTAACGAAAACGGTTGCATAACTGACCAAATGCAAAACTTCGGCCTGGGCTTTGGCAAAACTTATCGCATCTTTGGCAACAAAACCAAAGGTCAAAGGGAGCCCGGCCATGGAAAGCGCGGCGACGAGCGCAGCGGTTGCAGTCCATGGCATGTAGTGCCGCATACCGGTGAGTTTATCGATTTCTCGGGTGCCAGCACCGTGGTCAAGATTGCCCGCGACAAAAAACAAAGGCGCTTTGTAGAGTGCATGAGCAAAAAACAAAGCAACGGTCGCCAAGGCGG
The DNA here is from genome assembly GCA_019313185.1 of Deltaproteobacteria bacterium. GTDB lineage: Bacteria > Desulfobacterota > Desulfuromonadia > Desulfuromonadales > BM103 > JAFDBS01. The sequence continues at coordinate 3,810 of JAFDBS010000013.1, read as the reverse complement.
CACCATGGCCGGGCAATCCGACAAGCATTACAAGAGTGCCCAAAGTAGCAATTGTAGACCAGGCCAGAATCCTTTTCAGGTCCCGCTCATAAACCGTCTGCACAGCGGCAAAAACCGCAGTAAGAGTGCCCGTGCCCACCAAGGCATACTCCCAAAAAATAATGTCACTAAAGGCCGTGTCCAGACGGGCAAGCAGATAAATGCCCAGCTTGACCATTGTTGCTGAATGCAAATATGCACTCACCGGCGTTGGTGCGGCCATAGCGTTTGGTAACCAAAAATGAAAAGGGAATTGTGCAGACTTGGTAAATGCCCCGACAAAAATTAAAACCAGAACCACACCGAGCCTGGAATCGTTGATTAACACTGACGGGCTATGCAGAAACGCCTGGATTGAATAGGTCCCGGCGATTTCTCCGAGAAGAATAAAACCTGCCAGCAGGAACAGACCACCGACACCGGTCACCAGGATTGCCTGCTGAGCGGACTTCCGGCTGCCGACATCTTCATGGTTGAAGCCGACCAACAAAAAAGACAGAACACTGGTCAATTCCCAGAAGACAAAAAGAACCAGCAAGTTATCGCTCACAACCGCACCAATCATGGCAAACAGGAACAGCACAAGCAGAATAAATAAACGTTTAGCCTTGGGATGCCCTGCCAGATAGCCCCGGGCATAAAAAAACACCAGAGAGCCAATACCGGTAATCAAAAGTAGGAATTGAGCAGACAAACCGTCGATGTATACGTCGAGGTCAACATTCAGAGACGGTACCCAAGGCAGGACAAACGTCCATGGCAATGGAACGTGATAAAGAGACAGTATCAGCCCCAAAAAAAGAAGGGATGGCACACACGAGATGAAGACGTTTGCAAGAGGAGCCCTTGCTTCTTTGCAGTTATTTGACAAACGTCCCACCTTTTAGGCCTTAACTGTCAGGCATTGAAGTGAAAAAATTATCAACTATTTGAGCATGGATGAATATTTCTTGCACGCAATTATACACGATTTCTTAGAAAGCTATGGCAATATTGATGATGATTTTACTGCACACTGCCACCAATCGTGTGAACCCTTTATCATCGTTTTGCATAACTTCCCCAATTTGTCTCGGTTAAAAATCCAAAGTGACGCACTGAATGCCACATAAATTATGGTATAGTATACGTGTTTCAATATATTCTTTATCAAGGGGCAGATATGGAACGTTTTCAAAATATCTTATTTGCATCGTTTGGCAGCAAAGAGGATCTTGCTGCCCTTGATAGAGCCAATCGTCTGGCTCTCGCAAACCAGGCCAGTTTAACTCTGATCCGTGTTTTAGAAGACCTTCCCTTTGCGGCAAGTTATATCATGCCGAAAAAGCGTCTTGCTGATTTTCAAAATGCCTCGATGAATCAAGCCCAGCATGAACTTGATGAACTCTCTGCCAAGCTTGACGCTTCGATCCAAGTCAAAACCAAAGTCCTGTTTGGGAAGCCATTCATCGAACTGATTCGAACCGTCCTTTCCGGCGGACACGACCTGCTCATCAAGCCTAAGATCCCCACAGTCAAAGACCGTGCGCTCGACAGCACTGACCTGCATTTATTGCGTAAATGCCCCTGCCCGGTTTGGATTATAAAACCCAATCAAAGAAAACCGTTCGGTAAGATTTTGATTGCAGTCGACCCTGATCCCTCAGATCCAGACAGGCTTAGCTTACATGCCGATTTAATCAAAATTGGAATATCACTTGCTGATCGAGAAAAGGGAAAAGTTGAAGTCGTGCATGCCTGGAATCTTGAGGGAGAAAGCATGTTTCGAAGTCCGCGCTTTAATATGAGTGAGGACGAGATACAGAAGATGGCCAACGATGTGGAATCTATCCACCAAAAATGGATCGATGCCCTGTTAGAACCTTATAAAGACAAAAAACTCAAAGTTGTTTTAGAAAAGGGCGATTCTGGAGCAACACTGGTCAAACTTATTGAGAAGAAAAAACCTGACATTGTGGTGATGGGAACCGTAGCAAGAACTGGCTTGCCCGGTCTTCTCATTGGCAACACCGCTGAATATGTTCTGGGCCAGATTACCTGTTCGATTCTTACCCTAAAACCGAAAGGGTTTAAAACACCGGTCTCCTGATTTCGGTCAATCAAATCATGACCGACGGGGAGAGCGCCGACTTCATGATAGCAGAGCTTGTCAACTCATCTAAGTTATTGAAAAAGTCAGGCTCTATGTTGTCACCGCCTGCCATCGTTGCCCGAAGATTGGCTGGCAACTTTAGCTTTCCACTGTCTTATCTTTCATCGGCGACAGGTTTGGCAAATATTACATTGCATTCTTCGATAGTACCCACACCACCTATGTATTGCTTTTGCGATCGTTTCTAACAGCTTGTCAGGTTCAACTGACTTAAATGATTTTTTTCGTGTTAAAAACCGTTTTGTCAACCTCCCATTCTAATTGGCTTGATCATTTTTCGTGCCTGTCTCAAAACAAGATTGGCAGGAAAACACAATTACACCGTTCTTGAAGAGTTCGCTACCATGGATGGCAACGATTGGCAAAATCCCTTGATGTCACATCGATATCTGTCAATCGACCTGGTGTTCGGACGCTGGGAAACGTAGAGCATATTTTACTACCGTTAAGTCATAATCAGTTTTGGCTGGTGCTTTCTCTGCAAAAAACCATCAAAATCGAAGTTCAGTCATTTTCTCTTTTGCTTCTCGATTCACAAGTTTGAACGTCACAAGCAACGGGTTGTGATCTGAAGATGTCACTTGAATTGACAAGGGGCCTTGGGCCTCCAGACCTTTGTAGTAAACCTCATCCAGGGTGTGACCGAATACGGTCACCCTGTGGTCTTCTTGGAACCTAACCGTGGCCAATCCGAGAGAACCAACCATTGCATCTATGACCAGGCGGCGTTTTCCGCTCCACGCGTTAAAGTCTCCAGCAATAATCAATGGCCCCTGATGGTTGCCTACCATCGAAATCAATGTATTGATTTGTTCTCGAAACGCTTGCAGGCCGAGGGAGTAATTGATTCCATGAATATTTGCCACCAAAAGATCCTGATCATTTTCTGACAAAGGATGATAGGTAATTAAAACCGTCTTAGGCAGGCGGATCAATGGCTCCCAGGAACGGAAGGAGCAGGAAGAACGTGGCAGTGACTCGGACGCAGTCATCACCCCTGTTTGCACTTTCTGATAGGAATACGCTGCTGCAAACTGCCATTGAAGGTTGTTATTATCAAGAAAACCTAAGAAGTCTTTTTGCAGGTAAGCTTCCTGAAGTAAAATTAAGTCGGACCCGGCCGATAAAGCCTGCAGATCGGCCTGCCAGCCTCCTCCGAAACCTTTGTACAGATTCCACACCAGAATCCTGAAACCGTCTCCATTCAAAGGTGAAACGGAATCCCTAAACGGCATGGGCCCTGCACAAACCTTTTCACTATCAAAAGCACGTTGCGGTGGCAACGCACTTCCGACGATGTGGTGCTGTAGCGGTATCTGGAAACAGCCAGAAACGGTAAGAAACAATACAACGGTCAGGGTAATTTTGTCATAAAGCATGGCTTGACAATATTTTCAGGCCAACCGGCCAACCTCAAAAGCCTTGTCTAATCAGTCCGTCTGATGCAATTTCAGCCGGTAATCGCTTAAAGCGTCTTCCAGCCATAGAGCGGTGGGTTGTTTTTTGACCGTCAAAATCACCGTACATAATTGACTGTCAAGCTGCGTCGTGAAGCAATTTTACTGATGAAATCTTCAGATGTCTTAATTTGACTTTTCATGTGATTGTATTTTCGCTCG
>JAFDBS010000012.1 GCA_019313185.1 Deltaproteobacteria bacterium | reverse complement strand
GTGATGACCTTTGCGCATCGGCCGGTTTTGGCACAGGAGGTAATTGAACTCATGCAGCCGCAGCCCGGCTGGATCATTCTGGATGGCACGATCGGGGGTGCCGGTCATGCCCGGCTGTTGCTGGAGGCTTCAGCGCCGACTGGCCGGGTCATTGGCTTGGATCGCGACCAGGACGCTTTGTCTGCTGCGGCTCTTGTCCTTGCGCCATATCATGATCGGGTCATCCTGCGGCAGGGCAACTTTGGTGATTTGTCTGATCACCTTCGTGCATGTGGACTGGAGAGAGTTGACGGCATCCTTTTCGACTTGGGCGTCTCATCTTACCAGCTCGATAGTCCGGGGAGGGGATTTTCGTTTCAGTCCGATGGACCTCTCGACATGCGAATGGATCCATCCGGCGGTCGGACGGCAGCTCAAGTCATTGCGACGGAAAGCTACGAAGTGTTGCGCAATATTTTTCGTCAATTCGGAGAGGAACGTTGGGCAGGGCGCATTGCCAAAGCTATTGTCAAGGAACGCCAAGGTGTCCCTTTGACAAGCACACGACAGTTGGCGGATCTGATTTGCCGGGTGGTGCCAGTTGCCCATCAAGCGCGGCGGATTCACCCGGCAACCCGCGTTTTCCAAGCTTTGCGCATTTTTGTCAACGGTGAATTGGATTGCCTGGAAAAAGGTCTGCAAGAAGGCATGGCTCATTTAAGCCCAAAGGGACGAATGGCAGTGATTAGTTTCCACTCGCTAGAAGACCGGATGGTCAAACGGGCCTTTCGTAGCGCGGCAACCGGCTGTATTTGCCCTCCAAGACTGCCCGTTTGCGCCTGCAATCAAAAGCCTTTGGTGAAGCTTTTGTCGTCCCGGGGCATTCGTGCCACTGAAACAGAAGTCCAAGATAATCCCAGAGCGCGAAGTGCCACACTAAGGGGCGTCGAAAGATTACATTAGGAGAAGACATGGCCGACACAACTTTAAAAGCGCTTCCCAAGATCAACGGTTTCTCTCTGCAACAGCCGCGCCTGTTCCCTGTCCTTGGATTTATAGCATTGCTGCTTTTGGTCTCTTTGTTTTTTGTATGGTCCCGCGTCCAAGTGATTGGACTGGAATATGAGATTTCAAATTTGGAAAGCCAGTTGCGCGACACGAAGCACGAGACCTCACGTTTGCGCATAGAGGCTGCTAGTTTGAGCAGCCCGGAAAGAATTGAACGCGTTGCACGCAAGGAACTCGGTCTACGCTTTCCGGTCCCGGACCAGGTGATAATGGTGGATTGATGAAAGAACTGGAGAAAGGCGTAAGTATTCGTATCCGCTTGATGGCAGGTTTGTTTATTGTTGCCTTCTTGCTGATTGGATTGCGCGCTTTTGAACTCCAGGTCATGCAGGAACAGGAATGGGATGAACTAGCAGAGCGGCAGCACCAAAAAACCATTCCTCTGACACCCCAGCGAGGTACCATTTTCGATTGTAACGGCGAAGAACTGGCCGTGAGCGTTGATGTTGACTCGATTTATGCCGAACCACGTAGGATTGCAGACAAAACCCTTGCCTCCGAACGACTCAGTAAAGCGCTAAATACATCGTCGAAGTCACTTCAGGCCAAATTTGCCCGGAATAGCAATTTCGTCTGGCTGAAACGCCAGGTAAATCCTCGCCAAAGCGAACAGGTCAGATCCCTGGATTTGGAAGGGATCGGTTCGATCAAAGAACATCGCCGCTTCTATCCAAATTCAAGCCTGGCCGCACATTTGGTTGGTTTCACCGGTCTTGACCCGAAGGGTCTTGAAGGCATTGAACTTGCCTATGACAAGGTGATCCTTGGCCGCGGTGGTTATTTGGTTATGGAGCGCGATGCCCTTGGCAGAGGGATGGTGTCTGGAGATCCACATGTAGAAGGAGCAACTCCAGGCCATGATCTTTATCTGACCGTCGATAAAAACCTGCAATACATCGCCGAACGTGAATTGACTAAAGGGATCAAAGAGGCCCAGGCAAAAAGCGGCACGGTGATTGCCATAGAACCGTCCACCGGGCGAGTTTTGGCTATGGCCAGTTACCCTGAATACAATCCGAATGCAATCAATAGGCACAAGCCAAATGACTGGCGCAATCGGGCAATTTGCGACACTTTCGAGCCAGGCTCGACCTTCAAGATTTTCTTGATGGCAGCTGCCCTCAATGAGGCTGTGCTGAGCACTGATCAGCTTTTTTATTGTGAAAATGGCTCCTACCGGGTGGGTGGCAAGATTGTCCATGACCATAAGCCTTATAAATATCTCACCCCGGCACAGATTATCAAATACAGCTCTAACATCGGTTCGGCAAAGATTGGCAAACTTCTTGAGCGAGAGACTTATTATAAATATATCTCCGATTTTGGGTTTGGCAGGAAGACAGGCATTGACCTTCCCGGTGAAACCATTGGCCTTGTCCGGACTCCGGATAAGTGGTTCGAGATTGACTTGGCGGCGATTTCCTTCGGCCAAGGGATAAGTGTCACACCGCTCCAGCTAGCCAGTGCCACCGCCGCCATAGCGAACGAGGGATACTTGATGGAGCCTTTCGTCGTCGAGCGGGTAATTGATGGTCACGGCCATGCTGTTTTAAAAAAACAACCCAAGGTAATTCGTAAGGTCATCTCACGCGATGTTGCGCATTTAATCACCAGGATGATGGAAAGAACAACCGAAGAGGGTGGTACTGCGACAAACGCAAAGGTTCCCGGTTACCGAGTCGCGGGCAAGACTGGAACAGCACAGAAGGTTGATCCAATTACTGGCAGTTATTCATCGGACAAACGGGTGGCCTCATTCGTTGGCTTTGCCCCTGTAGAGTCTCCTCGTATCGTTGTCTTGGTCGTTGTCGATGAACCACAAAAAGGAATCTATGGTGGATTGACTGCGGCTCCCATCTTTTCAAATATTGTATCCCAGGCAATGCAGTATTTGAAAGTTGCACCCAACCAGCCATTACCAAAAAATGAAGCGTTACCGCCTTTACGCCAAACGACGGTGAAAGTTTCTGAGCCGATACGCTATCCTCAAAACTTTGATGGGGAAGAGTCGAAAGCGGGGCCAAGAATGCCAAATTTCCATGGGCTCAGTTATCGCCAGGTCCTTGAACAAATGGCGAGGTTGGATTTGAATGTCAGCTTCAGCGGTCATGGGCGGGTCATCGAGCAATCCCCGGCCCCAGGAGTGGCCATACCATACGGCGCCAAAATCTGGGTACGAATGATGCCCCCAAGCTAGAAACGATGGACATTTAGAAAATGGATCTCTCCGTCATCATGCATAACTGCCAAGTCTTGGAAATCATAGGTCCAGATGACGTAGACGTCAGCGGTCTTTGTTGTGATTCACGCTTGGTTAAGCCAGGTGATGCGTTTTTTGCAATCCGCGGGTCTTCGCTTGACGGCCATAAATATGCGGGCCAAGCAGTTCAGTGTGGAGCCAGTGCCTTAATCCTTGAAGAGGATGTTATCAGCGCGCAGGCCATCTCGAAGGTCTTGGTTCCCAACAGCCGGCTGGCACTAGCCAAAGCTGCACAAGCGTTTTACGGTGACCCCACCCAGGATATGGAGGTTGTCGGCGTGACTGGAACAAACGGCAAAACCACAGTCACCTATTTGCTTGAGTCAATTTTAGAGTGTTC
>JAFDBS010000011.1 GCA_019313185.1 Deltaproteobacteria bacterium | reverse complement strand
CCTCACGGTACCGCTTAGTTTCTGATACCTTATAGAGGCTTTGGATTGCAAAGATTTTCTTGGCGATTGACCTTTGCGCCACAGAATGCGCAGACAAATTTCGGATCTTTATAGAGTTCCTCAATTCGCTCATGCATCTCCTTCGCTTTGAGTTGGCACATATGCAGTTCGTAATGCTCTTCTGGTTTTAGACAATCTTTTTGTTCAGTCATTGTTTACTCTCCTTGTACAAAAGTTTTGTTAAAGATTAACCCAGGAACGTTGGACGTCAACCAGGGCGTTGCTTCGTGATGTTGCGGCGGTACACAAATCCATAAATTATGACGTTCACTAAAATCACCAGTATTCCCAAAGCCCACTGGAAAGGTCGGGTCAGCCCCTCTGGATAGAGGATCGGTAGCAGATAGTGCTCAACAAATGTTTCACTATAGCCTCGACGGCCAGACAGTTCTCGAAAATAATTTTCCAGCGGCGTCAATGGACAGACTTTGCCCGACCATTCCACCCAAACCCCCCAGAAAGCCGCAGGGAGATGAAGTAAAATCCAGATTCTGCGGTGAAGGCTCAACAAGCCTCCCAGGACCACAAACAACACAAATAAAAAATGGAGGGTCAAGATCAAGTCTGCTGCAATTTGATACCCCATGGAGAACTCACAGCGAATCAAGAAAGTTAGAGATCAAACGGAAATATTCATGAAAATTCTCCGTCATGATACTGTTGTGATCGCCTTGGCTGAAAATTTCGAGCATGGAATTTTCTCCGGCCCATGCAGCAAGTTGTTGGGCGTGCCGAACATTGATCAACCCATCATTTTGGGTGTGTAAAATCAGGGTCGCTCCAGAATAGCTTTCGACCAAACGCTTTATATCAAGTTGCTGCACGACCGTCTTCTGCAGCTCGTCAAGGCTCACGCCGAGTTCAGATGGAGAAACCCGCAGCAACAGGCGTTCCATCATATTTGCAATGGCGCTTTCGAGGATAAGACCCGATACGTTTGGATGGCTTTCCAAGCCTTTGATGGCAAACAAAGAGCCAACTGACCGGCCAAATAAGATAAGGTTTTCTTGTGGTTGATCAATTGCGTCAAGAATTGTCGCAACGTCATCGAGCATCCGGCCAAGTTGAGGCTGACCTGAGGAAGCCCCGTAGCCGCGGAATTCAGCCAAAAAAAGGTTGTAGCCCATTTGGTCGAACAACAAGGAGAAGTCGCCTTGGTAGTCGGCCACGATTTCACCATTGCCATGAAAAAAAACTAATGTTTTCGCGTTTGAATTACATTCGTGATAACAACAAGCCAGGCGCGCCCCATCACAGTCAACCCAGAAAGGTCGGTCGAGTTGCGAAGGGCGGGGGAAGAAGTAGCGTTCGCTGATTAGTCGGTGATTGAGAATTGAACTGTCCATAAAGCGCGAAATTTCGAAGCTACCTTTTAAGGTCAGGGGTTGCAGTTCCCGCGGAGGATCAGTCGTCAGAATCCCAAACCGTTTTCAGGAATTGGTCGCGGCCAGAATTGTAGCGATAGAGTTTGTATCGTATCGGACTTTTTTGATAATAGTCCTGATGATAGTCCTCTGCAGGATAAAACCGTCCAGCAGCGTTTATTTCTGTCACAATCGGGGCGCTGAATCGCCCTGAGGCGGCAAGGGCTTTGCGTGAAGCCTCTGCCAAACGTTTCTGAGACGAGTTGTGGTAAAAAATGGCTGTTCGGTATTGCGAACCACGGTCGACAAATTGTCCCCCCCCATCAGTAGGGTCGATATTTCGCCAGAAGACATCAAGAAGTTCCTGATAGCTGATCTGGTTGGGGTCATAACGAACTTGAATCACTTCGGCATGGCCGGTTGTGCCCGACGAGACCTCCTCATAGGTTGGATTATCAGTATGCCCACCCATGTAGCCAGAAATGGTTGCCTCGATACCGTCCAATTTATCAAATGGTGGTTCCATACACCAAAAACAGCCACCAGCGAACGTTGCAACTGACGAGTTGGCTTTATGTGTCTCCGTTTCTTGACTCCCGACAGCAAGCAATGGAATGCAGAGAATGCATAATACAAGCACCTGTCTTTTGATGATTGTTGCCAAAGGTGGTTTCATTGAACAGCTCCTCATAGTCTTAAAGTTTGTCACCTGGGTTGGACAACACATTCATTGTGACGTGCGAAAAACAAATTGCTTGACCTCGTCGAGGCTGCGCCTCGGAACCATTAAGAACAAATGCTTTACCGGCCAGTTCGCACCAGTAAAAGCCTGGCGCAAAAGATTGAATGATTCTGCTATATTCAGATGCCCATGGCGCGTCCCGAGCAGTGGCATGGCGATAGTACGAACATGGGGATGATCAGACAATTGGAATCTTAAGTTAGCAAGAGCGGCCAGTATCCAGATTGGCCGACAGGTAGGCACTCGATCGAGATCGTGAATGACCAGCAAAAAGCGGGTAGGTTTGCCTGTTCGGCAATGGATCGAGCCAAGAGGAAGAGGTTGTTGTTGCCAAGCTCGGTTTATGACTCGAAGAGGGTGCTCAGGAATAGACTGTGAGTCCGTGCTGGTGGTCATGATCAAGTATCGATCTTCCTCACAAACGAGCGCATCCACATCAAGGGGAGAGAAATCGTCTGGCACAAGCGTAACAGGGATTTCACAAAACAGGTTTTGCTTGTCTTTCCCGCCATTGATCACACGGAATTTATGATTTTCGAAAGAGGCCATGATTCTTTCTGGTTGAGAATCTAAAGTAATCTTTACATAACCAGTACAGCGGCACCTTGGACGCGACCGTTTCTGAGGTCAGACAAGGCTTGGTTGGCCTGTTCAAGGTGGTATGTCTGAATTTCAGTCCGGATTGAAATGTCTGCGGCAAGATCGAAGAAATCGATTCCATCTTGCCGAGTCAGATTGGCCACAGATCGAACGATTCGTTCTCCCCACAAATCTTGGTAAGAGAACGATGGTATCTGGCTCATATGAATGCCTGCACAGACCACAACTCCTCCTCGGTCCAATGCTTTCAATGCTTGAGGTATCAGCCGTCCGTCAGGTGCAAAAATGATCGCTGCGTCGAGGCGATTCGGCGGTAATTCATCGGATCCACCTGCCCAAGTGGCGCCGAGCTGACGAGCAAATGATTGCCCTTTCTCGTCTCCTGGACGGGTGAAAGCGAAGATTTTTCGGCCTTTCGAGAGGGCAATTTGAATAACGATGTGGGCTGCTGCACCAAAACCGTAGAGGCCAAGATTTTGTCCATCACCGGATAAGCGCAATGAACGGAAACCGATTAAACCGGCACAGAGCAAAGGCGCTGCCTGGTGATCTGGGTAGGCCTCCGGAATTGAAAAACAGAAACGACTGTCAGCTAGCACGTATTCTGCATAACCACCATCGAGTTGATAGCCGGTAAACCGTGCCGACTCGCAGAGATTCTCCCGGTTTGACCGGCAGAACCGACACTGGCCGCACGTCGAGGCGAGCCATGGGACACCGACTCTCTGCCCCAATTGTGACTGGTTGACTGCTGAACCGCAAGAGACAACACGGCCAACGATCTCGTGGCCAGGGATCAACGGCAACTGTGTAGCTGGCAAATCTCCATCAACGACGTGCAGGTCTGTTCGGCAAACTGCACAGGCTGAAACTTTGATTAACACCTGATGCTCTTGCGGTCGGGG
>JAFDBS010000010.1 GCA_019313185.1 Deltaproteobacteria bacterium | reverse complement strand
TGGCTGAGAAGCGAGGTCGATAAAGCCCGCGGACCCAAAGCCCCCCGCAGTTATTTCCTGACTGAAAAGGGACGCGAGGTTTTGCTGTATGTGCAAACGCAACTGGCAGAGTTTCGCCGCGAACCGAAGGGTGTTGTTAGTCAGGCGCCGCTGCCCACCTGAACCCTTTTCGGCAACGAGAGAAAGCCCTTGAACGTCAAACAGAAGCTTTCTACCGGCCAAGTATTTCTGACTTTCTTGAAACTTGGCCTTACCTCCTTCGGGGGACCTGTCGCCCATCTGGGATATTTTCGTGACGAATTCGTCATCAGAAAGCGCTGTTTAAATGAAGAGACTTATGCTGACCTGGTCGCGCTGTGCCAGTTTTTACCAGGACCGGCCAGCAGCCAGGTTGGTATCGGCATTGGCATTTCCCAGTCAGGGCTGCGCGGGGGTCTTGCTGCATGGACCGGCTTCACCCTTCCTTCCGCCCTGGCGTTGATCCTGTTCGCCTATGGAGTGACAGCACTGCAGTCCTCTGTGGTTGAAATCGGCTGGCTGCATGGCCTCAAAGTTGTGGCCGTTGCGGTCGTCGCCCAAGCAGTCTGGGGAATGGCCAAGGCGCTCTGCCCGGACAGACCACGCGGAACCGTGGCCATCTTGGCAGCCATGCTCTCCCTGACTTGTCCTGGAGTTTCGGGTCAACTGGCTGCGATCCTTGGCGGCGCTGTTATCGGCTTGCTTTGTCTCCGGTACGAGCAGTCGTCCAATCACGATCCTCAACTTTCCGCACCGAGCAAAAAAAGTGCGGTCATCAGCCTCAGTCTCTTTATCGGACTACTGCTGATTCTGCCGGTCTTGGCCGCTGGTGGGTCACAGGCCCTCACTCTTGCCGACAGTTTTTTTCGATCAGGCTCACTCGTCTTCGGTGGGGGGCATGTTGTCCTGCCTTTACTTCAGGCCGAAGTCGTCAACCCCGGCTGGATCAGCAAGGACATGTTTTTAGCCGGTTACGGTGCTGCTCAGGCTGTTCCAGGGCCGCTTTTTACCTTCTCCGCTTATTTAGGCACAGCCATGAAGATGTTCCCCAACGGCTGGACCGGCGGGCTGATCTGTCTGCTCGCTATTTTTTTACCATCTTTTCTGCTGGTCGTCGGCGTCCTCCCCTTCTGGCAGAGCTTGCGAAAGAATGAGCGCGTGCGCCAGGCATTGGTAGGCATCAATGCGGCAGTCGTCGGCTTACTGCTGGCGGCCTTCTACGACCCGGTCTGGAGCAGCGGGATTCTTTCAACGGGAGATTTCCTCCTTGCCCTGGCAGCTTTCGGTCTCTTGGCCTTATGGAAAACGCCTCCGTGGCTTGTCGTCAGTGCCACCGGGATTGGCGGGGCAGTGATTGCCCATCTTTGATCCGTTTTTCGAACAGTCCAATTCGAGTTGCATCCGCTACCAGATGGGAAGATGAGCATCCCCTGTTTGGAAACTTTTAAAAATTGGTGAACAGGGGGACCGCTGGCCAGCAATAGCTAACAGCGGTTTTTCAATCCTTGGTTTTCTTTTTGAGCAAACGGTTCAGGAGACGCCAAACCGTATGGCAAAATTTCCAGCTTTGAAGGGTTGAAGACATTCATTTGATCTGTCCGCCACAGCCGACCTTTTGCTTATTTCCGGGCCGTCTGCCACAACCACCTCTTGACGGTGTCTGAGCTACCCAAGTTCTCAATCAGACAATACGTATCAAGCCGTAAAAGGTTGACTGCATTTTCACAAAACTGCCCTGTGCGCTTGCACTTCAATCAAAAGACCATCTGGCCACAGCAAGTCCATTTGAATTGCCCCGCTTGAATTTCAAGAAATTCAATGCGTCTGACATACCGTAGCGACCTCATCAGTTTATGCAGGATATTGGCTTTATTGATCCAGCAATCAATCTGGGCGTCATGTGGCAATTGTCAAATCGTTGACCTTGAAGAAAGAACTCGCGGACCGATAAGTCAAGATAAATGTAAACGCTTTAATGACTGGTTCGTCTAAGAGAACAAAACAATCTGATGGCCAACAAAACATGCCTTAAAGGAGGCAAACATGAAGAGACAAACGATGGTTACCATTGGAATAATCGCTACGGTCATGATGACTCTCTCAGGTGTAGAGATCGCATGCGCCAGAGGCGGTGGAGCGAAAGGCGGTGGGTCCTGTGATGGGAGTGGTCCTGGCAAAATGATGTCCCAAGCAGCGAATAACCATCAATATCAATACAGGCAACAAAAGCAAGGCATCGATCAGCAAGACAAAGGAACCGCAAACACGTGGTCGAAAAGTGAACCCATGCAGAGGAACCAAAATCAATCAAGAAGCCGAAAGCAACTCAGAGATCCAAACTCTCACGTGTTCGAAAAATCAGATTGAGTCACATCCTCGTCAAAAGACCTGAATGGCTACCCAGGACTCTGCCTGGGGGCCATTTTGTGCTTACTCTCATAATTTGCTGAAATGACTCACGGAGCGCGTCCGGTTTGACTAATCAGACTTTATCATTCTAACCAGAAATTTCGGCCGGATTCAATAACACGTTCAGTTACCAAATCCCAGGCCATTCCACTATTTCTAATTAGCAGCTGTAATATCTCGACTATTCTTTGCATTTGGTCAATGGCATATTTTAAGTCAACCCAAAGAAGTCCCAAGGACTCAACATCAACGAATTGGTATTTGTCGGCAACAGGGCAAACTTCCTTATGGGCTGTGAGCTTGTCTTTAATCGTTAAAAAACAGCCCATTGAGCGACATTCGGAAAGTAAAATCCATCGTTCTTCAAGTTCAGAATACAAGCGGTCAAAGTCTTTACTTCTATCACGTTGACTGCGTACTTCCATTTGATTCAGCGCGTCAATTATGGCTGGGTCTGTTTCCTTGTCGTATCGGGGGACCTGCCAACCTCTGAACTGTTTACGTAAATCCTCACGGAGACTGCTGCATTGAAGACTGCTTACAAAATTGATGATGCTTGGTGTCCGTTTGTCAGCATCTAACGTTAACTTAGCAATGTCTTGTGCGCAGGACAGGGAAAGAACGTTGCGAAGTATTTTAAATCCGGTAGCTTGCTTTCCAGAGCCACGGAGTTTAAAGGCGTTTTCATCCAAAACCATCGGCTCAAGAATGGCGTATGTTTGTCTTAAAATTAAGAAGGCGTCCAGAAGGTGTCCGGCGCTGGATTTTAGTCTTTCGATTTGATTTGACATTTCGCCAGGTTATAAAAAAATGATCTTT
>JAFDBS010000009.1 GCA_019313185.1 Deltaproteobacteria bacterium | reverse complement strand
AGTTGTCCCGAGTCCAAACGCCAAAAGCATTAAGGACCCAGTTGTGATGCTCGCACTTTGCGCTGCTGTGATGGCAACGGCATAGAGGTAACCGCAAGGAAGAAAGCCAAACATCAGACCGAGGGGAAAGGCCGTCATGCTCTTTGGTAGTCGCTGTACGCCTTTTATGGCATGCGAAAAAACGTCCACGGGACCTGAAAAGTCAAGCCTGTTTACATTGAGCCAGGACAAAGCTCCCGCGGTACCAAGTCCAACCAATATGATAAACAGGTCAGAGCCGATCAACAGAGAGCGGGTGATGACCTTAAAACGGTCGGTATAAGCCAATGCCGAACCCAGCCATCCAACCATGGCCCCGATAAAAGTATAAGTAATAATGCGACCGAGGTTGTAAAGAAGATGAAATACCCAGCCGGAGGACTTGCCTGCTTCTGAAAGAGACAAGGCCCCAACAATCCCACCACACATGCCAATGCAGTGTCCTGTCCCAAGCAAGCCCGTTAAAAACGCCATGGGGATGAGCGATTCGCTCATTTCATAACAACTTTTTCGAGATCAAATACGGCCTGTTCTTGATCATAACCGGGGCGTTGGATGTTGATAGTGAATTGCCAGGCACCGGCCATTGTAAAAATGGCAACCCCTCGATAGGCGTTGTCTTCATAAGGGGCCTTTGGGTGGTTTGGTGGCATTGACATCGCAGGCATGTCGAGACTGATCATCAGTTTTGCATCCGTAATTGTTTTGCCGCTTGGACCGATAAGCTCGATAGAAAATGGCGTTTCCGTCATAGTCTTGAGCGGCTCTTGGGCAAAACTCAGCACGATTTTGCCGCTGCCAAAGACTGATTTTTGCAGGCGCAAGCCATCGGCATGGACAATAGCGGGAAGAGCCAGCAAAACCATGCAAAGCAGAATTGTTCTCACCCTTCGAAGAATATCAGTCTTCATGAGCCTCTCCTTCTGATTTGGCGGAACGTTCGGGAAAGTCGTCTTCCTCATCTAGCATCCTGTATTTGGGACCCTCAACATCATCGAATTCCCCTTTTTTGACTGCCCATATGAAGACCAGCCAAGCACCGAACCCGACGCAGAGTGACAAGATTATCAAGATGATCGTCGACTGAAACACGATAAATGAATTCCTATTAATAAATATAGACAAACTTGACCAATTTGTAAATTTTGTAAGCCCTGCAGGCAAACAATAACTGTCGATTTTAGATAATGAAGTCTTATTTAAGCTTACACTTGTTCAGACGTAAAGAATTACCGACAACACAAATTGAACTAAGAGCCATGGCAGCAGCAGCGTGTATCGGTTTTAATTGACCTGCTGCAGCCAGCGGCATGGCGCACAGGTTATAAATAAATGCCCAGAAGAGATTTTGCCGAATAATGCGCAAAGTTCTGCGCGCGAGTAACAAAGCCTCTGCAAGACGGTTTAAATCGGGTCGGGTCAAAACCAGGTCTGAATTATCTAAAGCAATGTCAGTGCCACCGACCATCGCACAACCCACATCGGAAATGGTTAGAGCAGGAGCATCGTTGATACCGTCCCCCACCATTAAAACCTTCTCTCCAGCAGATTGACGGGTAACGATGTGTTGAGCCTTTTCTGCCGGGGTAAGCTCGGCGAACGTCTCGTCTAAACCAAGTTGTTTGGCAATATGATTTGCTGCGGTTTGGGTGTCACCAGTTAATAAACATGTGCTTAGTTTCATCTTCAGGCAAACAGAGATCAAGCTTGCTGCTTCTGGGCGTGGCACATCTTCGAGATAGATACATCCCAGGTAACAACCATCTCTGGCCAAATGAACCTCAGAAGCGGTACTCTCGTTCAACTGAGGGAGAACAACATCATATTCTTTCATCAACAAACGATTGCCCGCCAATAAAGAAGACGTGTCTTGAATGGCGACCACTCCCCGACCCGGCAAAACCTTGGTCTGGATGACCGGTTTTACGGGCAGCCCTCTTGCTTTGGATTCTTGGCAGATACCGATGCCAAGGGGGTGACGGCTTTCCCATTCAATCCCAGCGGCAATGGTCAAAAGTTCGTTGGCAGAACCGTTGGTTGATTCAACCCGAACTACACGAGGATTACCCGATGTCAGCGTCCCTGTCTTGTCAAAACAAACTTGTGTCAGCCGGCCAGCGGTTTCGAGAATATCACCCCCACGAAACAGCACACCATTTGCCGCAGCGCGACCGGAGCTAACCAGAACCGCCGTTGGCGTAGCCAAGCCGAGCGCACAGGGGCAGGCGATAACCAATACCGCGATGGCGGCTAGAAGTGCTACGTCGTTTGATGAAGACCGCCAGATCCAGTAAGCCCAGGTTATGCTGGCAGTCAGGAGCACCAATGGAACAAAGGCTGCGGCAATTCGGTCTGCCAAACGCTGGATGGGTGCTCGGCGCATTTGAGCATTTTCGACCAATTCTGCAATCCGAGCGACAAAAGATTGGTTTGCTTTTTGCGTGACTCTGACCGAAACAGGCGAAAGCAAATTCATTGTGCCGCTTAAAATTTTATCTCCGGACTGGCAAAGACGGGGAAGAGTTTCTCCTGTTGCTGCTGACAAATCGATTTCAGTTTCACCCATGATTACTGTACCGTCAGTTGGAAAGCGCTCACTGGGAAGAACTCGAATTTGGTCTCCTGGGACTAATGTTTTGCTCTGGACTTTTGTAAGTTGGCCACTTGGACCCTGCAGCCATGCATTCTCAGGAGTGAGGTGCATTAATCTATCAACACCTGATGCAGCCCGTCTGCGTGCTGCATTTTCGAATAAACGTCCCGCAAGGAGGAATGTGATGATCATCGCCGCCGTATCAAAGTAAACCTCCTGGTCGTTGATCAGGGCGTAAATGCTCATGCTATAGGCAGCCAAGACCCCGATAGCAATGAGAGAATCCATGTTAAACATCTTATGGCGAAGACTTCTTAATGCTCCAGAAAGAAAAGGCCAGCCACTGTAAAAAACAACTGGCGTTGCGACCAAGCCTGCAAAACTCTGCAAGAGGAGGCGTTCTGAAGATGTCATCCCTTGAAAGTAGCCGGCATAAAGCGCAAAAGAGTAACCCATTAGTTGCATCGACAAAAAGAAGGCCGTTCCAAAACGAATCAACAGTTTGCGCTGTTCTTTGTCATAAGCATATTGTGAACTATTCTTGTTAAACGGACGTGGTTGGTAACCGAGTTCAGTTATTGCCTTAAAGAGTTTGGCGGCAGAAGTGACCTCTGGGTCGAAACAAACTGAGCCGCGATGTGATCCATAATTAATACGAATGTGTTCAACACCGCCGGCGGCACCAAGGACTTTTTCAATTAGCCAGACACAGGTTGCACAGCGCAACCCCTCCAATTGAAATGTCAGTTCAAAATGAGAGCCTTTGTCAAGAACGAACGGCTCTAAATCTTGGTCATCGTATGACGACTCATAAGCACCTTGTGGAAATCCGGGTTCTTTCCAGTTGCGCTGTTGATAGAAACGGTCGAAGCCACTTGACTTAATAATCCGGTATGCACCCCGGCAGCCTTGACAGCAAAAAAAGAACTGCTCTCCTCCAATTTGATCGACGACGAGATCAGTTGAAGGGATGGGTAACTCGCAATGGTAGCAATTTAACAGCTTGCTCTGGTCTGAGTGCGTTGCAGCTTGTTTATCAAAAGATGGCATGGTTTTATT
>JAFDBS010000008.1 GCA_019313185.1 Deltaproteobacteria bacterium | reverse complement strand
TAAAGAATTTCTCCTTGATGAAATAATGGTTCCCTTCGCAAAGAGACCCAACCAGTACTCGCGCATCAGCGGGTGAAACCACGACTTCAGGGTTTTTTGGCATTGGCCGACAATCCCAGTAACGTATCCGTCGTTCGAAAACCTTGCGTGCGGTATTCAGTTGTTCTGCTGGATCAAGACATTCTCCCAGGTTGACGCCAACTTCTTCCAGGAAACGCCGATTGCCAAACGTTCGACCGCCAAGTGGCATGTCAAAATTAAAATGGGCTAGAGTCCGTGATGCTGTTGCGCCCGTGAGGTGCTGGAACAGCCAATCTGCTCTTTCTCTGATCGGGCTGTAGAGCCACTGGATCAGGTGATCGCCAAAAAGTTTTTCAGTGCGAATGCGGCCGCTGTGGCGTTCGATGTATTGATGGGGGTAACAGTTCATTGGTTTAGATTCCATATAAACTTTGCTCTGCTTGAAGTCGATCATAGTATGTCGAAAACAACATAAGATTGATCAGTTGTTGCAACTGTTCGATCGGTAATGTGCCGTCAAGTAGAGCAGGTTTGATCCGTTTTAAAAAGGCGGCAATATCTTGGCTGGGAAGGCAATAATTGAGCATGCTGCTGAAATTCTCCTTCTTCAAAGCTGAAGTCTGTTCCAATTGTCTGAGATCCATTTCAAGACAACCAAGGGCTTCGCTCAAATGACGCTTATTAAGGTCTTCACGATAAATGCCCTCCGCAGCTTGGTTAAACTCTTTGGCAGGAACTTTGAGGGGTTGCTGACTATTGACTTCCGACAGGATGGCTTGAGTTAGTTTGCCAGCAGCTGAGCACTCGGCTGGAAAGTCAAGCCGCATTTTGAGATCTTCCAGGGTGAATTTGAGCTGCATTGCTTCAATCAAGTCGGCGGCGTCTTCGCACAAAATCGCATGCAAAGTCTTTCGATATTCAAGATTGTAAACTCGGAGGTAGCCTGGATAGCGCCGACTGGATCGTGTTCTATGTGTACGAGACAAGATTCGTTGCATCAGCCGATTGGGGCTGTCCTGCCTGACGTAAAAGGTCGGTAGGTCTATGGCAGCACCGAAGAATATTTGACGTCGCTCGCTCTCAACGACTGGATCGTCCGGGATGTCTTGATGGGTTACATCAGACGTGCAGATGTATTTGTAGGCCAGTGCAATGATAAGTTGCTGTAGGCTTGCGGCATTGCTCAAGTCGCGGCCAAGGCTCTCAAACAAACTATAATGTCGTCCTTCTATTCCTGAAAAGCCCATCTGATCGTATTCGCGTGACTTAAGAAACAGGTAGAGGGACATTTGATCGTCAGCAACACCCATGGAAGCCAAGTCTTTGCTTAAACGTTCTTGATTCCCCAATTGACCGTTCAATGCTGGGTTGCTGGCTGTCGAAAGGAAGCAAACGGGATAGTCCAACAGCCGAAAATCAGGAACGCAGTCGCCTTTGAGGTGAAGCAAATGACTGAAACAACGGTCAAGCCATATTGGCCCAAAAGGTGTAATGGAACGGCCAAGAAACGATATGTCAGCTTTTTTGCGCCAGCGGCGCCAAAGCATGCGCAAATGTGTGTAGTCGACTTCATGTGGCAGGAAGCCGAGCGCACGTTCCGGGTGAAAGTCAGCAAAATCAAGCCGATAGGGAGCCGCGGAGTACGTGCCAACAAAGAGGGGTAGAAAATGTTCGGCAATCTTGATGGCCAAGTCAGCAAGACATTTTTCGTGTCTATGATCAAAGTTATGACTCAAGTTTTGCCTGAGAGCACCCAGTCGCTGGCTGCCCAGACTCATATGCAGACCATTGTTGGCCAAACTCGTGTTCGAAAGGTTTGGTAAAACGACTAGGTTATTGGTGATAATTCCGGCTTCACGCAACTTGGCGACAGCATTTAACTGACTTCGGCTTAAAGCCTGGTGGCAAAGATGCATGTACTGGTGCTTCTTTTCACCTTCAGCCCATCCGGACAGACAGGGACTCATAAAGAGGTCACGATAGATAGTGTCCGGTATCAGATCGTTAAGTAATTTTTGGCGCAGAGGCGGATGGGGTGCAAAATAGATCATTGCCTTCTGCCCATTGGCTATCAGATGAAAGCGTTGATTGGCATACTGTACCAATAGGTGGGTCATGAGAAAGCGTTTTGCGGTTTCACGAGCTAACGCTCTCCCGTTTCCGGAATCGGTATTCATTGGCACTACATGAAAGGAAAAGGATTCCGGTGAGGTATTGTCATTCAAAAAATGCCCCAGCAAGCTGTGGCCAGTCTGCCGAAGTAAATTCGGCAGAGTGTTTTGTCGGCCGATGACATCAGCCAGAGCAAGTTTGATCAAGTAGCTGATGGGTACGCATACTTGTGGCTGTCCATTCCCAGAATCCTCAAGAAATTTCTTTTGATCTTTGCGGCGGCCGGCAGATGGGTCGGTCTTGTCAGCAAGCAGGTCGATTTCAAAAATTTTTCGAGCGTAAGGGTGCAGATCCTTGAGATGGAACCGGACTCCACTGTTTTCCCAAATTTCAGAGTCGTTTTCGGTCAGGAAACTATCGAGCTTATTGATCAGCTGCTCAGAATTATCTCCAGATCGAGCGCGTTTTAGAAGGTTGGAAAAATACGCCGAGGCCTCAATCCGTTTTGGCAAATCAACGTGCTCACGGCGACCCTTGACAGCGACCTGCATTTCTGTTTCCGTTCCCCCCGTGGTATCACCGTTGGCAAAAGGAAGGGTTGCCATAAGTGTCTCAGATGAAGAACGGTGAACTTCCAATCGAGAAATTGCTTCATGAAGGAGGGCAGCGGTTTGGCCTGAGTGTTGTGGCAGGTCGATCAGTGTGAACGAGATGGTCTTTGTCATTGCTGTTCCAAGACGATTGTGTTTCATCGCAGGCGAGATGTTTGGAACAGAATGCGTTTTTAATGTTGGCCCGGTGTTTTATCTGTGTAAATGATTGGTTAAAAAAATCATTTATTTAGATGCGTTAGCCTCAGGAGAATGCGAAGCGAGGCTGATTTTCATCTTTCGGCAAACGGTAGGTCTTGAAGACCAGTTTCTTGTCAAAAGCAAGCTCAAACAGGTCGCTCTTGGCTTTGGCGCCATAAATTTCAACGGCCATGTCATCATGGCCGGACATCTCTATGATAAACGTTCCGTTAAGGCAATCACAGCTGATATCCTTGATAATGTTACTGCGTCGCCGATCAAGTCCGTCTGCGAGGCGAAGAATGCCCCCTAGTTTGCGTACCAGTTGCTGATCTGCGTCACTTAGTCGTGAAAAGTTATCATGTGAGGCTTTGGGCATGGACTTGCGGTGATAGCGTGAAAGGTTGGCGATTATTTCTGTTTCACGTGGGGTAAAGTCAAACAGATTGGCGTGACGGATCAGGTGATAAGAGTGTTTGTGGTGTTTGGCATAGCTGATGAAATACCCGACATCATGAAGCATGGCTGCAGCCTCAAGCATCATTCGTGCCCGGATATCAAGTTCAACAGCATGTGGCAGGGAATCAAAGATTTCCAGAGCCATTCGTCTGACCTGATGACCATGGGTTTCGTCAGCATGACAAGACCGGGCAAATGCGATGACCGAAGAGAGCCAGTCTCGCTGTATGTCGTCTAGCGTCCAAAGTCCGTGTTTTTTCAGGCTGTCGATGATCAAACCTTCGCGGATTCCGCCCGCATTGATTTTAAGCAGATTGGTGTCAAAATGGCGCATAAGCGCATCGACCGCGGCAACACCTGCTACGATAATGTCGGCACGCTCTGGATTAAGACCGGACACGGCCCGACGTTCTTTACAGCTCTTACGCTGTAGCATGGCCAATTGATGCACCACTTCAGAGCGCAAGACATCGTAGGCATGAACCGTGTCGTATTGTTCTTTACGACGAGCCATAACCATGCTGCCTATATTGGTTATTGTCCCGCCAGAGCCGATCAGACAGTGTGGAGAAAAGCGAACTTCACCCAGCGTCTTGCGGATGCATTTGCGGAGGTGTTTGCGGAGGCGGCGCATATCGTCGCCTGGAATGGGATCTTTTCGCAAAAATGTTTCAGTGAGAAAAACCGCGCCAAGTTCCAGGGAATGGATTTCTTCAATATGGCTACCGACGGCAGTAATGACCTCGATGCTTCCACCACCAATGTCGATCAACACATAACGGGTATTGTACATATCAAAATGGTGTAGAGCGCTCAAGCTGGCAAGATCAGCTTCTTCGCGTCCTGCAATGACACGGATGTCGATACCGGTTTTGTCTTTCATCGCTGCAACGAACTTGTCGCCATTTTCGGCTTTTCGAACTGCGCTGGTTGCTACTGCTTCGACATAGGTTACACCAAGCCCGTCGATAATTTTGCGCATCCGCTGCAAAGCCTCCAAGGCCCTCGACCAAGCTGCCGGAGATATTCTTCCATTTTCGGACAGCCCCTCTCCCAAGCGGACGGAAGCCTTTTCGTCGTCAAGCACTCGGAAGCCATGTTTTTCATCGACTTCAACGATAATGCAACGAATTGAATTTGTGCCGATATCTAGAGCTGCCAAGCGCTTCTGATTCATTTTCGTAGGCCTTATCGTGGACTTGTCGAACATCATGACTTGATTTTTACAATTAATGGGTAAAATTGATTATAACGCAAAGCAATTTCGTTTGGCGAAAAAGCCACAAAGGAGTGAACTATGGGAAAATGTCTGAAAGGTGAGTCCGAAGTCAAAAAGAAACAGGCGAAATTCAAATGTGAAAAATGTGGTGCCATGACACAAAAAAAATCACATTTGTGCAAGCCCAAAAAGGTTAAGCAGAATAAATCCGGCAAACCAAAGTCTTAAAAACCGCGTAAACAGCCTGTTTGGTTTCGATACAGGCTAATCGACGGCACTGTCGATTTTCTTGCGGGCTTTTTTCAAGCCAAACAAAACATCATCAATATTGCTATCTGTAATCTTGGATATTTTAGCGTCAGCTTTGGCCAACCCTTTGCCCAGGCGGCGCAATTGAGAACTGAGGGCAGCTTCAACACGTTCAAGG
>JAFDBS010000007.1 GCA_019313185.1 Deltaproteobacteria bacterium | reverse complement strand
AGCAAAAGATCCGTCGCAAAAAAAATCCCTCGTCAACGCGATGCATACTCTCTTGGGAATGTTTGAAGATCAGCTCATCAAAGATCAATCGGGCCCTTTTTGGTTTGGACCGATGTTGACGCTCACTGACATTGCCATCTATCCCTGGTTTGAACGCTGGCCAGTTCTGGAGCATTATTGCAACCTAAAAATCCCAGCCGAGCGGGCTGCGCTGTTTAACTGGATCGAAGTCATGCAGGCGCGGCCAACGGTTCGGGAAGGAAGCCAGTCAGCCAAATTCTACATTGCCGAATATGCCGAATATGTGGCGAGTTGAGTGATCGGTCAAACTGAAAACAGGAGAGGGCTTGCTTGCCCTGGATGTTGACAAAGCAAGGGCGTTGACCAAGAAAAAGCCTTTCCACACTGCAGTGGAAAGGCTTTTTCAAATGGCGTCCCCAGGGGGATTCGAACCCCCGTCGCCGGCGTGAAAGGCCGGTGTCCTGGGCCAGGCTAGACGATAGGGACTTGAAACTTCAAGTACCTAGCAGGAAATGACCCTGCATGTACAACACATCATATGGTGTGCCGCGTAGGGATCGAACCTACGACCATCTGATTAAAAGTCAGATGCTCTACCAACTGAGCTAGCGGCACAGAGAAGGATTCTTATATATCGAAGCTTTTCGAGTGTCAACCCTTTTTTGCCTTGGTTTCGCGCGGTGTTGGATGCGCTCGGTTTGAGAAATTAGAGCTTAACCGTTTTATAGAGAAAGTTTTTAAATTTATAGAAACGTCGCAGTTCCTCCTGATCCTCACTGTCGGGATTAAAGGCACGAAGCTTTTTGGCAATGTCGGCCATCGTCCGTGCCCCGTCTTTTCTCGTTTCATCGATCAATGCACGAACACTGTCGCGCGTCAATTGTTTATCGGTGAAAGGTTGATGAACGAGATTCCAAAAGTCTCCTTGATGGTTACGAATAGCGAGCAAAATGTCTTGAGTCCGCTCTTGAGGATAGCTCAGGCTTTGTTTGCTTTGGCTGCTGCCTTGGATCGCTCTTCGAACATCACCGGCGGTAATCACTGGTCCTTTGCGGAACAGAAGGGCCCGCAACAAAATGGAGCGTAATTCTCTGATGTTGCCGGTGTAGTTGTGTTGGGATAAGAGCTGCTGGGCCTCACGATTGATGGTGGGGACCTTTTCTGTGTCCTCGTCCGGTCGCCTGTAGAGGCGGTATAAAAGGCCGAGGAAATGGATAGCCAGGTCGGGGATGTCCTCACGCCGTTCGTTCAGAGAAGGTACGGCGATGGTTAATTCCGAGAGGCGATGAAACAAATCAGCTCGAAACGACCCTTCGCTGATTAAGCGGCGCAGGTCTTGATTGGTTGCTGCAACCAGCAAAACCCTGGCATAACGTGTCTGGTTTTCTCCGAGGCGGACAAAGCCTCCATTGTCGAGGAAGCGCAACAGCTGCACTTGGGTTTTGGGGTCCGCATCGCCGATCTCATCAAGGAAGACCACCCCTCCATTTGCCTCTTCCAGAATACCGTATCGATCGACGTGGGCACCGGTGAAGGCACCACGCTTGTGGCCGAAAAGCTCTGAATAGGTGAGTTCACCGCTGTATGCGGCAATATTGGTCTTGGTAACGGGCAATTGTGAATTTTCTCCGACTTTTTCGCGGTAAAGTTCATTCAGGCGGGAATATATATTGTTGAACAGAAATTCTTTTCCACTCCCTGTTTCACCTGTAATCAGAATCGTAGGCAAGCCAACGGTGGCTTCTCTCAAGTCCGTATTTTGCCACATCATGATACGGCTAAATAGAGGTGGCGTCAGGGTTTCGATAGTTTCAATGATTTCACGTGCCTTGTCTGCGTTGCCGATGATGTTGCCAAGCCGATAAGACGATATACTTGGATCGCGGTAGGCAACATCTGAACGGAGATGTTGAACTTCCGATGTCAAACGTTCTATTTGCAGCAGCCCGGCAAGGTGCCTTGCGATCATTTGAACGATAATTTGTAAAATCCGCTGGTGCTCTTCGGTAAAATACCTTGGTTGAAAACTCGACAGGCAAATTACGGCCAGAACCTGATCTTCGGTGGTAATCGGCACAGCGATTTCGGAGCGAACATCACTGGTCACCTCGCGGTAAAAATTATTGGCCGAGGTTTCCGCTGCGGTATCCTCCAGCAAATGGGCTTGTCGACGGGCGGCGACATAGCCGGTCAAGCTGCGCTCATGCCGAGGTAAATCCTCTGCCCCAATTTTCAATTGTGGAATGTTCTGTTTGAGCCATTCTTTGCTCTTCGCGCCAACCAAGCTGCCATCAGGCTCTTCAACGACCAAGAGCGGTTCGCTGTCGCCCTGCTGGACCACCGCAATGCTTCCGGTGTCTGCCCCAATGAGTTCGGTGGCTTTGGCAAGAATTCGATTGAGAAAAGGTTGGACTCCAGTGAAGTGTTCCTGTAGCAAGTCGTTGATCTCGGAGAGGACCTGGATCTCCATGTGCTCGTCACCGATCTCCTGAATGACGCGCTGGGCCATCTCTGCATGAGCTTCTAACAGACCACGTTCAAAATCATTAAACCGATAGGCTTCGCGGGTAAAATAATTCACCAGGCAGATTACCCTTCGCGTGCGTTTGTCATAACGTGGCACAACATAGAGCGAAGTCAGGCCGATTTCGTCAGTCAAATATCGTTTTTGCAAGGCCTGCGCTTTGAGATTGGGAATGTAGAGTGGCTGGAGAAGAGTTTCATCGATGATGGTGCCCTGTTGGTTTATGTAACGCGAGAGTAATGACTTCCCTGAGCTTAGATGGATAAGGTTTTGGTCTTCGTACAATTTCTGGATCTGGCGGTCTTGGGCGTACGAAGCCAAAACTTGGAGTCCGTGCTCTTGTTCACCAGTGCCAATTGGTGAAGGGACCAGTACGGCGGCGAGGGACAGATTGTCTATCAAGCGGACCGCTGACCGGACCATGGTCCGGGCGGCTTCGGTTTTCTTCGCCGCATCAATTCGTCGGGCGAGGACGATTTGTTGATGATATTTCCTTGCCTGGTCAAGAACCGGTGCCGCTTGCTCAATGAAAGATCTTAAGGCCTGTCTTCGTGTGGCATCAAGATGATGACCACTTTTCCTGCTATCAATACAAATAACGCCTATGGACCGGCCTTTGTGAATCAATGGGAATTGGCATGACGCTTTAATGTTGAAGGTGTCAGCCAGAGTTCGAACCGATTCCGGCAAACTGTCTATTTCTGCAATATCCGCTTCCTGCTGGGAAATATAGACCCGGGAAACCAAATAGTCTGGGTCGGTTAGCGGAAAGGCATGACGACGAATGGCCTGGTTAACTCGACCGGTAGCGAGAACACAGTTAAGGATGCCGCCGGTTAAGTCCTCGAGATAAAGCCGGCACCTCGAGTGCCGCGTAAGCATTGGTACGGCCTCGCCTATGTCATGAAGGATATCGGCGAGATTTTCTTTGCCATATGCAGAGAGTCTTTGTAGAAAGTTGCTGATCTGAAAAGATGCGCTGGCCAAAAACCGTCTCCTTGTGTAGTGATCTTACTCAACCATACACAATTTGTGTTGTTAGGTCAAAGGTCAGCAATGGCTGCGCCATCAATCACAGGAGATAACTTTTTAGGGGCGCGCGAAATTGGTTTTGATTGCTGATCGGCTGTTCGGTCTTGGTGAGATGTTAAGAGAACCTACAGCCCGAATTTTTCTAAGACTTTCTGTGGAGCCTTGTCGTAGTGACTAAACTCCATCGTGAAGAGACCACGTCCTTGTGTGGCGCTCCGCAGTTCAGTCATGTAACCAAACATGGCTGACAGAGGGATGTTGGCACGAATAGTATCGAGGCTTTGGCTTGATTCCATGCCCTCAACGCGTCCACCTTTTTGTTGCAGACTTCCCAAAACCTTTCCGGAGCAATCATTCGGCACAATGATTTCCAGGGCCATGACAGGCTCCAAAAGCAAAAGTCCTGCCGTGCGGGCAGCAAGCGTTAAGCCACGTTGGGTCGCTGCCCGAATTCCTAGGGCTGTGCTGACTGCAGAAGCATATGGAACGTCGTCGATGCGAACGGAAAGGTCGACCATGGGATATCCAACCTGAACGCCCAAGGCCAGAGCCTGCGTGATGGTTTCTTCTATAACAGCGAAGATTTCAGCGGGAGCGCCACTTTCTCGAACTTCGCTGGGTATGAGGATCCTGTTGCCGGCACCACGCTCACGAGGGGCCAATGTCATCGCCACCTCTCCTCGCTGGAGCTTGCCTTCTATCTCTCGTTCAAATGTTTCTCGATGGCTTGTTTGGCGCAGAATGCTCTCGCGGTAGACCACTTGGGGCTGGCCGGCATTGACTTCAACACCGAATTCGTCACTCAGGCGACGCAAGACGACTTCAAGGTGAAGTTCGCCCATTCCTGTCAAAACTGTCTGCCCCGTGTCTTCATCTTCACGAACTCGGAACGTGGGGTCTTCCCATTGAAGCTTGTCAAGGGAGAGGATCAATTTGTCACGGTCCTGAACTTTTTTAGGTTCAATCGCCAAAGAGACAACGGGCTCCGGAATAGACAATCCGGAAAGTCGTAAAGGTTTGCCAAGTCCGCAAAGGGTGTCTCCGGTGAGGGCCGCCTTGAGACCGGTGATGGCCACAATATCCCCTGCGCTTGCAGCGTCAATTCGTTCTCGCTTGTGAGCGTGCATGCGAAACAAACGGGCAGCACGCTCCTGAACGCCCTGAGAAGTGTTTAGCAGTGTCGTTCCAGCCTCGAGCGTTCCGGAATAAATACGGAGATAAGTCAGCTTTCGGCCTTCGTCAGACAACACTTTGAAAGCCAGTCCGCAAAGCGGCCCCTTTGGATCGCAGGCCAGTTCTACCGGTTCCATGTTCCCGTTGACTTGCTCAGCCTTGACCGGTGGCAAGTCAAGAGGAGACGGAAGAAGACTGCTGATCGCATCAAGCAGAGGCTGAATTCCTTTATTGCGCAGAGCGGAGGCGAATAACACCGGTGAAAGTTGGCAGGCCAGAACGCCTTTTCGCAAAGCATTACGAATTTGGCCGGGGGTCACCGGTTTGCTGTCCAATAGTGCGGCGAGGAGATCATCATCCCAGTCGGCTGCCGCCTCAAGCAGGGCTTCTCGGGCATTTGCCACCTCTTCGGCCCGTTCAGCAGGAACCGCCGAGGCTTCAACAGTCGATCCCAAGTCCTCATCACGGAAGGTCAACTGTCGTTCTTCCAGCAAGTCAATGACACCACAAAAACTACTTTCTTCCCCGACAGGAAGCTGGAGAAGAACTGGCTTCGCCTCAAGTCGTTCGGTCATTTGAGCCAATACTCTGCGATAATTGGCCCCGACTCGATCCATTTTGTTGATCAGGCTAATCCGTGGGACCCGGTAGCGGTCTGCTTGATGCCACACAGATTCGCTCTGTGGCTGGACTCCTTCAACGGCGCTAAAAATGGCCACTGCTCCGTCAAGGACACGTAGAGAGCGTTCCACTTCAATGGTAAAATCAATATGGCCAGGTGTGTCTATAAGGTTAATCCAAGTCTCACCCCAACGACAGCTCGTGTTGGTTGCGGTAATTGTGATGCCACGTTGCTGTTCTTGGACCATCCAATCCATCGTTGCTTGACCATCGTGGACTTCGCCGAGCCGGTGAATTTCTCCCGTGTAAAACAGAATTCTTTCGGAAACAGTTGTTTTGCCCGCATCGATGTGGGAGATAATTCCGATATTTCTGAGGCTCTTGAGAACAGGTTGGCTCATGGCGCAAAGGTCTGAGAGGTTGGATATATCAGTAAATTTTTTGCAAAGTTGATGATGACCAACGATATTAAAACCGTTGAGCATAAAAAATCTTTACGGCCATATTTTCCAGTGTAGATATTAACCACAACCATATCAGGTAAGGCAAGAGGTATCTCTCCCTATTGGCTGAGGGTGTTTACAATGGCAGAATCAGAGTCTGGCCATCGTAGGCAAAGCTGACCCCCTCTGGCAACTTTTCGGCGTGCCGGGTACAGTCAATATCATGGCTCAGATGAGTTAAAATGGTTTGTCTGGTTCCCAACCGTTGCGCCAGATGAATTGCTTCAGCAATGCTGAAATGCGATTCATGAGGCCGGAAACGCAAGGCGTCCACCACCAAAGTACTGACTCCTTTCAAAAGGGGCCATGATCGGTCCGGTATATGGTTGCAATCAGTTAGGTAGGCTAAACGGCCTAAACGGTAACCAGTGGAGTGGCCAGGACCGTGGGTTAAGGGGATTGGGATGACTGTTTGACCGAACAAATCAAATGGTTCGCTAATCGCTTGAACCTGTAGCCGAGGCCGGTAACCGGGCACGCAATCATCAGTAAAGATGTAACTGAACAGCTTTTCAATGCGATGGATGGCTTCACGGTCTGCAAAGACTGGAATAGGGTTGCCGGTGACCAAGCTATATGTCCGCAGGTCGTCAATGCCGTGAACATGATCGGCATGCGTATGAGTATACAAAACGGCATCGATACACTGAATGTTTTCGCGAAGAGCCTGCTGCCGAAAGTCGGTCGACGTATCGATCAAGACGGACTTGCCATTCCACTGGAGCAAGGCACTGCAGCGAGTACGATGATTCATTGGCTCGGTTGAATTGCAGGTTTGGCAGTTGCACCCCAACACTGGAACGCCAGTGCTGGTTCCGGAGCCGAGAATGGTTAAACGCAGTTCGGTCGCTGACAAGGTGTGTATGCTCCTCTTCTTTGCTTGAACGATAAGTATTTAAAACGAAACGTCTTTGCGATCAAGTAAGTTTTGTCAATAGATTGTCGAGCGGACTTGTTTCTGAAGGAACCAAGTGAGTTTGTTCTTAACGAGCTGATTGGCACTTATGGGTTTGTTTGACAGTTTATTTGGGTCATCCATCAGCTAAGGAGAGCATGGGGACCGAATTGGTCGGGAGGTTAGCGTTGTTCCCACCGGACCAACTCTGTTAAAAAACGGTAGGCACCAAAGGGGAGAGCTCAGTCTTGGCTTGGGTGTCTTGGAACAAAATGCTTTTTGAGAATATTTTGTCCGCGGGAGCTTAGGGAAAAATCGATAAAGCGCTTCAAATTGCCTGCCGGGGCAGCCTGTGTGACGAGGACCAGTGGTTTAGCCAGGGAGTACTTGGTTTTGACGATGTTCTCCGAAGTCGGTTGGATGCCATCAACCTCAATAGTTTTGACGTTTGGGTTGTCCACCATGCTTAGACTGAGGGCTGTGATTGCCGTTGGCAAGAGACTGACTTGTTGGTCTGCTTCAGCGACAATCGCTGCAATGACCTCAATGTTGCGATACTCTTGGCCATCCAGAATCAATTCTTGAACCGCCGCGCGCATTCCTGATCCCTTAGGACTGGTGACGATAATGATCGGTTGATCAGGGCCACCCACCTCTTTCCAGTTGGTGATCTGCCCTGAGTAAATGCCCTGCAATTGTGAGCGGCTCAAATTTTTGACTGGATTTTCTCGATTGACGACAATAGTCAGGACATCCCAGCCAAGAAAATGCTCAACTAAGCCCTCGGCCTTTTCAGCTTCAGTGAGGTGGCGACCCGCTCCGGCTAAATCGATTCTTCCCTGCTGTAAAGCATTAATGCCGGGGTTGGTGTTGCCACCCTCTATTTTTATGCGAACACCAGTTTGCTCGTAGAAAATACGAGCTGCTTCAGGCATAAAATAACGCTGCAAAGTTGTCGCGCCGGCATAGCGCAGGATTTCTTCTGCTGGCAGCTGATTTGCTGAAAGCAAAAACGTAATCAGCATTAGCAGGCAGTGGATGTCTTTTGATCGCAGCATGGTCTCCAAGTCCGCATGCAGTCCATGAGAGGACAACCCAGTCTATGTGACGAAAAAACTACCGATTAAAAATACCATCACAGATCGCTAGCACGCAACAACGAAGCCCAGTGTTGGCATCGACGAAAGGCACCGTTTAGTTGATTTCATAGAGATTTTGTATGGGTCTGAACATCCTCGCGAAGAGGACACGCCCTCGCCAACAGCATCGTGCCAAGTTGCTGTGATCAATTGAAGTTCACTGGTCAAATTAGAATGGACGACGGCTCTTGCCGGGTGTGTAAGCCCCTGTAAAAGGACTCATCTCGATCCGAATGTTTTCAACGAAAGAGTTTGTCTCAACTGTGACCGGTACCGCCTGGTCACCACCATACTTTCCATATGGTTCGCCTGGACTGGGCATGTCCCAAGCATGGATACGGGCAGACAGGTAGAAGGTTCCTCCTTCTGGAAGATAGATTGTAAAGCGGCCCTGCTCATCAGAAAGTGTCGAGGCATAATCAGGGAGGCGCTTTAAGTCTTGATCTACATAAGCCATGGCAAATCCGCCCATAACGGGCTGTCCGGTTTGATCAATGAGATTGCCGCGAATTCCAGTTGAGGTTTCTCGGTCAACAACCCGGCTTTTGAAAAACATTGGGGCTGTCATCGGCACAACTTCCAAATCAACGACAGCTAACTTTCCCGTTTTGACTGTGGTGACAATTCGTTGATGCTCTGAATAAAAGTCGCCTGGTGAAAGGGGCCCAGTCGGTTGACCACTCATCCGCTTTCGGGCAACCACATAATAGACTCCTGGTGGAGCCTCAAGTTGATATTGACCCTTTTCGTCGGTTGGCAAGGATATGAATTGGGAGGGGCCAAGCAAATTCGAGATGGTATCCGGGTAGATGTTGACATAGCCCCCTTTGAGCGGACGGTTTTCGTCTTTAATGGTCACTTGACCTTGAATGCCGGTTTTTCCGTTCCCGTCTACATAATGACTGGCAACCAGAGGTTTTTCGATGGCAGCCGATTGGGTGGTTTCTGGAATTGCTTGACACCCCGCATGTAAAAAACCAAGTCCGGTGATGAGCAGGATGAGAACCCATTGATTTCTATTTGTTTTGGCCATTTACACCTCCCACTACCGGAAATTCGTTGCAAAATATTAATGCATTATAGTCTAACCGTTCGTGGCGAAATGTCAAAATGATCGATTGCACCTTCGAGCGGGAAAGGCTAGCATGCAAACTATGACAATGTCTTCGATTATGGCGAAACACAGGCAATTCCGAGAACTTGGTGCCGGCCAGTTTGATGCGTTGGTTATTGGTGGTGGTATCACCGGAGCTGGAACTGCCCGTGATCTTGCTTTGCGGGGTTTGCGGGTAGCCTTGGTGGATAAACGTGATTTTGCATCGGGGACTTCATCACGATCGACTAAGCTAATTCATGGCGGGTTGCGTTACCTCGAGCAGCTTGCTTTCGGTTTGGTATTCGAGTCCTGCCGAGAAAGACATTATCTCCGCCAGATCGCACCCCATTTGGTTAAGCCTCTGCCATTGATGTTTCCACTTTATGACAATGCGCGCCGGTCACCGGGCATGGTGCGATGTGGATTGATGTTTTATGACCTGCTCGCTTTGTTCCGCTCAACCCATGTTCATCGAATGCTTTCTGCCGAAGAAGCGCTGCGTCGACAGCCAAATCTTGCCTCACCTGGGCTTCGTGGGGCAGCGCTCTATTGGGATTGCCAAATGGATGATGCAAGGCTTTGTCTCGAAAATGTGATTTCGGCACGGGAAGCCGGGGCGGTTACGGTCAATTATGCTTCAGTCGATCAACTCCTCTACCGTCAAGGTGCAATCTGTGGGGCGGTGGTGAAAGACACCGAGACGGGCGAGGAAATTGAAGTTTTCGCTCGGACAGTGGTCAACAGCACAGGGCCTTGGCTGGACCAAATCTGCGCGCTTGACGGAGAAAATGAACTGAAATTACAACCGACGCGAGGGACGCACATTTTGGTCCCAAGGATCTCCCCCAATGAAGAAGGCCTTTATTTGAGCGCAGAACAAGATGATCGAATGTTTTTCGTTCTGCCTTGGGGGGATCTTTCGCTGATCGGAACGACCGATATCGAAGTTTCCGACCCAGATCATGACGATCAAGAAACGGAAGAAGAGATAGCTTATCTATTAAATGAAAGCCGTCATTATTTGCCTGGGCTGAGCTTGCAACGCTCTGATATTGTGGCCAGTTTTGCAGGATTGCGGCCTTTGCTTGCCCACGGTAAAATGAATCCCTCTCAAGCGTCTCGAGAGCACATGCTTTTTGAAAGCAAAAGCGGCCTGCTCTCTATCGGTGGCGGCAAGTACACAACATACCGAGCCATGGCCGCTGACTTGACAGACCGCGTTGTTACACGGCTGGGGAATAATGCTCGCCCGTCTTCAACACATCGTTCTCCACTCCCTGGCGGGAAAACCGGCCCTTTTCGAATTTATTGTACTGATCAAGCCAAGGTTTTGGGCCGTCAATTCGGTCTCTGTTCAAAGACAATCGCCCACTTGCTTGAGCGGTATGGGTCGCGCACGGAACATGTTTTAGCAATCACAAACAAAGACCCGGCGCTAGCCAGGCCCGTTGCTGAAGGGGTCCCATTGCTCGAATGTGAGGTGGCTTACGCTGCCAAGTATGAGATGGCGCGTACGGTCGATGATGTCTTGCGACGGAGGACATCTTTGGCATTGCAGCCAGGTCATGGGGCAGCGGCGAGGACTCAGGTTGCCACATTGTTGCGAAAACATGACCAAAGTTAGGCTGCTGGCCTATATGCCAGGATAGGTTATTATAAAGGTCAGTTTGACCTGCCACGGCAGACAAGATTTTCGATATTTGGAGGAGAGGCTCGATGGAAATTAAAGTTCGTCACGCAAAGCCGTTAACTGTCAAAACCGACTGCTTGATACTCGGGGCTTATGAAAAAGGGTTGCAAGGACCTCTTTTAAAGCAGTTAAATCAGCAATTGTCTGGCCAAATAAACGACGCTGTGAGAGCTAAAGAGTTTTCTGGCAAATTGAATGAGCTTCTGGTTTTAAGGCCAGCGGCGGGAATGCCTGCTAAACGGATCCTCTTGATAGGTCTTGGCTCCCGAAGCGCGTTGACCGCTGAACGTCTGAGGCAGGCATCGGGCACCGCAATTCAATATTTAAAAGGCAAGCGATTGAATGGTATCGCCTGTGCTTTAACATTTGAAATTGGATCGTCCCTTGATTTTAAAGGGCAAATTCAAGCCGTAACGGAAGGGTTGCTTCTCGCTGGATATCGTTTTGACCGATACTTGAGTGAAACCATCAGGGCAGAAGGTGTTTTGCCAAATGTGGTAAACCTTGTCGTTGCGAACCCTAAAGATCGTTCAGAGGCCGAAAAGCATGTCAAACAGGCGACACTGCTTTGCCAAGCTGTCAAGCTGACTCGAGATCTGGTGAATGAACCCGGCAATTCGAAGTCGCCGGCATGGCTGGCTTCTCAAGCAGAGACAATGGCAGCGGAATCTGGCCTCAAGTGCACGATTTTTGATCAAGCACGTCTACTCGAAGAGAAGTTTGGTGCATTGCTCGGTGTTGCCCAAGGGAGCGAGCGTGAGCCGTGTCTTATCGTACTTGAACATCACGGAGGCAGTGAGGGGGATCCACCCGTGGCTTTAGTCGGCAAGGGGGTGGTGTTTGACACAGGTGGGATTTCTTTGAAACCTTCGGAAAAGATGGATCAAATGAAAATGGATATGGCTGGAGGAGCTGCCGTGATCGGGACGATGATGGCTGCGGCGCTATTGAATCTGCCAATCAACCTGATCGGCGTGGTCCCTGCCGTGGAAAACATGCCCTCCGGGACGGCTATCCGCCCAGGGGATATCTTAACCAGCCTCTCAGGTCAAACCGTTGAAGTCTTGAACACTGATGCCGAGGGCAGGCTGATTCTGGCTGACGCATTGACTTATGTAAAGGGCCACAACCCTCGCTTGATTGTCGACCTTGCGACCCTCACAGGAGCTTGCATTATCGCACTTGGCCATCAGGCCACAGCGGTTCTCGGCAATGACCAGAAGCTGATCAGGGATTTGATCACAGCTGGTGAGGTCTGTGGTGAACGCCTCTGGCAATTGCCGCTATGGGAAGACTATGACGAACAAATTAAAAGTGAGGTCGCCGATGTCAAGAATATTGGAGGTCGTCCTGCCGGGACCATTACGGCTGCAGCTTTTTTGAAGAAATTCGTTTCTGGTTTGAGATGGGCTCACCTGGACATTGCAGGGACAGCTTGGCTCGAAGACCGGAGGCCTTACATTCCAAAAGGAGGCACTGGAGTGGGTGTGCGGCTGCTGGTCACATTTCTCAAGTCTTTAACTTGACCCGTTTCTGCCCCAAGTCTTCAAGTTCGATGCAATTGGCACTACTTTACGAGGGGTCTGCTTTGACCTTGACAGCAACATAACTGGTTGCTAGATTAAAATGTTTTTCAAAAATATTATCTGATCGACGCTGGCATTGGAAAGTTTCTGGTTTTGGCGATGAAAATTCTCGTTTCTGACAAATTCTCTCAAGAAGGGTTGCAGATCCTTGAGCAGACAGAAGGGATAACCCTGAATTATCAGCCGGGGCTGTCCCCCGATCAGCTGCTTGCTGCTATCGTGGATGCGGATGCGTTGATCGTTCGCAGCGGGACTCACTTGACTGAGGCGGTTTATCAAGCAGCAAACAAATTAAAGGTGGTTGGCCGGGCTGGGGTCGGAACCGATAACATGGATATCGAAGCCGCTAACCGTAAGGGTGTGATTGTCATGCACACTCCTTTCGGCAGCACAACGACAGCGGCTGAGCATACCCTTGCAATGATCTTGGCCTTGGCGCGACAAATTCCTGCAGCTTGCCAGTCAACCAAAACCGGGCATTGGGAGAGCGATCATTTCCTTGGTGTTGAGGTTGCGGGAAAAACTCTTGGTGTGGTTGGCGCTGGGAAAATTGGACGCATGGTCATTGAAAAGGCTCGGGCGCTTAAGATGCACACGATTGTTTATGACCCGTATTTGGCTATGGAAACGGTTCGAATGCTTGGCGCCGAGCAGGTTGAGCGCGAAGAATTGCTTTCCCGGTCGGACTTTTTGACATTCCACACGCCTCTGAATGCAGATACAGCAAACTTTATCGATGCAGAAACACTTGCGATGCTCAAGCCAGGGTGTCGGATCATCAATTGTGCCACCGGTGGCTTGATTGATGAATTGGCGTTAGCAGAGGCAATTGAGACAGGGCAAGTGGCCGGAGCGGCAATTGATGTGTTCAGCAAAGAGCCTCCTTCAGCAGACAATCCGTTGCTGGCTCTGGAACAGGTGATCTGCACACCACATTTGCGAACAGCCACAAAAGATGCCCAGGTCAACGTGACCGTTCAAATTACACGGCAGGTCATAGACTTTTTGCAGCGCGGGATCATCGTGAACGCGGTAAACGTCCCTTCGATTAGTGCTGACTTGCTTGCCACACTAAGGCCTTATATCGATTTGGCCGAACGCCTGGGGTCGTTTCAGGCGCAAATTTATGCCAAAGGCCTGATTGAAGCCCGATTGGAGTTTTCCGGAACAGTGACGAACTTCCCTGTTGAGCCGTTGACGATGGCTGCTTTAAAGGGTTTGCTCACCCCAATGGTTGGTCCTGAAGTGAACTATATCAACGCACCCCACCTTGCACGTGAGCGCCAAATCCGGGTCACAGAGACCCGCAGCCAGAGGACGGAAGGCTTTGCCAGCATGATTCGAATGACTGTCGTTGGCAGTAAAGGCGAACATTCCGTTTGCGGCGCTCTGTTTGGTAAGCAAGACTTCCGAATCGTGCGGGTGGACGATTGTAATGTCGAAGGGATCCCCATAGGTCATATGCTGGTTTTGTTCAACGAAGACCGACCGGGGATTATTGGTTTTATAGGGCAAGTTCTCGGTGATGCGAACGTTAATATTGCCGGAATGAATTTATCGCGGCAAGCGATCAACGGATTGGCCGTGTCATTAATCAACGTGGACAGCCGGATACCAGATGAAGTCATGGAGCGGCTCAGGGCTCATCCCCACATTCCCGATGCCTATCAAATCATACTCTAGTTCGGATTGTTGCGAAGGTTCTGAACGTGTCGAACATAATTGAAACGCGGTTGCCGACTGGTGTCAAAGATTTCTTGCCTGTCAAAGCGGCCAAGCTGGAATTTCTTCAAAGCGCTCTCTATCAGATTTTTCACCGATGGGGCTTCCAGCCAATCGTCCCAGCGATCCTGGAGGATCTTGCCGTTTTGGAACTGGGCCTCGGCGAAGACTTGCGCGAAAAAACCTTCCGGTTTGACGATCGGCAGACCGGCAGGCTTGTGGCCTTCCCCCCGGATATTACTCCCCAGGTTGCACGAATTGCTGCGACACGCATGCACGACATGCCCTTGCCTTTTCGGCTATGCTACAGTGGGCGAGTTTTGCGCCACGCTGAACAACGCTTAGGGAAGGACCGGGAGGTTTTTCAGGCAGGAGTGGAACTGATCGGCCTTGACAGTGCCGAAGCAGACGCTGAAATGATAGCCATGACCGTCGAAGGTTTGCGTTCGGTCGGTGCACAAGAGTTTACAGTTGATATTGGCCAGGTCGATTTCCTGCGCGGCATTCTCGATGATTTGGACCTCGACAACCATGACATCGCACTGCTCTGTGCAGCCATCGCGGCCAAAGACCTGTCCAGTTTAAAGCAGCTGTTGGAAGATCTGCCATTGAGCGATCAAAAACGTGAGGAACTCCTCACTCTTCCACGGTTGTTCGGTGGGCCGGATGTGCTTGATAAAGCTGCAGCTGCAGTGCGCAACCCAAAGTCCCTCAGGGCATTGGAAAATCTCCAACAGGTTCTTGATTTGCTGAAAATCTATGGAGTTGAGGATTTTATAACTCTAGACCTCGGTGAATTGCGTGGCTTCGACTACCATACCGGACTGATTTTTCAGGGATATCTCTCCGGCTTCGGCCGGGCGGTCTGCTCTGGCGGTCGTTATGACAACCTTATGGGGCGCTACGGATTTTCAACGCCGGCAACAGGGTTCGCTTTTAATCTGTACAATTTACTGTTTGCTCTAGACCGGGAACTGATCCAGCATGCTGCCGGCGGAACCGACATCCTTCTGGTGTCAATGGCCAAGGACAAAATGCCGGCGCAACGTCTGGCCGTTACGCTTCGCCAGCAAGGGTATTCGGTTGCCAGGGAAATGTTAGTTCGTGATCGACAGGCCAGTCTTGATTATGCCCGTCGGCTGCATTTTCGATATCTTATGATTCTGCCGGAAGCGATGGACAGCTTGTTACTCATTCGTCCCGGTGACGGCCAGGAAACAAAGGTTGATCTCAACGCTGTAGAAGAGGGTAGACTGCAGCTTTAATTCGTTTTGGAGAAAGTTATCATGGCAAATGTTGTAATCGTTGGGGCCCAATGGGGCGACGAAGGCAAAGGGAAGGTCGTTGATATTTATACTGAGCATGCTGAGTATGTTGTCCGTTATCAAGGGGGCAACAACGCAGGCCATACATTAGTTGTTGGTGACCAGAAAACGATTTTACATTTAATTCCATCGGGCATTCTGCACCCAGGAAAACGATGTATTATCGGTAACGGTGTAGTCCTTGACCCGAAAATTTTTCTCAATGAGATCGAAGGGCTGAAAAACAAAGGTTATCTGCAGGACGATAACCAATTGGTCCTTGACAGCAACCTGCATATTATCATGCCGTGGCATAAGGCAATAGATTTAGCCCGAGAGAAAAATGCCGACCGGAAAATCGGCACAACTGGCCGGGGGATAGGCCCCGCTTATGAGGACAAAATAGGCCGACGAGGAATCCGACTGAGCGACTTAACCAGGCCAGAAGTTTTTCGTCGCAAGTTGAAGCAGGTCCTCCCGGAAAAGAACTTTCTGCTAGAACACTTTTTCCAGGAAGCTGTTCTGGACGCTGAACAAGTTTTTGATGAATACTCGGGTTATGCTCGGCAGATTGAAAAGTACCTTGGTAGTTGCTCGACACTGCTGAACCAAGCCATCTCTTCAGGCGAGAATATTCTTTTTGAAGGAGCGCAGGGGACGATGCTTGACATTGATCACGGGACCTATCCGTTTGTCACATCGTCTTCGACGTGCACAGGCGGTGTCTGCACCGGCACAGGTGTCGCACCGCGACATATCGATGCAGTCATTGGCATTGCTAAAGCCTATTGTACCCGCGTTGGCGAGGGGCCATTTCCAACAGAATTACATGATGAGATGGGTGAGAATCTGCGCAATGCTGGCCATGAGTTTGGCTCAACCACTGGACGACCAAGACGTTGTGGTTGGTTTGATGTGGTTGCCGTCCGCGAGGCCGTGCGCCTGAACGGAATGTCGGGCCTCGCAATAACCAAACTGGATGTGCTCAATGACCTGGAATCGATCAAGGTCTGCACAGGGTATGCTTACCGGGGTCAACTCCTTGAGGAATTTCCGCGCGATGCTGAGATCCTTCACGATTGCAAACCGGTTTACGAAGAATTCGAAGGCTGGATGAGCGACCTGTCTGGGGTGACTCAGACTGACCATTTGCCTCAAGCAGCCAAAGACTATTTAAAAAAATTAGAGGAGTTGGTCGGATGTCCGATTGTTCTGGTTTCAGTAGGCCCTCGACGCGACCAAACGATGCAAGTCACAAATCCCTTCCTCGACTCCTGAAGAAGACCAAGCGCAAGGTTTTAAATGACTTAAATGACCAGGGGGCTCAATCGCCAACTGAAGAGCCCCCTGGTTGACTAGTTAAGTTCGGCCAGTCTACTTCACGGTAATTGTGGTATAAAATAATGTCTGGCGGCGTTGGACTAAAAACCGCAAAACCTTACCAGATTCCGGTTTGCCGACAGCTTTTTGGAACTCTTGAACGGTTTTCACCTCCTGGCCCTCCACTTCAAGAACCAAGTCGCCCATTCTCAAGTTCGCCTCTGCGGCCGCCCCTTGAGGGTCAATCCGAGTGATCACAACACCCTGTCCGTCTTTCAGGTCATAGCGCTCGGCAAGCTCCGCGGAAATGTTGGCCACATTCAGGCCCAGCAAATCTTTTTCAACGGGATCCTCGCGAGAAAGCGTTTTGCTGCCATCATCAAGTTTGCCAACTGTGACTTTGACCTCACGCTGCTTGCCTTCCCGGAAAATGACCATCTTTACATTCTTATCGATTGGTGTTGAAGCCACGATACGTGGCAAATCGTTCATCTCGTCAATCTCTTTGCCGTCAAACTCAAGAATGATGTCACCCCGTTTGACGCCGGCCTTCGCAGCCGGTGAATCTTCAAGAACCTCATTGACCAAAGCGCCTTTTGGTTGATCCAGTCCAAAGGTCTCTGCCAGCTCCTCCGACATGGGCTGAATCGTAACTCCTAACCAGCCCCTGGTAACGTGACCTTCATCGCGAAGTTGCGGGATAATTTGCTTGGCCATGTTGACCGGGATAGCAAAGCCAATCCCTTGTCCGCCTGCGACTATCGCGGTGTTAATCCCGACAACCTCACCGCGAGTATTGAATAAAGGCCCCCCGGAATTGCCGGGGTTGATCGAAGCATCAGTTTGTATGAAGTCATCGTAAGGGCCTGCACCGATTACACGTCCTGTCGCTGACACGATCCCGACGGTCACTGTCTGTTCCAGGCCGAAGGGATTGCCAATGGCCATAAGCCATTCACCGACCTGGAGCTTATCACTGTCCCCCAGTGTCACCGCGGGCAAACTTTCACCGGCCTCGATTTTGACCAAAGCGAGGTCCAGCTTTGGGTCAAGGCCGCGCACCTCGCCGCTAAACTCGCGGCCATCGGAAAGCTTGACCATGATTTCATCAGCGCCATTGACGACATGGTCATTAGTCAAGATATAGCCATCTTTCGAAATGATAAAGCCTGACCCAAGCGAGCGTTGCTTGCGTGGCTCCTGAGGCATGTCTCTGAAAAACCGCTCGAAAAACTCTTCAAACATGTCCTGCCCCGGAGAGCGGGGTCCTGGGAATGATGGAGATTGGCGCTGCACGGTCTTGGCGGTCCTTATGTTGACCACAGCCGGTTTAAGTTGGTCTGCCAACTCGACAAAGTCCGGAACTTCCGCCATCGCCGGTAACGCCCAAAGAGTTATCAACAGCACAGCCAGAAGGTGTTTAAGTAAGTGGAACAGGGGGGTCATGGTCTTCTTCCTCCTCGGAGATTTTTGGACAATGTAATTGTCCACCAGCGTTCTGTCAATCGCCAGAGCCACAGGTGTGAAGTGTTCTTTTGCGCAGTCAGCGAAGTTGGGTTGATTTGGGTGTTTTGTCCGCGGGGCCTTCGATGGGCAGACGGACTGTAAAGGTGCTGCCAAGATTAGGTGTGGAGGTCACTTGAATGCTGCCGCCGTGGGTTTCGACAATCCACTTGACAATGGCCAAGCCAAGCCCCGTCCCGCCATCCATGCGATTCCGGGCTTTGTCAACGCGGTAAAAACGGTCAAAAATATGTGGCAAGTGTTGCTCGGCAATACCGATTCCGGTATCGGAAATCTTGATAACAGCCATATTCTGCTCTTTGGCCAGAGTAATGGTCAAAGAGCCACCATCCTGCGTGTACTTAATGCCGTTGGATATCAAATTGAGAAACAACTGTCGAAGCCTCAATTCATCACCCATGATTCTGATTTCTTGATCAACTTTAAGATCTAAATCGACCGAGATGCTTTTTGTCTCTCCAAGAATGCGACCCTGAAGGTAGAGTTCCTGAACCAAGTCGCTGAGGCTAAGGCTTTTTATCTCTAAGGTCAGTTCTCCTGCTTCGCTCTTGGCCAGAGTTAAAAGACTCTCGATGATGCGTTCCATACGGTCAATTTCTTCCATATTGGAATGCAGCATGTCACGAAACTCCTCTGGAGTTTTGGCCCACCGCAACGTTACTTCAGTTTCGCCGCGAAGAATAGTCAGTGGGGTGCGCAATTCATGGGAGGCGTCGCCAGAAAATTGTCGGATGCGCCGAAACGAAGCTTCCAAGCGGTCAAGCATTTGGTTGAGGACGTGAACCATTTGTGCCAATTCATCGCGACGTGTGACAGATGGCAGGCGACAGCCAAGGTTGTCTGCTGTGATTTGTTGGGCTGCTTCGGTTACCTCGATGACCGGCGAGAGGCTCCGATCGGCGAGCACCCAACAACCCAGGCACAACCAGAAAATAGCAAAAGGGCCAACGACCAAGTAAATCACACGCAACTCTTCAACTGCCTGCTGCATTGTACCCAAAGTCTTGCCAATCTGAAGAACCCCATGCAGCCGGCTGTCGATAATGATTGGATAGGACAGCAGTCGAATGGAAAGGTTCTTGTCCAGCAGGCCATGGACCTGCTCGTTTTCGATGTGGGCATGTAGCCATCTGGCCTGCTGTCTCGCGACCGGTCCAAAGGGGAGCTCTTGGTCCAAAAGATTGTCAGAAGTGCAAAGGGTTTCCAAATTCTTGCCACGCACCATAATGTACGCTCCCCAGTTATGCCGGTGAGCGATGTCCGTTAAGGCATTACAGTTTTGTTCTGGTTGGTCGGCGAGTAGCTGACCTTTGGAATTTTCGAGAGTTTCAGCGATAACGTAAAGCTGGTTGTCAATATCTTTGCGTAAACTATGCGAAAAGTAGTGGTAAGAAAAGAGAGCGCTGACTGCCAAAATGACAGCCAGCGTCATAGCGTACCAGAAGGTCAGACGAACGCGGATCGACTGCAGGGGTGAAATTGGCAACTAGTCCTCCTTCAGGACGTAGCCTACGCCGCGAACGGTGTGAATCAATTTTTTGGTGAAATCTTTATCGACCTTTTTGCGCAAATAATTCACATAAACATCTATGATGTTTGTGAAGGAATCAAACGTGTAGTCCCAGACCTGTTCAGCGATCATGGTACGGGTCAAGGTTTGTTCAGGGTTGCGCATAAAATACTCGAGTAGGGCAT
Organism: Deltaproteobacteria bacterium; assembly: GCA_019313185.1. GTDB lineage: Bacteria > Desulfobacterota > Desulfuromonadia > Desulfuromonadales > BM103 > JAFDBS01. The sequence continues at coordinate 1,199 of JAFDBS010000007.1, read as the reverse complement.
ATTCTTTGGCCGTCAGCTCAATTTCCTTGTCGCCGCGCCAGACCTTATGCGCCACAGGGTCTAGCCTGAGATCAGCGTAGGTAATTTCTGCACCACGTTCTTGTGTTCCACGCCTCACCAAAGCACGCACACGAGCCAACAGCTCTGCAAAGGCAAAAGGTTTGGTCAGATAGTCGTCACTACCGGAATCAAGACCCTCAACAATGTCTTCCACCGTGTCCTTTGCCGTGAGGCAGAGCACGGGTGCACTGACTTCCTTCTCCCTCAAGGCCTTGATCGCGCTCAGGCCATCCATCTTGGGAAGCATGATGTCCATCAAAATAAGATCGTAATTGGTCTTTTCCCCCATGGCCACGCCTTCTTCCCCGTCACTGGCCAAGTCTACTTCGTATCCTTCACCCTCCAGACCTCGCTGAATGAAGCTGGCAACCTTTTTTTCATCCTCTACCACAAGAATACGCATGGTTTTTCTCCTCTCGATAATGATTTTGCGATTCTGTCTAACTCACAATCTGTGCTCTGCCTTATCATGAGCGGCTATTATTTGAGCCTTAGCTTTACCAAGACCTCGTTAGCGGTTTCTTCTATCGACTTTCCGGATACGTCTATCACTATCCAGGGGTGACGACGAAAAAATTTACGGGCATGCTTGAGTTCCTCTTCAATCTCTTCATAATCAGCGTAAGCTGCTTTTGGGTCTTGACCGAGATTCCGCAGACGGGCAGCGCGAAGCTCAACCAGGCGTTGCGGGTCGATCAACAACCCTGCGACCCGAGAACCGTCTACAGAAAACAACTGTTCAGGTGGCTCAATCCCTTTGACCAGAGGGATGTTTGCAACTTTCCAGCCGCGGTGAGCCAAATAGATCGATAGAGGTGTTTTGCTCGTCCGTGAAATCCCCACAAGAACGATGTCAGCCTGATGTAAGTTGCGCGGCTCTTGCCCATCATCGTGCTTGACGGTAAACTCGATCGCCTCTATCCGCCTAAAGTAGGCCTCATCAACACCATGGAGCAGCCCCGGAGCTTCTTTTGGGGACCGCCCAAAAGAGTCCGCCAATTTCATGAGCAATGGTGTGAGGAGGTCTATGTTGGTCAGTCCGAAACCGTCGCACTCATCGTGAACGAGTTGAGCAAGATCCCGATTAACGATTGTATAAACGACCAAAGCGTTGATGGCTAAAGCTTCATCCAGAATTT
>JAFDBS010000006.1 GCA_019313185.1 Deltaproteobacteria bacterium | reverse complement strand
GCATTGGCCTTGGGCAGTCTGCGAATGGCACACAAAAATGTTTTGGTAACCAATTTGAATGCCGTTGAAGCCCTCGGAGCAATCAAGGTGAACTGCACAGACAAAACTGGCACCTTGACACTTAACCAGCTTGCGGTCAACCGTCTGGTTCTGCCAGCCCAAATCACAGACATGATCGCTCGCAAAGATCGCGAGTACCTGCTGCGACTTGCGCTGTGCGCCTCAGATGTACACCTTACCGATCAGCAGTACAGCGGCGACCCGCTTGATGTGGCCATTGCCGCACGGCTTCTCAAGGAAGGCCAGGTCCAGGAGTTCTCGGAATCAGTACACAGGCATTTTGCCTTCGATGTCGACAAAAAGCGCGCCGGGGGCATTGGCAGTATAGATGGTCGGCCGGTGTTTGCTGTTAAAGGAGCCTGGGAAGCGCTCAGGCCAATGATAACCTGTATTGCAAGTCCAGATTCGACCACCAGCCCAGTAACCGAAAAAGACCTGATCCAGGCGGACGCTGCGATGAACCACCTTGCAAAAGACGGTTACCGGGTCGTCGCTGTCGCCGGACGGTCACTTGATGTTTTTCCCAACGAGAACATTAAACAGGAGGAACTGGAGCATGAGCTTGTCCTGTATGGCTTTCTCGGTATCGAGGATCCCTTGCGACCCGAGGTTCCTCAAGCCCTCGAGCAATGCCATGCTGCTGGCATTGCAGTTATTCTGATCACCGGCGATCATCCTGAGACAGCACTGGCTGTTGCCTTGCGCTGTGGAATCGTGTCCGCCGACCTGCCACGAAATCGTATTTTGACCGGCGACATGCTGGAGACGATGACCGACGCAGAACTCGAAGATGCTTTAGCCGGCGGTGTACAGATTTTCGCACGAACCAGCCCGTCGCAAAAGATGAAAATCGTCATGGCCTTGAAAAACCTCGACAGGGTGGTGGCAATGACCGGTGATGGCGTCAATGATGCCCCAGCCCTGAAAGCTGCCGACATCGGTATAGCCATGGGACAAAGCGGAACAGATGTCGCACGGGCTGCGGCGCAAATCATTTTACTCGATGACAACTTTGCGTCGATTGTAGCCGGTATCGAGGAAGGCCGCACGGTGTTCAATAACATCCGTAAGTTCACCAACTATGTTCTGGTCAGCAATGGCCCGGAAATTTTACCCTACCTGCTCTACATACTCCTGCCAGTACCACTGGCCCTGACCGTGATTCAGATTCTGTCCATCGATCTCGGCACCGACATCGTACCATCAATGGCTCTTGGCCAAGAGCCACCAGAACCTGAAACCATGGCACAACCACCGCGAAGCCGAGAGTTTCGACTGCTAAGCCCAGCCTTGGTCCTGCATAGCTACCTGTTCCTTGGCTTGCTGGAAGCCACCTGGTCGCTCGGCCTTTTTTTCTGGGTGCTTCTGGATGGCGGTTGGCAATTTGGCAACGACTTGGCAACTGATTCCCCTCTCTACCGCTCCGCTACAGGCATTGCCCTGGCCACCATTCTGCTGATGCAGATCGGCAACTTGATCGGCCGAAGACATCCGTCACGTTCGGGGCTCGACAAGGGAATCCTCCAAAACCACCTGATGCTGGCAGGGATATGTATCCAAATCGTTTTCTCATGGGCACTACTCTATGTTCCTTGGTTGCAGGCCATTCTCGGAACAGGGCCTGTCGACTGGCAAGTTTACGGAGTTGCCTGGGTGGGGGTGCCGCTGATCTTTGGTGCAGACTTTCTTCGAAAACGTCTTTTCAAGAACCCGGGGTAGAATTTTTTGCAATGGTTCAGGGAAGAGGGGACAAGAATTGCTAGTGCCTTTTCGCAGCAGATGGTCTCTCAAACCGATTAGGATTTTTTCGTTGATAAACTGAAACCATCCGCTTTAATCATTGGCCGTTTTCAAGAAAAACCAGGACAAATATCGTGGCCAAGTACACGACAATATACGTTCCAAGTGCCATTAAGAAGCGCTGTCTTCTCGTATACGTTCCCCAAATACCGGTGATAAAATATACGAGAACTGCTGCACCAATAAGCAAGATCATTATTCTCATGATGTCCTATATCCATATATGATGTTCATATATTGGTTTCCTGACAGCAGCTTTAGCAAAAACCGAAGATGTTGTGTGCTTACAGCTTAGCATGCCATGTCGAAACATCGGTACACTTATGAACATATCACGTGAAACAACAAGGTCTGCGGTTCCGTGATTGGTTGCGAAGTCTTGTGACCTGTTGTCACAAAATTTTCACAATCTTGAGCACCTCTGCATATCATGATAAATAGAAAGGGTTGGCTCAGTGTGGCCAACCCTTTTTTGCTAATGGTGCCCGGGGCGAGACTCGAACTCGCACGGCCGTTAAGCCAGGGGATTTTAAGTCCCCAGTGTCTACCAATTCCACCACCCGGGCAATCATCAAGAATTCGGTTATTATTAATGCAAATCAGATTAACCTGTCAACAGGAGGTTTTCTTTCGTGAAAAAACATTTGATTTGCCCCAATTGCGGCGCTGCGGTTCAACACTATCGCAATCCACTTCCCACCGTTGATGTGATCATTCGTCTTGACCGCAAGATTGTGCTGATCAAACGTACCAATGAGCCAATTGGCTGGGCCCTTCCGGGAGGGTTTGTTGATTATGGCGAAAGTTTAGAAGAAGCAATTATCCGCGAAACAGCAGAAGAGACTGGCTTGCAATTACAAAACCTCGAACAATTTAGAGCGTATTCTGATCCCATGCGAGATCCACGTCAACATAACATTTCATTTGTTTTCTCTGCAGATGGCTTTGGTTCACTCAAGCCTGGTGATGACGCATCTCATACAGAACTGTTTTCATTGAACGAACTGCCATCCCCCCTCTGCTTTGATCATGGACAAATTTTAGCCGACTACATCAAATCGCTGCAGATTGATTAAACCACAGACGAATCAAAAAAATGGAACTCTGGCACATCATTTAATAGCTCATATTTTTTACAGAGTTGAAAAAACAATTTTAGCCCTTTGAGGTGCAGGTCGGTTAAATCGTAAGATATGTTTTGCCAATATCGGACCAACTCACTCTGGTCGCAGATTGTTTGTCCCACAGAGGATTTAGCCAGCACCTCTAAATTATCAAACGCCAGCCGAAAAGAAAGACTTAAGGTGTCCTTAAATTTCCGGAAAGCTTCCGGATCTTCTCTCACAGATTGTCGACGAAGAATCCATAGCGCAAACACAAAGGGTAAACCTGTTAATTGATACCATAACAAGCCTAAATCGAAAATCCGCACGCCTTTAGGCTTCTGTTTAGCAATATGAAGAGCCCGGTCACCGATCAAAAGGGCATCTTGACCGTTTAGCAATGCATCCTCGACGGCTCCTTGAGGAATTTCAAAACTGACCTCATCGGCAGCAAAGAATTCGAGCTCGTACAACAAAACTTTTAAAAGGTTAATTGAGGTGGCTGACTCTCCGGTTAAGGCAATAGATTTGTGCCGGGCAGATCGATGAGTCTCATGTTGAAAAAACAGGACACTTTGCACTGAGCCCATACTGCTGATCGAGAACCCCGGGAGCAACAGGTATTGTTTCGCATTCAGCCCATATTCAAAAGAAGAAGAAGGACAAGCATCGATTTCGCCAGATGACAACATTCGATTCAATTCAGATGGCACCCCGGACACAACTTCGCCTTCAAAGCCAGCTTCTTTAAGGTAATAAAAATAAGGGAGAATATTCAAATATGCGATACAACCGACTTTTAACGGCATAAGGCACACATCATTTCCGGGGTCACAGACAGTAAAGCAGGCGGGTCACTACAAAATTCTAATCTCTGCGACATCACTGGCTCTGACTTGGTACGCACCGAAATCCGTTGCACCATAAAAACGTGCACGACCACTAACCTTCATATCCATCCATTCGCCAGATTTCAATTCCACACTGGCATTGATTTCATTGTTGAGAGTCTCGCCAAATTTGATCGTTGCAACGTTTTGAAAGGGAACCGTCAAAACGCCCCGGCCATGAGATGCCTTCAAGATGATTTTCCCGTCCATGGAAAATTGCGTGATATTCGTCGTCACCCCGGCCCGGTCAGTCACAACTGCTTGAATATCAATCTCAGTTTCCGGTACGGTTCCCTCCGGATAGCCGCCTATTCCTCCCATGCCCAAGCAGAGTAACGCAAGACATATTGCCAAACAGCCAATCATAATATTCTTCATGATGTTCCTCGTAAGATTGGTAGACAATTCAATGATGATGTCAATTCAACTAGACCGAAAAAATTATATTCTGTTTTTCAACGCGAAAACGTCCAGTTTGAATGGGCATATTTCTCATTCCGCAACTCGGCAGCCTCAGCCAACTCCTCCTTTGTCAAAGAGGAGTGTACGAATTCGATTGATAAATGCCTTTGAAAAGCCTCAATTAAGAACCCTTCTAGCTTGGTTTTCGTTAAGGGTTTTTCTAACCAAAAATTGAGCCAGCCTACTTTCTCAAGGCCTGCCCGGTCCTGTCCAGTTTTAATTTTTAGAATTCTCCCTAATACGGTTAAATCTAACTCAATGGGCACAGAGCCGTGTTGAAGAAATGCTGCCCCTTTTCTTTTCTGTGCGCTCCCAGCAACTTTACGACCGCCGATTACCAATTCATATTGTGACGGTGCCGAAAAACAAATTGCCCGGGAAGGGTTGCTATGACCGCCTTGGTGCTCTCCCGGGACGAGTAGTGCAGACAATCCTGCCAGATTTAGAGTGTGTTGTAAAACTTCTGCCAGGGCCCGGTAACATTCAAGAATCGACCTGCCAAAGCAGTCAAGGGTTGTCGGTGCAATCACCGCATAGGTCATTTCCTTGTCATGCAGCACTGCGCGACCGCCTGTTGCCCGTCGCACAATGTCGATACCGCTTTGCTGACAAAAATTGAAGTCAATGTCGCTGTGAATTGACTGAGCGTAGCCAAGCGACAAAGTTGCAGGAGACCAGCCATACAATCGCAGCACTGGCTGGCTGACACCGGCGGCAACTGAGTTAAGAAGAACTTCGTCAATCGCCATGTTCATGGCACCGGCACCGACTCCGGACTGAACCAATCGCCAAGCTGTCATTACAATACGCTCTGACTAAAAAAGGCCAGTTAAGCCTGGCCTTTCATTAATATTTACAACTTTGTACGTTCTAAAAATCCGGTATCAATATCTCCGTCGATAAAATCCTTGTTGCACATGATCCGCTGATGAAATTCGATCGTTGTCTTGATCCCGCCGATGATAAATTCATCCAGAGCACGTTCCATTCGCTTGATCGCCTCTATTCGGGTATCTGCATGAACAATCAACTTCGCGATCATGGAGTCATAATAGGGCAACACCGTATATTGATCGTAAACGGCGCTGTCGATGCGGACACCCAGCCCACCGGGAGGATGGTAGCCGTCAATCTTACCCGGTGAGGGAGAAAACCGCTCAGGGTCTTCCGCATTGATCCGACATTCTATCGCATGGCCCCTAATTTTCACGTCTTTTTGCTTGTAGCGCAACGGTTCGCCATAAGCCGAACGAATCTGTTCTTTAATGATATCGATACCCGTAACCATCTCAGTTACCGGGTGTTCAACTTGAACACGTGTATTCATCTCCATAAAGTAGAAATTGTTAGAGGAATCAAGCAAAAACTCCATGGTGCCGGCACTGGTGTATCCAATTGCCTGTGCCGCTCCGACCGCACAATCACAAAGTTTTTTTCGGGTGGACGCATTCAAGACAGGGCAAGGCGCCTCTTCTATCAACTTTTGATGGCGTCGCTGAATAGAGCAATCACGTTCTCCCAAATGAATAACGTTGCCGTGCTTGTCGCCTAAAATCTGAACTTCGACATGCCGGGGTTTTTCGCAAAACTTTTCAATATATACATCAGGGTTGCCGAAAGAAGAGCGTGCTTCGGCGCGAGCGGTAGCAAACAAATTGGGCAACGAGGCAGGGGAATGGACGACTTTCATTCCTTTACCACCACCTCCGGCGGTCGCTTTGACGATGACAGGAAAGCCTATTTGTTCGGCAATTTTTTGTGCCTCGTCAACTGATGGAACATTTTCTTTGGTTCCCGGCAAAATTGGCACACCCGCTTGAACAACAGATTGGCGTGCTGCAATTTTGTCCCCCATAAGGCGAATGTTCTCAGGAGTTGGCCCGATAAAGGTTAACCCGCAATTTTGGCAAATTTCAGCAAATTCAGCATTTTCAGCCAAAAATCCATAGCCCGGGTGAATGGCTTCGGCATCAGTCACTTCAGCAGCGCTGATGATTGCCTTCATATTCAGGTAGCTTTCACTGCTTGGCGCGCGGCCGATACAGATACTTTCATCAGCAATCTTAGCATGCAGCGAATCGGCGTCGGCATCCGAATGAACGGCCACCGTCCGAATACCGAGTTCTTTGCAAGCCCGAATAATTCGCAATGCAATTTCGCCGCGGTTGGCGATCAGAATTTTTTTAAACATGCCTCGGTCTCCTCCTAGAGTCGCTCAACCTTAAATAACGGTTCACCAAACTCGACTGGAGCTGCATCCTCTTTGAGAATTTCAATAATCTTGCATTTGAACTCTGCTTCTATTTCATTAAACAGCTTCATGGCTTCGACCAAACAGACGGTTTGTCCTTGATCGACAATACTGCCAACATCGGCAAAAGCATCCGCTTCAGGGCTTGGCCGACGATAAAAGGTCCCAACAATTGGGGAATTAATGGTTTCGTACTGGTCGTCGGCTTCGGTGCTCTCTGTAACCGGAGGCGCAGAGATTGCAACGGTCCCTTGGGGTGGTGGGGGTGCCGTAGGCACAGCTTGGCTGATCGGGGCCGTTACTTGCACCAACTCCTTTTCCGGGCCTCGTTTGATAATAATGCGTTCTTCGGAATTCTCCATCTCAAACTCAGTTACATCTGTTTCTGTAATTATTTTGATTAGCGCTTTGAGGTCTTTAATCTCCATAGCATATCCTCCTTAGGATGTTACCTCGGTGTGCAGAGGTCATTTGATGAAGTTTGATACCAAATCAGTTTACCAAAATATTGCGAAACGTTTTAGGGATTAATGTGAGAACCTGGCAGCCCTCTTCAGTCACAATGACCATATCCTCTATGCGTACTCCACCGATATTCGGCAGATAAATCCCCGGTTCTATTGTGAAAACCATACCGGGCTCGGCAACGGTTTTTGATCGAGGAGAAACCGTTGGTGCTTCATGGACATCGAGTCCGACCCCATGGCCAAGCCCATGACCAAAGTAAACGCCGTACCCGGCACTTTCAATATAGTCCCTGGCGACCCTGTCGATATCTATGAGTGGGATCCCAGGGGAAACCGTCTGAATGGCTCGATCATGCGCTTCGAGAACAATGTCAAAGATTTTCCTAAGTTCGTCTTCTATGAGACCGACAGCCAGCGTCACCGTCTCATCAGAATGGTATCCGTGAAAACAGCAGCCAAAATCAATTGTAACCAATTCACTGTGCAGCAAGGCCCGATTGCTGGCAATCCCATGTGGCAAGGCACCACGTGGTCCTGATGCAACAATAAAATCAAAGGCCTTCTCTTCGGCACCATTTTTTTTAAGTGAAAATTCAAGTGCCAAGGCGATATCACGCTCAATCGCTCCGGGTTGAATTATCGGAAGAACGTCTTCAAGGGCTTTTTTGTTTAATCTCGCCGCCCGTCTGATTAGATCGGTTTCCTGATCGTCCTTAATCAACCTAATCTTCTCAAGTTCGTCCCTAAGAGCGTGCCAATGCCACGATGGTTGCCCGCTATTTCGTAAATCTTCGAACATTGCAAAGGCAATGCTCGCCTCGAAGCCGAACTTTGACAGGGACTGACCGCCCAGGTATTTGGCAACCGCATCGGCTTTAACTTTGTATTCCTGTATATCATCTGCAATAACTTGTTGACCGGCCTGGGTAGTATAACGAGAGTCGGTTAAAAATACCGTTTGGTCCGCGGTCAGAATGAACACCCCGTCGGTCCCTGTAAAATTACAGAAATAGCGAAGATTTTCGCCTTGACACAAAATAAGAGCGTCAAGCCCAAGGTTTGACAGAAGCTTCTGAGCTTTCTGCCTGCGAACATCAAAATTCATGGAAAAACAAAGGTTTATCGTTGCTGACGTGCAAGCAAGGCACGTAAGGCAAGCTCATAGCTGGTTGTACCAAACCCACAAATCTGGCCTATTGCCACACCTGCAATGTAAGAATGCCTTCGGAATTCTTCTCGAGCATGAATATTGGACAGATGTACTTCGACTGTCGGCAATGCTGTTGCAGAAATTGCATCCCGGAGAGCAATGCTGGTATGGGTAAAGCCGCCAGGGTTGATGATGACCCCTGTAAAACCCTCTTGAGCAGCACTGTGGAGACGATCGATTAATTCACCTTCGTGATTCGATTGAAGGCTCATAATATTAACCCCAAGTTCGGCAGCTAAGTTTTTCAAAGTGTTGTCGAGTGATTCGAGAGTTCGATGCCCATAAAGTTCTGGCTCCCGAGAACCTAAAAGGTTCAGGTTGGGCCCATGCAACACGAGAATCTTTTGAGACATTAGGCTAACCCTTCGACCAAGGCATTTTGCTCACGCATTAAAAGATAGCGGCCCTTGCCAAAATTTCCATCCTGTTGGAGGGTAAGCGCCACAAAATAGCCCTCGGCAATAACTCGAATTATGGTGGTGAAATCTTGCGTCCGTATCGAGACTTCTTCCATTGTGCCGATGTTCAGGATTTCTGCGGCATGACAGATTTCTTTGAGTACAGTTGAATATTCAATTGCCATCACCTGTAGATCAAGGCCTTCTTCACGATGAAGGTACTGGTCAATCGCAATACCATCAAAACCCATCAATACGGCGCCAATAGCATTTCCCGTTTCGTTAACGATCCGCTTCAGGATCTCTTTAAACATGGGATTTCCTCTGTTGAATAGCATTTAGCCAACGTTCAAATATCGCCAACAACGATTGCGTATCTGTTTCGGCACTTTTGTCTTTTTCTCCAGATGCCTCCTCTTCATGCGGAGACCCTTTCCGGCCATTGATTGAGATAACCTTAGCGGATGTGGCGATATGGGATTGCTGTTCATGCCCGTCATCTGGTAAGCCTTCCTGGCCACTTTGACGTAAAAACTCCAGGCGCGCCCGGACAGAACCGTTTTCAGGATCCGCTGAATGGATTTCCTCGTAAACTTTGATAGCTTTATCGATTAGACCCTGCCTGACGTAAATTTCAGCCAGTGTTGCAGTTGGAATGGGCTTGCCTTCTTCGGGAATGTGAACTGGAGCTAGAGTGCCTTGTCCCAACTCCTTACAGGTATCCTCAACTTGCGGGGAACTGTGAATTTCTGCCCACGGCCTTGGAAGGTCAAGGGCTTTTAACATATTGCGAAAGGTTTCATCACCTGGATGGCACTCTGCGCCTTGCCTCAGGACTCTACGGGCTTCGTCACGTTCTCCTCTGGTCATATAAAGACGCGCCAAGCCGGCGAGTGCCACTTGGCTTTCGCTATCAATATCAAGGGCCCGCGCATAAGCTGCCATGGCCTCGTCAATGCGTCCGATCTGTCCCAAAATTCTGCCCAGGGTTGCAAATCCAGGGCTGAAGTGTGGAAGCATGTGAGTGCCTAATCGCGCGGCCTCGAGAGCATCATCGAGCAAGCCTACCTGCCGGTAGGCCTCGGCTAGGGGAACAAAAGCAGTAGACCGAGGGTCTTTTGTAACAATTTGCAGGTAACTTTCAATTTTACTAATTAAATTACCGCCATGAGTTCCTTGCGTCATAGTCCCTCTTCAGAAATCCGTTAGTTTAACAGCCCATCCAATAATTCCTCTAGATTATCGACGTGATGTAGTTTTGCGTTCCCTATACCGTGATTGAGAACCAAACGGACTTGACCATCCTTGACTTTTTTGTCATGCGTCATCACCGCAGAATACTCAGCTGCACTGAATTCCGGAGGATTAACCGGCAAGTTAAAATGCTCAAGCAGTCTCAGTATTCTATTTACGTCATGCTGGCTACAGATTTGCAAATGATGTGCAGTGCGAGCGGCCATAACCATACCAATTGACACAGCTTCTCCATGTTTAATCACACCATAGCCCGAAAGGGTTTCCACAGCATGCCCAAAAGTATGACCAAGGTTGAGAATCGCCCTTAAATTTTGCTCTCTTTCGTCATTTTCTACAACATTCGCCTTAATTTGGCAAGACATCATTATGGCATCCACCAACAGTTCAGCGTCGCGGTGCAATAGTCCGTCGCGATGCAGTTCCAGCCATTCAAAGAATGTTTTGTCTCTGATAATTCCATATTTGACAACTTCTGCCACCCCCGATGAAAAATCCCGGTCTGAAAGGGACTTCAAAACGTTAACGTCGATGTGTACATGGGATGGCTGGTAAAAAGCGCCTATAAGATTTTTGCCTTGCGCGTGGTTGACACCGGTCTTTCCACCGACAGAACTGTCAACTTGGGATAACAATGTCGTCGGGACTTGAACAAATGGTATGCCCCGCAAATATGTGGCAGCGGCAAAACCGGTAATGTCGCCAATAACACCTCCGCCCAATGCAACCAACCCTGTATAACGATCGAATCGCCGTTCAATAAGAACATCATATATTTGCGTTAACGTTTCAATCGTTTTGTACTGTTCACCATCCGGTATGTTGATCACACTGACTTTGAGACCCGACTTGGTTAATGATTCAACCACTTGGGGGGCATATAGTTGTCCAACGGTTGGATTGCTTATCACGGCAACCTGTTTGGGAAAGTCATGTTCTTTAAGAACTTGCCCCAATACCGGTAAAATGTCCTGGCCAATCCAGATTGGGTAGCTGCGATTACCTAACCCAACCACCACTTTCTTAATCATTAATCAAGTTTCCTTTTTGCAGATGGGCAGCAATGTTTTTCGCTACTTGTTTGGGAGCCAAATTATCCGTATCAATGATCAGGTCAGCAGCCGAATAGAATGTTTGTCGTTGTTCCCAGAGCCTTTTCACGTCCGACCAATCTGATTCTTGTTTGATTAATGGTCTGTCTCGACTTAATAACAGACGTTTTTTGAGCGTAGGCCATTCAGCCCTTAAATATATGATCACACCGATTTGTCGCATCCATTCGCGATTTTCCGTGCGTAAAACGATTCCGCCTCCGGTCGAACAAACGGCTGTCTCTTCCACGGATAAATGCCTTAACACAGTGGTTTCACATTCACGGAAGTAGGTCTCGCCCTTGTCCGCAAAGATCTCATTGATCGTTTTCTGCTCAGTCTCAACGATTAACTGATCCAGATCAATAAAACGGCAAGACAGAAGGTCCGCAAGAAACCGCCCAACTGATGTTTTGCCTGCTCCCATGAAACCTGTTAAAAAAATAAGTTTTTTTGGGTTTGTTATCACAGGTCGTACCCACCCAGGCAAAATGCACTATAACAGAAAAGGACAGGGGTCGCCTGTCCTCTTCGATGTTTATCGGGTTCAATCTATCAAGATTCGAGAATACGCGGAGTGATAAAAATCAGAAGCTCACGTCTCTCACGGCTTTTGGTTGTTGATTTGAACAAATGGCCCATAATGGGGATATCTTTTAAAATCGGTACGCCGGTTGCGCCGTCTTGTTCACTTTCAACGAAAATACCGCCGATAACGGTGGTCTGCCCGTCGCGGACAAGGACCTTGGTCTCCGCCTTCTTCTCATCAATTGATACGGCATTGCCGGTTGCCGTGGGCACTACATTGCCGACGGAACTGTTTGAGGTATTGATTTCCAGTATCACGCTGCCGTCTGGATTGATCTCAGGAGTAACCTCAAGTTTCAGTTCTGCATTTTCGAAGGTTATATCCGTCCCGGTATCGCTGACCGTAGAAAAAGGAATTTTTGTCCCTTGGGCAATCACGGCTTTTTCGCCGTTAAGGGTACTGACGCGAGGCGTTGAGACAATGCGCCCTTCTCCTGATGACTCCAGGGCCGAAAGTCTGAGATCGATATTGATCGAGTCGTCCAACCCACCAAATGCTATGGCACTCGCAACCCCGGCGGCAGACGGGTTGGTGACCGGGATGAGAAACGATCCGCCCAACCCTAACTGTGCTTGGTCAAGATCTGTTGCCCCTTTTGTTGTGTTTCGTGGGTTACGTTCGTTTTGATAGTCAAAGTTCCATTTTACACCTAAATCACGGGCAAAGGTCGTACTCGCTTCGACAATCCGTGCTTCAATGAGAACTTGACGTTCCGGGCGGTCAACCTGACTGATCATTTCAGACATTTGGTTCAAAACAGAAACAACATCCTTAACGATCAGCTGTTTATTCCGGGAGTCGGCAATAATCGATCCACGTTCGGATTTAAGATCATTGAGGAAAGTCTTCATGTCATCTACCGATGTGTAGCTGATCTCGAAGACGCGGGTTTCAAGAATACCGACCTCAATATCCTCTTGCTTGGCCTTCATGACAGCTTGCTCACGTTCGCGGATCTTACTGATCGGCATAACTCTCAAGACGTTGCCGTCCTGAATTTTACCGAGATTGGCCGTTTCTAAAACCAGGTCCAGAGCCTGATCCCAGGGGACATCAATCAAGCGCAGCGTGATCGTGCCGCCAACGTCACTACTGGCCAACACATTGAGACCGCTCACATCGCCGATAAGTTGAAGAATGCTCCGCACATCAGCGCTATCGAAAACCAGGGAAATCTTTTCGCCTGTGTATTTTGTCGCCTCAATGGCCATCTCGTCGGCGGTTTGTGGAGAGCTAAGTGAACGATCGAACAAAGACTCTTGCTGGCTTGGCTTTTCACCAGTCAAATGAGATTTCGGTGCAGTGACTTCCACTTGAGTGAGTTGAGCAGGTGCGGGTTCTGCATAAGCCCCATCATCAACCACGAACTTCAACACGTTGTCATCCTGCTCCAACGCGTAGGCGACGGGACCTCTGAGATCAATGGCAACGCGAACATTCTGAACATTGCGCTCTGTGACCGTGTAAGGCGTGGCTGACATCATTGCGCTTGGAAACGCCGATGCGTCAATGGTCCGTCTTAAAGCCCGGGTAATCCTCGCGTTTTTGATTTCAAAGCGAACCAGGTTGCCCTCTCTGACAGGCGAAGTGACGTCTGCTGGTTCAGACAGTTTAACCTCGAGAATACTTCGGCCGTTGTCATTAAGAAACTCGATGGATTTGACTTCAACGGTTGATGTTTTAAAAGTTGGGTTAACAGGCTCTGCGGGGGTTGCCTTCAGCACTGTCTCTTCTTGAAGTTGGGAATCTTGTTTTTCAACGTCTGTTGTCGTTGACGCAACAACTTCAGTCGAAGCCGGCTCAACGGCAGCGACGGCAACGGGTTCGCTCCCGGCAGTGGATTCCGGCTTGACGTCCATCTCGTTTGCCGCTGATTCTTCAAAAGCAGCCAAGGTCAGTGTATCAGCCTTTTCATGAGGCTTTGACATTTTCGCTGAGTCTTGCCATGAGACCTCGATATCGGTAATTTTTTGAGTGATTTCATACGCCGGAAGGGTGTCGTAAGCAGCATCAAACACAAGTCGTGTTTTATCTTGATGAACGCCAATCCGGATTTGCTTTATACCGTTTTCAGCAGCGAAGGATCGTTGTTGGAAACCCGGTCGCACTCCATAAATATCGATCACCAAGCGAGGGGGAGAATCCAATTCCGTGTACTTATATTTATCGATATTGCCGTTGGTTTTAAGAATTGCCAAGCCAGGTGTAATGGATACCTGTTCAAGAACGTCAGCCGATTGAAGGCGAGCAGAGGGAACCTCAGACACACGTGCAGCGGGTGCTGCCTCTGGAACGGGCACTGGAGCAGGGCTCGCTGGAGCTTGCGGTTTTGAAGCCTCTTTGTCTGGCTGTGCGATGGCGCTCTTATCGCCAAACGCCAAACGAAATTCTCTTTTATCAAGGGTCACTTGGTAGTCAGTTGCCTTTTCAAGAATGATCTCCACACGGGTGAGACTTCCGGAGGCAAGGTCAAATTTTTTAATATGGATTTCCCGTAACGCTCCTTGATTAATCGGGGTCACTTCGGGCAAATCTTTTACGTCCATTCCTGGGAAGTCAACCACGACGCGAATTGGATCAAAAGAATCATAGACAGTGTAGCGATATCCAACTGGCTCGCTTGTACGCATAAGAACGGTTGGTAGTTCAGCCTGAACATCCTTTCCGACAGAGATCAAACGGTTGGTCTGATCAGCAGCCCAAGTTAGTCCACCCCAAAACATCAGGCCAATACTGGCAGCATAAAGCATCTGGCTGCCTTTAGAGCGACTTCTAGTCGTCCATAATCGATTAAACATATTTATTACCCCGCGCATTGATGAACTCCTCACCGCCTAGGAACTTTGAGCTCTTGAATATTT
>JAFDBS010000005.1 GCA_019313185.1 Deltaproteobacteria bacterium | reverse complement strand
TCGCCGGTTCTTCGGCAAAAACATTTGTCGCAACGAGGGCTGCAGCCAAAAAAACAAGGTTCATAAAAAACAGCTTTTTCATTAGGTTCTCCTTTATAAGCAAATTTGAATTAAGCGCTTGTATCGCTAGGTTACGTAACATTATGCACGCTTTGTTACAAAATTTCTATGATTAATAACCGGGCAAGAACAGTCTATCGGGGTTGGTTTTGTCAGGACCCTCGTGAGGCAGAAAAGTGTACTTTAGCTTTAACTTTTCCTGGGTGGAGCCTTTGGGAAAAACCGGTTGACAGCCAAAAAGCCATGTGCTATCAAGTGGAGGCTTAAAATCCTGGTGTATTCTGTATACAATTATTATGGCCGACGACAAGCGCCAACTTATTAAATCCTTGGGGTTTTTATCAAGCCTGGGGATTTCTATGGTGGCCGCCTCATTTATTGGCCTGTTTATCGGATACACCTTGGACAACTGGTTGGGAACGTCTCCCTGGATGACTCTGATATGGCTAGGCTTTGGCATAGCGTCGGGTTTTCGGAATATCTTCATCCTGACTCGGCGGGCCTTGCGAGAACAGGACGACGATCAGGACCAGCTGGGTGATGGCGACAACACTTGAGCAACTGCCTGCACAGTTAACACGACGCAACTGGATTGTGCTGGCTGTATTGATGGGTGTCAGTTTACCATTTGGTAATGCTTCCCTTCTTCTCGGAATTCTCTGTGGAGGGTTGGTCTCAGCCGGAGGTTTTCTCTGGATGCAGCGATCATTGGAAAAGCTGATCGCCAACCCAAGCGGCGGAGCAAGATACCGTTATCAGTTTGGTTACTTGATACGCCTAATCGTCCTTGCAGTGTTGCTCGGCGCACTGATTGCGATTGTTGAAGTCAACCTGGTTGGCTTGATGATTGGACTGTCGGTGGTCATTATAAACCTGTTTTGGTTGGCATTACAGCGTGCCTTAAAATAGAGGAGGCAATTTAACAATGATTCACCCGTTTCTTTTTCTAGAGTGGCTCGAGCACCAAATGCACCTTCATTTTGGTCCGCACGTGACCTATACTTGGTTGGTGATGATCCTCCTGATTTTGGTTGCCTTACTGGTCAAGCGCAATATTCAGACGATACCATCCGGACTGCAAAATTTCTTTGAACCGGTGGTAGACGGTATTGACGGCATGATTGAAGAGACCATGGGCCCGAAGGGCAAAGTATATTTTCCCTTAATTGCGACGATTGCCTTTTTTATCCTGACATCAAACCTGATTGCCTTGATACCAGGGTTTTATCCGCCAACGGCAAACCTTAACACCAATGCTGCAATGGCTTTGACCGTCTTTGCCATGACCCATATCATTGGTGTCAAAGAGCATGGTATCGGCTACTTTAAACATTTCTGCGGACCGGTCATCTGGTTGGCGCCGTTGATGGTGCCGATTGAAATAATCGGTCACTTGGCCCGCCCATTGTCTCTGACTTTGCGACTTTTCGGTAACATGTATGGCCACGAGATCGTATTGATGATCTTCTTTGCATTGGTCCCCTTCATCGTTCCGTTACCAATGATGCTTATGGGTGTACTCGTTGCGTTTATCCAGACTTTTGTCTTTATGCTGCTGTCAATGATTTACATTGCCGGCTCTCTTGAGGAAGCACATTAATAGCCGATGAGGCTAGTTGTCCTATATCTTTTAGGAAAATAGAAACAGGAAAGGAGTAGAATGATGGAATTTTTCGCTTGGTGTATGATCGCAGCTGGATTTGGCATGGCTATTGGTTCGTTCGGTACAGGCCTTGGTCAAGGGCTTGCTATCAAGAGTGCTGTGGAAGGCGTTGCCCGCAATCCTGGGGCCAGCGGTAAGATCATGACAATTATGTTGATTGGTCTGGCGATGATTGAATCTTTGGCAATTTATGTTTTCGTTGTTGCCATGATCATTCTTTTTGCCAACCCGTTTACGGACACTGTGCTGCAGTTGCTTGGCAAGTAATCGCCCGAGCAGCGAAAACTAAAAATGGCGGGGCTTATTTTTAAGCCCCGCCATTTTGTTTGATTGATACGAATGGGCGTTTGCCAAGGTCAGGCCCATTTGCGGTTTCGCATGATGCGCATAATAAGCACCCCAAGGATTGAAAAAATGATACCCAACCCGAAAGCCAAGTAACCGAGTCCCCGCGATTCACCCCATCCCAAAAAGTCCTGGTTCCCCATAATACCAATCATTGCAAGGCCGAGCATAACTGCTATCCCTCCGAGGATATAAATCAACAATGCTGTTCCCGCGAGAAACCATGAATGCCATGCTTTAAACTTCATGCAACCCTCTGATTCTTGGACATTGTAATTGATAACATCATTCACATAAAAATGGCCAGAATGCAAGCCTAATATTAAGTTTTTTTTATTTAAAATATTTCACGATTGACTTTTAATTTTTCGTATGGTAAAGAAATTTTAATCTTTTTTTGCATACAGTCGACAATCTGGAAAAGTAACTATGTTTATTCGTTTTTTCTAAATTTTCATGCGCAGTAAACGTATGAAAAGACGGATGATCACCTAATATAATTTTCAGCATTAAAACCACCAAAACCCCTTTTTTAGGAGGTTGTCCCTATGGACCGCGCATACTTGTCTTCACTGTTTCTGGGAATCCTCGCTGTTGTTTTTGTCGCTGTTCCTGTCTTTGCTCAGGATGGGATGGCCATTGCGCCAGAAGTATGTTTAGAGTGTCATGATGACGTAGTGTCTCCTGTTGCCTATGGTGCGTCGGTTCATGGACAGAATGCTTGTACCAGTTGCCATACAGAGGTGACCTCCCTTGATTCCCACATGTCAGGCGAGGTTATGCCGGAAGAACCAAAATGTGTGCGTTGTCACAAAACCGAAACCTCAGAACATTATGCGAGCGTCCATCAGCTTCACGAGGTCAGCTGTGCTGATTGCCATGATGATATTCACACTCACACATATTGGAAAAATGATAAGACCAAGGTTGTGGCTAAGTGTACTGGATGTCATGACGACCATGTGGATTATCTGGATTCCATTCACGGCCAGGCGGTTATGGCTGGCAATCAAGATTCTGCGGCGTGTCATGATTGCCATGGCTTGCATAAAATAGAACCGCTGGATGACCCAGAAAGCCATGAAAACAGGGAGTTTCACACCAAGGTCTGTCTGAAGTGCCATTCTGACAAAGACATGATGGCGCGCAACAGCGTGTTCAATGTTGCCGTGAGCACCTACATGAACAGCTATCACGGCAAAAACTTCCGTTTGGGCTACCCAGACAAAGTGGCAGGCTGCTCTGACTGCCATACTTCGCACAATGTTTTGCCCAGTGATGATCCGAAGTCGAGCGTAAACCCGGCCAATTTGGTCGGTACCTGTGCTCAATGCCATCCGAAAACAACGGAACAGTTTACAAAGTTTCATTCCCATGGGGACATGACCGACCGGGAGAACTATCCGGTTATGTACTGGACTTATGTCAGCATGACCGGGCTATTGATCGGAACGTTTGCCGTCTTCTGGATTCATACTCTGCTTTGGATGGTTCGTGGCTTTGTGGAGAATCGCCAAAAACTTGCTGCACAGCATTCTGGTCAGGAAGATCATCAAATCAGCGAACCGCACAAGCAGTACGTACGATTCAAGCCACGCCATATCTTTCTGCATCTGACCGTTATTGTCAGCTTTCTTGGATTGACGCTAACAGGGCTCCCTTTGAAGTTTTCTGACCAGCACTGGGCGCAGTCAATGATGGACTTTTTCGGAGGCACATATTACTCGGGGTTGATACATCGTGGATGTGCGGTCTTGACCTTCTATTATTTTATCGCCGCATTGATACTGAGCTTCGATTTTCTGTTCATTCGCAAAGACATCAAAGGGATCTGGTTGCAACGGCTATTTGGGCCTGACTCTCTCTGCCCCAACTTCCGCGATGTTCGAGATGTTGTCGGGATGGTTCGTTGGTTTCTGTTCCTGGGCCCAAAGCCAACCTTTGAGCGTTGGACATACTGGGAGAAATTCGATTTTCTTGCAGTCTTCTGGGGGATGTTTGCCATCGGCGGATCGGGCTTGATGCTGTGGTTCCCTGAGTTCTTCGGCTACTTGATGCCAGGCTGGATGTTCAATGTCGCAACCATAATTCACTCTGATGAGGCGCTATTGGCCACCGGATTTATATTTACGGTTCATTTTTACAATACGCACGGACGCCCTGAAAAGTTTCCGATGGATTTTGTTATTTTCAATGGCCAGATTGCCAAAGAAGAAATGATCGAAGAACGAGGCGACCAATGGCGGCGCTATGAAGAAGAGGGCCTTACAGATGATTACGTATGTAAGAAGGTCAGTGGGCCAGTCTATGATTTTTGCTTCAAGGCATTTGGTTATATTGCCCTGTTTACTGGCATCGCCTGTTTGATCTTAATGGTCTTTGCTTTTATGGGAGGCAGTGGCCACTAGCTGTAGATCAATAGACGGCCACGGAAGGCGAGAAAACAGAGAACAGAAAAGGGAGCGCTTTTTGTACAGCGCTCCCTTTTTTTGATTAATTTCATGAAAAAAACATTAAGAATATTTAACAGGTTGAAATATCATGGTTTTTTGTTGCAATGAATCACTAAATCAGTATTATACGGCAGGTTGCCTACAGTTTATAGTGACGCGCTACGGATAATTTCAAGGCCCGATATTTGCAATGGTCAAGTTCTAATGATTAATCAGCAGGAGCAATCCTAACTTCAACCCAACACACTGGCCCTCTGCTTTGTGTATGGCCGAAACAACAGTTTGACGAGGTTTGTAAGATGAAGAACATTTTTGACTGGTGTAAGCAGCATATTGTCCTGTTCACAATTATTTCGGTTGTTTTTGTCGTCGTGTTCGGTTTTGTCAACATTCAAATCCTGCACATGACGTCAGAGCCAGAATTCTGTCATCTGTGCCATCCGGCTCAAGGCTTTGGCCCATTGGCTGAAGTCGATTCCTGGGAGCATTCAGCACATGGCGAAGCGGGTGTGTCTTGCCTTGACTGTCATGGGCGACCTGGGGTCGTGGGATACATGAAGGCAAAATTGGGCGGCCTCTACGATACTTATATGCAGTTTACAATATCAAAAGAAGAAAAGCTGGAGATCCTTTCCAATCCTCATCCTGACCTTGTGCCGTCCTGGCATTGCTTGTACTGCCATTCTGACCAAGGCAACAAGTCGGTTCGAGATACCACCAAGGGTCCGATGAAACTGGTCAAAATGCGGATGCTGGACGATGTTGTCAATCCTGACTGGCGTCAGCGAAAAGGGTTGCCGGATATTATGGAAGACACGTTTGTTGGTGGTTCACATTTTAACCACACCCTGCACATTGAAGATTTTGACCTAACCTGTCGAGATTGTCATTTTGGTGTGGTGCATAATCCATCCACCAAAACAGACCGGATGAACTTTTGCCTGACCTGTCATGCCGATGCACCTGACGATGCACCGCAGATGGCCGATTGCAATGTTTGTCATGAAGCCCAGTTGGCGATGAATCAAGGAACCGGTGTAGCAGGGGTAGAAGACACTCCCAGTCTGATGTACGGGGAAGCCGCCGACATGACCTGCACCGATTGTCACACTGGTATCACCAAAGGTGTTTACCGGGCATCGTCCACAACCTGTGCAGACTGTCACGGCGACTCCGAATATCAAGCGGTCTTCGACGACTGGG
>JAFDBS010000004.1 GCA_019313185.1 Deltaproteobacteria bacterium | reverse complement strand
GCAAATTATTGCAGGTATAGCTCAGCGGGAGAGCACTCGCCTCACACGCGAGGGGTCGCTGGTTCAATCCCAGCTACCTGCACCATAATAAAAACAGGCACTTAAGATTATATCTTGAGTGCCTGTTTATTTGCCTAAAATCGTCTTTAAATATAACAGTAAGTTGGGAACCACAATATCGTCCCAATTGCCACGGCGCGAAAAGACATCAGTGGGATTTTGGCTAGCTAAGCCCCCTTTTAGTTTTGCGAAAGCTCTCTGACTTCTGATCTTGAGGATTAAAATGACAAAACGTTGGAAATGCACAGTTTGCGACTATATTCATGTAGGGTCTGAACCACCGGACGTCTGTCCCATTTGTGGGTCAGATCGATCTCAATTTATTGAGATCGGTGAAGAAAAAAACGGGCTGTTCCATGAAATAGTCGCGGCGTTCAAAATTCATCCTGTGTTGGCTCATTTTCCTAACGGGTTAATTCCAACGGCGGCAATTTTTCTTCTTGCTTCTATATTAACCGGACATCCCCGCCTTGAGAATGTTGTTTTCTGGCTTGTGCTCACATCTGTAGCTGTTGTCCCGTTTTCCCTAGCAACGGGAATACATGATTGGCATAAACATTTTGGCAAACATCACGCGCCAGTTTTTTACAAAAAACTTGGATTAGCGTTGACATTATTTGTGCTAGGCCTTGCTGCAACAGGACTACGATACGAAAATCAAGACCTCTTAAAGGTTGATGATTGGTATGGATGGTTGTATGTGCTTAGCATGCTGGGTATGCTCTGCTGTGTCGGTCTTCTCGGTCACTTTGGTACCCTCCTGTCTGCTCAAGTTGCACAAACTAATGGAAAATCGACCACGGCTAGCAGTTCACTGACTGCAAATGATTCCCCAGTCGACGGCTGGCCTGATCAAATCGTTGTCCACGCACCTGAAGCGATTCTGGTCGCCGACACAAAAGGGGTGATACGCTTTTGGAATCATGGTGCGGAGCGAATGTTCGGAGTCAAAAAAGATGATGCCATTGGACAATCGCTCAATTTGATCATTCCAGAGAATTTGCGACAACGCCATTGGGACGGTTGGGCCAGGGCCATGCAAACCGGCAAAAGTCATTACGGGGAAGATGAAATGATGCGTGTCCCTGCAATAAAAAGTGATGGCACTAGGTTGTCCGTTGAATTCTCGGTTGTCATGCTAAAAGATGCAGAATTACAGTTAAGTGGTGTTGCGGCAATTCTCAGGGACGTCAGTGAACACTGGAGTCGAGAAAAGAAATTGAAGTCTCAATTGGAGACATGTCTAAAAGGAAACATTCCGATTGAGAAGTAGAGAATGATGACAACACGGTTATTCGTGATTTGAGCAAACAAATGCTCAAAATCCCATTTTCAGGAACAAATGTATTCCTGACTGCTATCAGCAACTTGTGCGTTACAAAAGAGTAAGCGGAGCAAGGAAAAGAAAATTCAGGACTTATGGGAAATATTTGATTTGGACATGTTATTTTGAAAATTGGTCGGCCCCTATTTATTAAACCAGGTAATGTAAACCCTCTTCACCTTCTCCTCCCGATAAAAATCCTGTAGCCATTGGCAGCTAAGGGTTTTTATGATCCATACTGATGATAAGAAAACCTGGCTATTATTGATAATCGCAATTGCGAGGCTTGTTAATCCGCACAAAACAAGATCATCTGGAATAAGTTGTCTTTTCTTTTTGATCTGTGCATCGTAAGTTGTTTTTATCATGGATGGAGCAGAAACAGGGTTGAGATAATACTCTTTTAGGAGATATGGCCTTACGTTTAATTATGAATTGAGCTCATTTGGACAATTATGCTAAATGAATTGTGCCTGATTGCCGTACCAATAAGATTATTCTGTTGAATTTAAATAAAAAAGATCAAGGCGATTGATCATCACGTTGTTGAGAGTTTACTTAACAAACATTCGAAATTACGTTGAAAAAATCTTGACAGAGCATGGTTCCTCTGCTAAATCTAACCGGCATTTTGGGTTTAGGCACGTAGCTCAGTGGGAGAGCACTACCTTGACACGGTAGGGGTCGGCGGTTCAATCCCGCCCGTGCCTACCATGAACTTGGCCCAATTGGCAAGCTGAGGCATCCGTGGATGCCTCTTTTTGTTCAAAGCTAAGAAGAAAGCTGAGACAATGGTCAATGTAACCTTACCAGACGGTTCAACCAAGCAAATCCCATCGGGAACGACGCCTTTAGAACTGGCCCGTTCGATTGGTGAAGGCTTGGCAAGAAAAACTGTGGCCGCAAAGCTCAATGGAGTTTTAACCGACGCCAGCACACCCATTAACCAAGATGTCTCTTTGCAACTGATTACCTTAGATACACCAGAAGGCCTCGAAATTTATCGGCACTCGAGTGCACATCTAATGGCTCAAGCAGTTAAGGAATTATTTGGCGATGATGTTCAAGTGACAATTGGCCCGGCCATTGAGAATGGATTTTATTACGACTTTTTTAGTGAGTCACATACGTTCAGTCCAGATGATTTTGAGAAGATCGAACACAAAATGGCTGAGCTTGCCAAGCAGGATTTGACAATTGAAAAAGAGGTTTTAAGTCGCGAGGATGCTATCAAGCTGTTCCAAGGCATGGGAGAGGATTACAAAGTCGAACTCATTCAAGACCTTGATGCAGAAGAGGTTTCAATCTATCGTCAAGGTAGTTTCATTGACCTCTGTCGAGGGCCTCATATCCCTTCAACAGGAATGCTGAAAGCGTTTAAGCTGACCAGTGTGGCTGGCGCTTATTGGCGTGGCGATGAAAAAAACGCCATGTTGCAGCGCCTCTACGCCACTGCATTTACAGACAAAAAAGAACTTAAAAGATATCTGCACCAACTCGAGGAAGCCAAGAAACGAGATCACCGTAAGCTAGGCCGGGAACTTGACCTCTTTTCATTCAGCGATGAAGCGGGTGCCGGCCTTGTGATTTGGCATCCCAAAGGAGCTCTTTTACGAACTTTGATAGAAGACTTTGAGCGCCGCGAACACCTAAAAAGAGGTTATGATATCGTCCAAGGGCCTCAAATCCTTCGCACCGAACTCTGGAAGACGTCCGGCCATTTTGATAACTATCGTGAAAATATGTATTTTACCGAAGTTGACGACCAGAGCTATGGGGTTAAGCCCATGAATTGCTTGGCCCATATGTTGATATATAAATCAAAAAAGCGCTCTTATCGGGATCTCCCCTTGAGATATTTCGAGCTAGGCACCGTTCATCGACATGAGAAAAGCGGTGTCCTGCACGGCCTGCTCCGCGTACGGGGGTTTACCCAGGATGATGCGCACATTCTCTGCACCCCCGACCAGCTTGACGCCGAGATAAAAGCTGTGCTCGAATTTGTCCAAGATGTAATGGGCATTTTTGGCTTTGAATATGAATTGGAAATATCAACTCGTCCGGAAAAATCTATCGGTTCAGAAGAAGATTGGGCTCGGGCGACTCATGCTTTAAGAAGTGCCCTGGACGATACCGGTCTTCCCTATGAAATAAACGAAGGTGACGGTGCTTTTTACGGCCCGAAGATTGATATCAAGCTAAAGGACGCCCTTGACAGAAAGTGGCAGTGTGCTACAATCCAGTGCGATTTTACGCTCCCTGAGCGTTTTGATCTTACCTATGTTGGCAGTGACGGCGAGAAACATCGGCCGGTAATGGTCCACCGGGTTATCCTGGGGGCCATTGAACGTTTTATTGGTGTCTTGATCGAGCATTTCGCTGGGAACTTTCCGCTTTGGATTTCACCGGTTCAAGCGCAAATCCTCAATGTCACAGACAATCAGGCCGAGTATGCCAAGCAGGTGTGCAATGAATTGCGCCATGCGGGAGTTCGGGTTAAGGCTGATTTGAGAAATGAAAAGTTGGGTTTCAAAATACGTGAAGCCCAAATGGAAAAAGTCCCATATATGCTTGTGATAGGGGACAGAGAGATGGAAACAGGAACCGTTGCACCAAGAAATCGTTCAGGCGAAAATCTAGCGCCGATGACACCCAAGGATTTTATTCGTTTCATAGAGGATGAGTGTCGGCAGTACCATTAGGAGGTGCGTCATAAGTAAGGACAAGACCAATATCAACCAAGCGATCCGCGCAAGAGAACTTCGAGTTGTCGACGATGAAGGCAACCAACTCGGTGTAATGGCTCTTGATGATGCTTTGGCCGCTGCCGAAGAACGTGGGCTTGACCTTGTGGAGGTGTCACCAAACTCCACTCCCCCAGTTTGTCGGATCATGGATTACGGCAAATACAAGTATCAACAAAGTAAGCGAGCCGCTGAAGCCAAAAAGAAACAGGCGAAGGTAGAAGTCAAAGAAGTCAAATTGCGGCCCAAGACTGAAGAACATGATTATCAATTCAAGGTTAAAAATGCTCGCCGCTTCATCAGTTCGGGGAATAAAGTCAAGGTAACTATCATGTTTCGTGGGCGTGAAGTCACCCACCCCGAGTTTGGGCGCCGCATTCTTGAACGAGTTGCCAATGATTTGGCGGACGAGGCTCAAGTTGAAAGCCACCCTAATATGGCAGGGCGCTTTATGAGCATGGTTTTGGTTCCGCTAAAAAAATAATCCTCGCATAGCGCAAAATAATCGGGCCTAGTCGGCTGTTTTGGGCTGACTAGCTCGTTTAAGTTTTTATACAAAGGAGAAGGCAGATGCCAAAGATTAAGACAAACCGGGGTGCCGCTAAACGATTTCGAAAGACCGGTTCCGGCAAAATTCGTCGTAACAAGGCTTTTACTAGTCACATATTGACCAAGAAATCAACCAAACGTAAACGCGATCTTCGCCAAGCAACCTTGGTGCATAAAAGTGATGAAAAAAACATCAGTAAACTCATCCCTTATATTTAACAATCGATAATTTCAGTACTGTGAACTGAGGGGTCAAGTCTCCTCCTTCAGATCCAGTCAGCGGCTCGGTCCGCATATCTCATTGTGAAGGAGTAACACAATGCCAAGAGTAAAAAGAGGATTCAAAGCGAGACGCAGACGAAACAAAGTTCTTAAGCTTGCCAAGGGATACCGCGGCGCCCGTGGCAAGTTGTTTCGTAGTGCGACAGAAGCAGTTAACCGCGCCTTAAACTATTCGTACCGTGATCGTAGAGTTCGCAAACGAGATTTTCGGGCGCTTTGGATTGCTAGGATTAATGCTGCGGCCCGTGAGAATGGTCTATCTTACAGCCGACTTATTCATGGCATGAAACAATCTGACATTGCGATTGACAGAAAAATTCTTGCACAACTTGCTGTAACCGATCCAGCGGCCTTTGGAGCGATCGTCGATAAAGCCAAGGCCCAGCTACAATAAATTGAAAAGAACACAAAAAGATGGGGCCTAGCCCCATCTTTTTTTTACTTGATACGGCCTGGCCTTGTTGGCCAGGCCTGTAACGTTCCTGGATGTATTCATATGAAAGACAAACTTCTCACGATCCAAAATGCTGCTGTTGAAGAAGCAAAAAAAACTCAATCAGAGGTGGAACTTCAACAGCTCAAGGCAAAGTATTTGGGCCGAAAATGTGAAGTAACCACTTTAATGAAAGGCATGGCACATCTGTCTGTGGAAGAACGTCCGGTTATTGGTGCTTATGCCAACATGGTCAAAGATGAATTGGAAATGCTATTTGCCAATCGGCTTGAAAGCATTCGTTTCGAATCACAAAAGCAGCGCCTTATGAGTGAGCAGCTTGATGTGACCTTGCCTGGACGACGGCTGAGGGAAGGGCATAAACATCCGATTACCCTTGTGATGGAAGAGTTAGTTGAAATTTTTTCGTCTTTAGGGTTTGGGGTTGCCGAAGGTCCTGAGATCGAAAAAGATTTTTACAATTTTGAAGCTCTGAATATTCCAAAGGACCATCCTGCACGAGACATGCAGGATACATTTTATGTATCAGATGAAATTGTCTTGCGAACGCACACCTCGCCAGTTCAAATTCGAACCATGCTCAACCAGTCTCCACCGGTTCGTGTCATAGCCCCGGGAACAGTGTATCGGAGGGATTCTGATTTGACACACAGTCCGATGTTTCATCAGATTGAAGGGTTTTTGGTAGACTGTCGTGTCACTTTTGGAGATCTCAAGGGTATTCTGACCACGTTTATTACTGAATTTTTCGGTGAAAACCTTGGCGTGAGGTTTCGCCCGTCATTCTTCCCTTTCACTGAACCCAGTGCTGAAGTTGATATACAGTGCGTAATTTGTGGTGGGAAAGGTTGCCGGGTTTGCGGCCAATCTGGCTGGCTGGAAATTCTTGGCAGCGGAATGATTGACCCAGAAGTCTTTAGGTCGGTCGGATATGATGCCGATAGGTATTCAGGCTTTGCTTTTGGTATGGGAATCGAGAGGATTGCCATGCTGAAATATGGCGTTAACGACTTACGGCTGTTTTTCGAAAACGATCTGCGATTTTTGAGGCAGTTTTAATTGCATGAAACAATAAAAAGTTTATTGATAAAGGACGTGATGAAATGAAAGTCACCTTGAACTGGCTCAAGGAATACGTGGATTGTGATCTGAAGCCAGAGAAACTCGCACACCGCCTAACAATGGCCGGCTTGGAAGTTGATGCGATCAGCTTTATTGGAACAGAGTTAGATAGCGTTGTCGTTGCCCGTCTTGCTGAAGTGAAGCCACATCCTGAAGCTGACCGCTTAACCTTATGCCAGGTCGATACTGAAAATGAAACATTTCAGGTTGTCTGTGGTGCAACCAATCATAAAGAGGGCAACCTCGTGGCCTTTGCGCAAATTGGCACAACCCTGCCGGGCAACTTCAAAATTAAGAAATCAAAAATTCGGGGGCAAGTATCGCACGGCATGTTGTGTTCAACCAAGGAGTTGGGATTGGGTGATGAAGCGGCTGGAATCATGATATTGCCGGAAGGTTTACAACTCGGGAAGCCGGTTTTTGATGCTCTGGGCTTGAAAGATGTGCTTTACGAATTAGGTCTAACGCCAAATCGCCCTGACTGCTTGAGTGTGGTCGGAGTTGCCCGAGAAGTAGCGGCAATCGTCGATGGTTCACTCAAACCTCCTATTGTGTCAATCGAAGAGTCTGATCGGATTGCTGGAAATTTAACCTCGATATCGATAGAAGACATAGATTTGTGTCCGCGTTATGCAGCGCGGTTAATCGAAAATGTCAAAATTGGACCATCCCCTGATTGGTTGGTAAGACGGCTTGAAGCTGTTGGGATGCGATCGATCAATAATGTTGTTGATATCACAAACTTTGTAATGTTGGAACTTGGTCACCCGCTCCATGCGTTCGATTTTAATTTGTTGAATGAACGACGCATTGTTGTAAAACGGGCTCAACAGGGCGACAAATTTATCACTCTCGACAGTCAAGAGAGATTGCTTCAAGAGGATGATCTGGTGATCTGTGATGGGAAGGGGCCTATTGCACTCGCTGGTATCATGGGTGGCTTGAATTCAGAAGTCCAACCCAATACACGGGATATATTGCTTGAAAGTGCCTACTTCTCACCAATTGCAATAAGGCGAACCAGTAAACGCCTTGGCCTACACACTGAATCATCCCACCGTTTTGAAAGAGGGGCGGACGTGGATATGGTGCCTTTGGCGCTAGATCGGGCAGCCTCGCTGATCGCTGAGTACGCAGATGGCACGATTGCCTCTGGTGTTATTGATAATTACCCTCAGCCGTTGCAAAGACGGAACTTGTCGATTTCTCTGCAAAAGACAAATCAATTGTTAGGCCTGAATCTGTCTCTGGAAGATATCCGTCATGCGCTGGAAAGTATTGACATTCAAATTGTTCAATCTGATAAAGGAAACCTCAAAGTCAGCATCCCGAATTTTCGACCAGATATTGAACGGGAGATCGATTTGATAGAAGAGGTGGCTCGTCTTATCGGTTATGACAGAATTCCAGTCACCATGCCGACCAGTCTCCTGACATGTCAACGTCCTGCCAGCCATTTGCAATTGGCAAACCTTATTCGTAACAGCATGATCAAGACCGGTTTTTCAGAAGTGATCAATTATTCATTTATTAATCCTTTGCAAATCGAAAAACTTGGTCTGTCAACCGACGATAAACGTCAGAATGGCGTGAAATTACTAAACCCTCTTTCCGAGGACCAGAGTGTCATGCGGACGTCTTTGATCCCAAGCTTGCTAGAGGTCGTAGCCCGCAATTTGGCTTATCGTTCTGACAATCTTGCCTTATTTGAAATGCGCCCGGTTTTTTATCCGAGCAATCCAGACGATTTACCGCTTGAAAAACTTCGTTTGACCGCTGCCCTCTGTGGTCGGCGTGAGAGAGAAGGTTGGGCACAGTTAAGTAATGATGTTGATTTTTACGATATCAAGGGATGCGTTGAAATGGTCCTAGAAAGTCTTAGGATCAAGAAAGTTCATTGGCACGCAGTTCATGATGAGCCTTTTTATCACCCTGGAAAGTCCTGTATTCTTGAATTGGAAAATAACATTTTAGGCTCTTTGGGGGAGCTCCATCCGGAAATATTGCGAAAATTTGACCTGTCCGTTCCAGTCTACCTCTGCGATCTTGATGTGGAAGCGCTGATTGCTTTGCGCGGGTCTCTCCCTGAATTCCAGCCTTTGTCACGCTATCCCGACATCCAGCGCGATAGCGCATTTTTAGTTGATGAAGGAGTTTCCGCACAAGAAATCTTTGATGTTCTCAACCGGGTAACTATCAAAGATATGGAAAGCATTGTACTGTTTGATGTTTACCGTGGACAAGGTGTTCCCCACGGCAAAAAGAGCATGGCAATTCGTGCCCGTTACCGTGCTCTTGACAGGACTCTTACAGACGAATTGATCCAGAATTTACATGGAAAACTGGTAAAAGCCTTAAAAAAAGAGCTGGGAGCGGAGATTCGCTAAAAAATCTATTGATAAGCTTAAAGACTGTATGATATAAAAACCTGAAAATTCAAGTAGATATAATCAGGAGGTGGCGATAAATGACCAAGGCGGATCTTGTCGAGAATGTATATCTCAAAACCGGTTTCTCAAAAAAGGAATCCGCTGAGATTGTCGAGATGGTTTTTGATATCATGAAAAACACCCTCGAAAATGGGGAAAAGATCAAAATTGCCGGTTTCGGCAATTTTGTGGTTAAAGATAAATCGACCAGAAGGGGACGAAACCCACAAACCGGAGATGAGATTGAAATTTCATCACGGCGCATTCTAACCTTTAAGCCGAGTCAAGTTCTAAAATCTGCCATCAACAACGATGAGGAAGATTAGTCCACCTCGCCTATCGATGGGCTTTGGTGTATGGACGTTCAAATTCCTGACAAGCTCTATTTTAAAATTGGTGAAGTAGCTCGATTGACGGGTGTTAAAACGCACGTGCTCCGATATTGGGAATCTGAGTTTGGATCCATTCGTCCCAATAAGAGCCGAAGTAAACAACGCCTGTATCGAAAGCAGGACATTGAATTGATCCTGCATCTCAAGGATCTCCTCTATAATCAAGGTTTTACAATTGCTGGTGCCCGCAAGCAGTTGCGTCGTAAGCCCAATGACTTGCCAACGACGGAACCTTCCAACATCAATCCTCATGTTTCTGATGAGCCACCAGATGATCAACTGACCCTGCAATTTTCTAGAACACTCGATCTCAAGCTCCTGAGAGAAATTAAAGAGGACGTCCTTCGACTCATCAGAAGCTTGGATTAGCATCATTGGCTAGCCTTCAATCAAATTCAAACCCAGTGACGAAATTAAAATTGTGTTGATATTAGTAACCAACGACGATGGCATTCAGTCGCCTGGAATTTCTGCCTTAGCTGACCATCTCAAGGCTTTAGGGAGAGTTATAGTCGTCGCACCTGACCGAGAGCGCAGTGCGGTTGGTCATGCTTTAACATTGCATGCGCCATTACGAGCTGAAGAGGTTGCTCCTGATTTTTGGGCTGTTAGCGGAACGCCGACCGATGCAGTTAATCTGGGTATACATGGACTTATTAAGGACAAGCCGGATCTTGTTGTCTCAGGTATTAATCGGGGTGGTAATATGGGAGACGACCTTACATATTCTGGGACAGTGGCGGCTGCGATGGAGGCGACGTTAATGGGTGTGCCCGCATTTGCCATATCATTCTCCGGACAGGAGTTCTCTTACGATAATTTCATCCCTTCAGCAAAAGCTGCAGTACTGTTGGCAAAACAAATTAATCAGCACAATCTTCCTGCCGACACTTTTTTAAATGTCAACGTCCCTGAGAAAGAGCCTAGGGGCATGAGGTTGACGCGACAAGGCAAGAGAGTTTATCAGGATTCCGTGGTGCAAAATAAAGATCCTCGTGGGCGGAACTACTATTGGATTGGAGCTGGTGAGCTAGGTTTTCAGGAGTTGGAAGGAACCGATTTTCATGCTGTTCAGAATGGTTTTATTTCGGTTACTCCCTTGCATCTCGATCTGACCAATTATGCTGCTTTTGATCGGATGCGCCAATGGCATTTGGACGATTTGGATGTAATTGATCTGAATAATCAGGGGCAAGAATAGACATGAAGGACTTCACCGTCGCCCGCAAACGAATGGTCGATGAACAAGTCATAGCTAGGGGGATTAAAGATCCAAGAGTCATTCAAGCTATGCTCAAGGTTCCTCGTCATCTATTTGTTCCTGAAGCACTACAAAGCCAAGCCTACTCTGACTTTCCGCTACCAATTGGTGCTCGCCAAACAATCTCTCAGCCTTATATGGTTGCCATGATGAGCGAGGCCTTGCTTTTAAAAGGGGATGAAACTGTTCTGGAAATTGGAACTGGTTCCGGTTATCAAGCTGCCGTTCTTGCTCTTTTGGCCGATCGTGTTTTTTCACTGGAGAGAATTTCCGATCTCGCCAGGCAGGCTCGGCGAACTCTTGACTCAGCCGGATATTCGAAGGTTAACATTCGATTGACTGACGGGACATACGGCTGGGAGGAAATGGGCCCATTTGATGGTATCATTGTCACTGCGGGAGCACCCCGAGTCCCTCAAACTTATTTAGATCAACTGGCAATCGGTGGCCGGCTAGTTATTCCTGTTGGGGACCGAATCAGTCAGGCCTTAAAGCGCATCAGCAGAATTTCCGAGAAAGAATACAAAGAAGAAACATTGCTTGGTTGTCGGTTTGTCCCTTTGATTGGCAATCACGGCTGGCAATCAGAGGTTTGAATTATGACCAAATTGATGCGACGCTTGTATGATTGGGTTTTGCATTGGGCGAGTACGCCTTATGGTGGTCCTGCTCTTTTTATACTCGCCTTCGCTGAATCGTCTGTTTTCCCTATCCCGCCAGATGTTCTTCTTATTGCACTCTGTGTTGCTTTACCAACGAGAGCTTGGAAATTTGCTTTTATAGCTTCATTTGGTTCAGTTCTCGGTGGAAT
This sequence comes from Deltaproteobacteria bacterium, assembly GCA_019313185.1. Taxonomy (GTDB): domain Bacteria; phylum Desulfobacterota; class Desulfuromonadia; order Desulfuromonadales; family BM103; genus JAFDBS01. The sequence continues at coordinate 5,253 of JAFDBS010000004.1, read as the reverse complement.
GTTTGGTTATGGCATAGGATGGGGGTTTTGGGCTCTCGTTTCAGAATATTTTTTCAAGTATATTCCCGGATTTACCCCTGACATTTTCGCCAAAGTACAATCTCTTTTTGCACAGTACGATTTTTGGGTTGTGTTTACCGCCGGCTTTACGCCTATACCCTATAAAGTCATTACATTGGGTGCGGGTGTCTTTCAAATTAACTTTATTATTTTTTTCATAGCCTCAATGGTTAGTCGCAGTTTACGGTTTTTTTTGGTTGCTTGGTTGCTTTATAAATATGGTGCAGGTGTTCGCTCATTTATCGATAAATATTTTAATTTACTCAGTATTACCTTCTTGGTTCTATTGATTGGCGGATTTATGTTCATTAAATATGTATTATAGAGGCCTTTCGCCTCCGGTCGCCAATTTGTCAGGATTTTATTACTTGGATTCAAAGCCCAGTTTTGTGTGTTGAATATGTACTCCAGATTATTGTACAGATTCTTGGTAACAGCCGCTCTTTTCAAATTATGCCTTGGCATGGTTTCATGCACTCCAAATGGGATTTATCATACTGTTCAACCTGGACAAACCCTTTATCGCATTGCCAAAGTCTACGAAATTGACGAAACGGAATTGGCCAGGGTGAATAATATTTCCGACCCCAGAAAGCTTCAATCAGGGCAACGTATCTACATCCCGGGGGTTGACCGCCCTCGTCGCGTTTCTTCTTATCCAGCACAAACTTCCCACCAAACAAGTGCCTCACAAAAAAAATCAAGCACACAAAAGCAGGAAGCCGTAAGTACGTTTCAGGGTAATAAGGATTTACAAGATAAAGATAGGCTTACAGAGCAACAAGAGAGTCAAAAGTCAGTTAAGGGTATATTCGACTGGCCTCTGGAGGGAACAATACTGAAAAAGTTTGGTGCCCATAGCGATGCACCTCATAGAGGAATTGAAATTGGTGCCCCTCTTGGCACCCCTATAGCCGCATCTGCTTCAGGAAAAGTAATTTACAGTGGGAATGCCATTCGTGGGTACGGTAACCTTATAATTTTAGAACACAATGATGATTATTTCACGGTCTACGGTTATAATCACCTCAACCTGGTAAAAATGAATGATTTCGTAGGGCAGGGCGATAAAATCGCAACCGTAGGCAAACCTCCCAATGGGGAAAGTCCTCGACTTCATTTTGAAATACGGCGAGGCAAGTCAGCTGTCAACCCAATTTTTTTCTTGCCTTAACAGAGGTCGCTCCCCTAGACTTTAAAATCTCTTTTGTGGAGGGTTCAATGATGGACGACAATGAAAAAGTAGAGATTGAGGACGAACAGGAACCAACGACTGAGAGTGAAGATGAGACTGAAGAGCCAGATGTGTCTCAGTTGAAAGATGAAGAAGACGACAGTGACGACGATGAAGAATATGAAGATCAAACCAAGGATGCGATCAAGCTCTATCTGAAAGATATTCAAAAAACGAAACTCTTAACCGCTGAGGAAGAGCGTGAATTGGCCAGGCGTATCGCTAACGGAGAAATGGCGGCGCGTGACAAGATGATCGAATCTAATCTGAGGCTTGTCGTCAAAATCGCCAAACGATACATGAATCGTGGGTTGCCTTTTCTTGATTTGATTGAAGAGGGCAACCTTGGTCTGATCAAAGCAGTTGAACGGTTCAAGCTCAGCAAAGAATGTCGTTTCTCCACATATGCGACTTGGTGGATCAGGCAATCAATCGAAAGAGCCCTTGTTAACCAAAGTCGCACGATTCGTCTCCCTGTGCACGTTTCAGACGACATCAATAAATTCATTAAAATTACCAGGGAACTTGTCAATGAGTTGAACCGCGAACCCCAAGTCAAAGAAGTTGCAGATGCCATGGGGGTAGAAACTGCTTATGTCAGGCGATTGATGGTCTTGTTGCGTAAAACATATTCCATAGAACACCCCATGGGGGAAAACAATGATTATAGCCTGATTGACACAATTGAGGACTCCAGCGCAATCAATCCCTCTGAACTCTCCGAATGGCTTAATAAATACCAAATTGTTGCCAATTTGATTGAGGACCTCAATGAGAACGAAAAGGAAATCATCGCGTTGCGCTTTGGTTTGAATGACCGTGAACCTCAGACCCTTGACACGATTGGCCGGCAGTTTGGTGTGACACGGGAAAGAATTCGCCAAATCGAAGCAAAAAGCCTTGAAAAATTAAGATCAATTCTTGCTGAACAGGATATAACTTAACGACAAACTATCGTACTGGTCATTTCGGAGTTGATGAATCATGGAAGAGCTCAAGAAAATCATTCGAGACATACCCGATTTTCCGAAAAAGGGAATTGTTTTCAAAGATATCACAACGCTTCTGTCTGATGGACGTAGTTTCCATAGAATGGTTGATTTGATAGCGCATCGCTACGTCGGGCAACGGATTGATAAAATAGTGGGTGTGGAGGCCCGTGGTTTTGTCCTTGGTTCAGCACTAGCCTATAAACTTGGTGTAGGGGTAACCCTCGTGCGAAAACCGGGGAAACTGCCTTACAAAGTCAGGCAAATAACCTATGACCTCGAATACGGCACAGACACACTTGAAATCCACGAAGATGCTTTTGAACCAGGAGATAAAGTCATTATTGCTGATGACCTGTTGGCCACTGGCGGAACCGTCTCTGCTGTTATCAAGCTGGTTAAGGGACTTGGTGCAGACATCGTCGAATGTGCATTTATGGCAGAACTTGAGTTTCTCGAAGGTCGCAAGAAACTCTCGGGTGTCAATGTTTTCAGCCTCTTGAAATTTTAATCTTTTGATCAATAAAATCCATTTGTTTGTTTTGCCTTGCCCCCGTAGCTCAGAAGGATAGAGCAACCGCCTCCTAAGCGGTAGGTCACAGGTTCGACTCCTGTCGGGGGCGCCAAAAGCTCTGCTAAACAAATGCCTATGATAATGAAATGCTTGTTGATTTTACAGACTAGCCCTCCAAAAACTGAATTTGAACAGCTAAAAATATATGCCTTCAAACGTAATGAACCCTGTTATCGTTAGTTGAATATACATAGTCAAAGCGGTTGAGATTGTAAGCGGTTATTGAGTTCCCAAATTTTCGATAAGCTTTTGATCAGACATTGGCTTCCATATGCAGCGGTGTTTTGCTTTTTTCTGATTGATATTAAATTAGGTAGGTGATGATGTCTAAAAATGCCTTTTGTTTAGCGGTTGCCGTGCTTTTTTTATCACCGATTTTACTGGGCACTTCACCTGCTGCACTTTTAATTTATTGCATCCTCTGCTTGACTCTTGGCATATCTGCAGTAAAAACTGAGCGTGAAATTGTTGGCAATCCTTTTTTGGGTTGTCTGAACACCTCGGCCCTGCTTGTCGTTGTTTTTTTGATTCTACAAGTCGTTCCATTGCCTCCAAATGCCCTACAATACATTGCTTCGAATACATGGGAGGCTTACTCTCAAAGTGTCTGGAAGGTCAATCCAGGGTCATGGATGCCAGTCTCTATCAATGCCGAGTCTACAATACTTTCTTTGCTCTTTGTTTTAGCTCTTTGGTCCGTCAGTCTCACCATAGCTGTTTTGGTCGACAGTAAGTTGCAACTGATAAAGCTTATGCAGCTTTTTGCCGCTGCAGTTATATTTTGGTCAATAGCTCTTATTGTCACGATTCCTTTCGACGGCCTTGTTTCATGGTCAACCAGAGAGCTCCGCGGCTTCGTTGCCGAGTTCAGAAACTCTCTTGGACTCTGGGTAATTGTTTTCGTGCCGTTGCTTGTAGCCTTCTTTATGACGTTTCGCAGACGTAGGACAGGCAAATGGCAGGAAGGAAGTAACAAACCCTTATTCAACAGACAAGAACATGCCCTATATACTTTGAGTATTATTGCTTTTTGCCTCTCCGGAATAGGCCTTGCGAGCCTATCATTCCCTGCGAAGTGGTTAGTCTTTCTTTGTGGCTGTTTTCTGTTTGCATCATTTAAACAATTCTATAAAAAAAAGCGCTCGACAAGTCGCAAAACCCTAATTCACGGTGCCGCAATCATTAGTGTCATCACGTTGTCAGCGTGGTATCTCTATGTTGCTATTTACCAAAGTAACGTTTTAGCAACTTCCAGCAACAAGATGTCAGAGCTTGGTAACAACTTTTGGGTAGGTTATGGTCTTGGCGCTCACCTTGATTCGGCTATCCTGAACGGAGTATCTGGTTCAGGGGGAGAAGTCGTTGCCCTGGGAAGTTGGTTACACGAAATCTGGCTGGGTTTTGGGTTTATAGGACTGATAATCGTCATCTTTGCTTTAAGACGATTCTATCTGGGCATTGGTGGCAAAACTTATCTGTTGAATCTTGACAGGACGGCTTTTTATATTCATTCAGGGGCCTTGTCTGGTTTCGTCCTGATCATTATTCTCGGGTTTTTTTTAAAGCCTTGGCAATGGTATTCATTCGGGGCGATTTTTGCTTATTTTATGTTGATTATGGTTTGGTCAAGACGCTTGAGCTCATTAATGATCGAACCCAAAACGCACACAATCTCAAAACCGATTCAAAAAGTCTTGGAAAATTCAATTCGGGCTTTTATCGCGATCTGTGTATTGGGATTAATTTTGAAATTGGGCGGCAAGTTCCTTGGAGAACAAAGTGGGCTGTTGGCATTTGACGATAATTTTGTCACCCAAGAATCAGATAATGAGTTTTGGCTTGAAACTTTGGGCATTCTGGCAAACTTCGACAGTGATTTGGCAGTAAGGCTTTCTCAGCGATATTTTCTTCAACGGGAAGATCAGATCTCCCGTGATTTTGTCCTCTCGTCTCTCAAGTTGCGTCCTTTGTCTTCAGAAGTGCATATTGCTCTGGCCTGCTTGAAAGCTAATGAGGGTGAAATCCAAATGGCCACCGAATTGTTGTCCTCGGAGATTGCACGAAACTACCAGCCAAGCAGCGTTACAGAGCGCCTAATAGCTCGTTTGCTTGAGTTACCTCAGTCTGAAATTGCTGTGAAACTGATCAATCTGTCACTAGCACAATCACCAGAGTTGGCCAGCCGTTACATTCCCTTACTGATTGTTTATGGCTTTGACCCGCTGGAGCTAAAAGACAAACTTTTGGATCATCCTGAGGTGAGGGTAGATCTCGCTGATCTTTTGATCGCAAAGAACCATGTTAAAGAGGCGGAAGAGATTTATTGGGATACCGTTTTTTTTAAAGACACTCAAGGCATGTTAGAAGATGAAAATATATACCTTCGTGTTGCTGAT
>JAFDBS010000003.1 GCA_019313185.1 Deltaproteobacteria bacterium | reverse complement strand
GTCTTGCTGTGATAATTCGGCATCGGCATGCCTTCAGGGACAACAACATCATCACCTACCTGCACGGAGAATTGCGGGGCGGCAGCCCAGAAGGTCTCATTTGCCGTTTCTACCTGAACATATGTGTAGCCGGCAGCATCCATTGTTTCCGTGACCTTGCCCGTTTTACCCGGGGCTTCGGCAGGAGCTGCTGCGGGTGCAGGAGCTTGTTGAGAGGGTTTGTCTCCCTCAGCCTTTGGAGCAGGTGTTTCTTCCTTACAGCCAACGAGGCCAAGAGCCAGAATTGTTACGAAAAGTGCGCTCAGCAGGTATCTCACTGTTATTCCTCCGTCATTTTGTTTTTGGGCGCTATGCCCGATTGGTTGACAATTTTGTTCTTGGTGATTAAGCACCAATTTCAATTTCTATCATAGGTACCCATCTATGATCAAGGCCAATCGACCTTAGAATTCAGCGATTAAAAATTTTCGTGATCTCGAGAAGCTTTGCGGCCAATTGGTTGTTCAATGCCTCTGGCTGCAATCTCCAACGCCAGTTGCCGGTTGCCTGGCCCGGCCGATTAAAGCGGCTCTCGGCACCCAACCCAAGGATGTCTTGACAGGGAATAATGCAGAGGGCGGCAACACTGCTCATGGCCAGGCGGATCAAGTCCCAAGGGATTTCTGGAAAGGACTTCCCCAAATACGCAGAGATCTGCTCTTGTCTCACGGCAGAAAGCTCATGCCACCAAGCCAATGTCGTGTTGTTGTCATGTGTGCCAGTATAGACAAGACATTGTTCGTTGTAATTGTGAGGTAAATAGGGGTTGTCTGGACCGGAATCGAAGGCAAACTGAAGAATTTTCATGCCCGGAAAGGAAAATCGCTCTCGAAGAGCAACCACTTCCGGCGTAATGACTCCAAGGTCTTCGGCAACAATCGGGGGTGCGGGATGAATGCGTGCCAATTGATCAAAAAGGGCCTCACCGGGGGCACTTTCCCAGTGGCCATTCACGGCCGTTTTTTCCTTGGCAGGAATCGACCAACAGGCCTGAAACCCTCGAAAATGGTCAATTCTCACCAAGTCGAGCATCCGAAATTGATGTTGAAACCGTTGTGTCCACCAAGAAAAATTCTGTGAGATATGACTGTCCCAGCGGTAAAGGGGATTACCCCAGAGTTGTCCGGTTTCACTGAAATAATCAGGCGGGACGCCAGCACGATTCTGAGGATTGCCATTTGGATCAAGCTGAAAAAGGTCTTGGTGTGACCATACGTCGACTGAGTCTTCAGCCACAAAAATTGGAAGGTCACCAAACAGTTGAATGCCGTTGACATTTGCATAGGTTTTCAAATTGGACCATTGTTCGAAGAAGATAAACTGTTCATAAGAGTAGCGATGGAGACTGGCTGAGAGTTCGTCCCGCGATGAAGCCAATGCCGCAGAGTCCCTGAGTTTAATAAGCTTAGGCCAAGCGTTCCATGCCCTCTGGTCAAAATGGTCGCGTAAGCTCATGAACAAGCAGTAGTCAGCAAGCCACCCCTTTTCGGTCTTGCAAAATTGATCAAATTTGTCCCGTCGGTCCCCTTTGACCTGCTTGGTTTTGAATGTGCTAGCGGCTTTTGCCAACAGCTTGGTTTTAAACGAGTGAGTTGCCGTGTAATCAATAGCGTCTGTGGTCAAGGGAAGACCATTCAAGTCGGCATGATTCAAGTCACCAACCTCTACAAGAAGGTCAAGGTCAATCAGAAGTGGGTTGCCGGCAAACGCGGATAATGCGTTATATGGGGAGTTGCCATAGCCGGTTGGACCGAGAGGAAGAAACTGCCAGAAGCTCTGGCCTGCGGTGTTCAAGAAATCGATAAACCGGTGTGCTTCGCGGCCCAAATTGCCAATGCCATGCTTGGAAGGAAGCGAAACTGGGTGAAGCAGTAGGCCACTAGAACGTTTCATTGGTTTTTATTGGCAACTGTCGCCTGTTCTGATGAAGATTTGGTTTATTGCTTATAACAATTAAACAAAATGCAGAGTTAGTCAATCAGGGGAATTCTTTTCTGTGTTTGATTCTCGGCATGTTGGGACGGTCTTTATGAACCCGGTCCCCAAACCCGAATCATTGTTGAGTTTGTTCGGCAAATGTCCAAAATGTAGCCCATATCTCTTGTAAAGTGGGATTTCACCAAACACCTTATTGGCAAAAAGCTTAAGGTTCTTCTGAGGATATCAGAATCTGCTTAACTTGGTTTTGATTTTTTAAGCGTCTGGAGAAGATTTCCTGAACAAAATCATTCACGGCATTGACCTTTTGGTCGGGGGTAAGATAGTATTCTAATAAACGGGCAGTTGGCCCGTTTTTCTTATGCTTTGGGAGTGCCATTTTTGAGTTGAAGAGGTAATTTTGAAGACCAGTTTTATCGATGAGATTGGAAAGCGACGAACTTTCGGCATTATCAGTCATCCTGATGCCGGCAAGACCACATTAACAGAAAAATTGCTTTTGTTCGGCGGCGCTATCCAGATGGCAGGGGCTATCAAAGCCCGAAAGGCCTCGCGTCATGCCACGAGCGATTGGATGAAAGTGGAACAGGAGCGGGGTATTTCCGTGACCACGTCTGTTATGAAATTCGGACACAGGGGATGCGAGATAAACCTGCTGGACACGCCTGGCCACCAAGACTTCTCTGAAGATACCTACCGTGTTTTAACTGCTGTCGACAGCGCCCTGATGGTTATCGACAGTGCCAAAGGTGTAGAAACTCAGACGGAAAAATTGATGGCCGTCTGCCGGATGCGAAATACACCTGTTATTACATTTATCAACAAGCTTGACCGGGAAGGCCAGTTGCCCCTCGACTTGCTGGCCGATATAGAAGATAAGTTGCAGATCGAATGTGCCCCGATGTCTTGGCCAATTGGAATGGGCAAGAGATTCCGAGGAGTTTACAACCTCTACAGACGTGAATTGCGCCTTTTCAGACCGGGGGCAACCAAAGTCTCTGAGGAAGTCATCGTTATCAGGGATCTGCACGACCCTGCGCTTGACGAACTCCTTGATAGCCAGGCGCAGCAGCTTCGCGACGACATTGAGCTGGTAGAAGGGGCGGCGAATCCTTTTGCCCTCGACGAGTACCTCAAGGGCAACCAAACCCCGGTCTTTTTCGGAAGCGCAATCAATAATTTTGGCGTTGAAGAATTATTAGATGCTCTGGTTGATCTTGCTCCGAAACCAAAAGCTCGAGCAACACAAACCCGTCAAGTCGAACCG
>JAFDBS010000002.1 GCA_019313185.1 Deltaproteobacteria bacterium | reverse complement strand
TTGGTTCGCAATGCGTCATAAACATCGGAGATTGTGGTCATCTGAGAACAGATATTTTGATTCCACTTGGAATTCACTTTAGGATAACCGCTTAGATCATACCTGAGGTGATGTTCATAGGCATTGATCACCGCCATTCGTGGCACGCCTGGAGTATTTAGAAGGTATTCAGCGCCTCTCTCAGGATGGGCTTCCATTAAGTCCTTCTCTTCGCTACTCAAACGTCCAGGCTTATTGAGTATCTCCTGTGGTACAAATAACTTGCCGACATCATGTAACATGGCTGACAACCCAATATCGTGCAGCAACGGTCCGCTTAAACCCAAAGAAGTTGCCTGTGCTAAATTTAACATGCAGACATTGAGGGAATGCGTAAACGTGTACTCATCCATCGACCGGAGAGGCACAAGAGTCAACATCGGTTCGGCATAACTCGCAAAAATATCAATAAACTCGCTTACAATCTCTGATAAGCCCGCCACATGCAATTGACGATGGTTTTGAGCATCAGTATAGATGTCCATCAGTTTGGCTAATTCCTCACTACTATTCCCGGACAATATCTGTTTCGCTTTTTGCAATTGGCCTTGACTTAGCTTTGATGCGGAGGATTTGCGCACTTCAACCTGTCCAAGACGAACATTGACTGAAGAATTGATCAGTCCGGTTTTTTTGACCAACGCTGACACCAATTGATGGAGCTCTTCAGGCTCGATTGCTGGGAGAAATTTTATGTGACCGACTCCGCTTATTTGCATATATCGGGCGAATCGCCCGATATAAATAGAGCTTGGCAAAGGGTGTCCGTTAATAGCCAGTTGATCATCTAACCTGATTAGTGAAATATCGGATGAGAACGAGAAGGCTTCAGCTAAAGCCTTATGGGCATTTTTGCAAAGACGTTTAATCTGGTTATGATCCAGGCCATACAGATTTGCTGTTGACACAGCAATGCTAAGGTTGCGAAGGCATGAGTTAAATGCACTGAGTGCAGAAGTTGTCATGGCAATTTCCCATTAATATGTAAACAGACCCGGCCAGCGACCCTAGCCAATTCTCCTGAAGATGATATATAAACCTTTGCTGCAATTTCACCGGCTTCGGGTGTCTCCATTTTTTCAATTAGAGATAATGCCTTGATTTTTAAAGTGGTCATTTTATTAAGTTTAAAAAGTTTACGATCAAGTAAAAAATTGGACAACTCAGGTAAAACATTAGACAAGTTGCTTTCGTTCAAAGAGTTGAGGGCCGCAGTTTTAAGCATTTCATCATATTCCATTGGCAGTTTTTCGTTAAGCAAGTGCGCTAGTCTTTTAGCGACATCTGAATTCTCACTGTTGGCAGCAAGTTTTATAGCTTTCAACTTGATTTCAGGATTCTTACTTTCCAATTCTCTCAATAGATAACGATCAGCCCGCGGGTCTTTAAACTTTAAAAATGTCCGCATAACTTCATACTGAACTTTCGGATGAGCGTAACCAACCAATCGCCCAAGTGGCGTTAAAATTGCGGGATCGTTCATTTCACGGAGCAAAATCACCAGGTTACGTACAAAATACCAACGCTGATCATGCAATCGTTCTAAAATGGCTTGCCGTGTCAAGTCACCAAGCCGTCTTAAACACTCCATAAAAAGTCTGCGCCGAGACATGTCCGGCTCATCTGCCAACAAATCCAGCAATGGGAGTACAAAAGGAGAACCTACTGTTTCGATTAACTTTACTATCTGCGGTCGCGCTGATTTCCCCCACGTATCAAACCCATCGAGAATTTGATAGATAAAATCTGAATCTTGAAATACGGCCAACGCCTCTCGAAACGGCGAATCCTCAGTTAACTGGTTTCTGATTGTATATTTTCTGAGATTACCGTATATGCCGATTAATGACTCAAAATCTCCGTGTTCAAGAAAGTAACCGACTAATTCTTCAAGATTGCATGAAATCGCTTTGGAGGTTCTCAAATCAGGATCGCGATTCATGATATCTAACATCACATTAGCAAATTGTCTTTCAATTGAGTGGCCATCAAGAGAACAAACCAAGTCATTAATTTGTTTTTGATCCAGTACGGGGTCATCTTTAGCAACAGCCAAAAGAGCTAGGGCGTCTTGATAATCATGTGGCACAAAAAATTGCGATTGGTCAGTTTTAAACAGGGCTGTTAAGTGTTCAGCATTTAAATCCATGGGTTTTTCAACTGTACTGACGACTCGACTGTGTGAAATATCATTGCCTCGAGAACTGGCCAATTTGCCAAGGACATTCATTAAATTCTGAGGGATTTGCATGAATTCGGGGTCCATTTTATCGAGGGCGTCGATGATGGCAGCCTGTGGAATCTTGGTTAAAATTTTTTCTGCAGAATCAGTATGTTTTGAACACGCCCTTAAAGTACTATTGAGAAAACGCCGACGCAGTTCAGGTTTTAATTTACCAACCAACTCACCAAGTTTGCCAAGTGTTTCGTTGTGGGCTTTAGAGCGAATTTGTTCATGAGACGTTCTATTTAAAAATGAGGCAATGGCATCTTCATAGCTCTGCTCGAATTCACCGTCTTCCGCAACATGGTCTCCATTGAGCAGGGATGCTAGCAGGTCAGGATCCACATCAGCGAAAGCAGAATACTTGTCGCCATTTATATCCAGGTTACCGTCAATCAATCCACCAACGAACGATTTCCATAATGCTGAGGATTCTCTCTTTATCACATCTGACTTCGGAGCAGACACTGTTTCAGTTTCAGTCGCGTGGAGATTTTTGAAATCAATAACATGTGTTTTAATTCCTGTTATTCCAGCGTCTGAAAGGACAGAATCTATATTGGCACTGTCTGAATCATGTTCTACGTTATGCAATATTTCAAAAAACTTGGTGATATCAGGTTCAGAAAGATCTTTGTGAATCACTAACGCTGCAATATTTGATTTAAAAAGTGATTGCGCCAAATCTCGATACACTGGATTTTTTGAGTCCAGGACATGTTTACCGACCATCAGCGTGTCCCGAGCAATTCCAATGGTAATCTCGTTGCGAAATTCCAACAATTTTGGAAGAGTCGATATCAATTTTGATGTGGCATTTTTAATTACGGGGTGTCCAGGTGGATAGGCAGAAACCTGACGACGGGAAATGTTCAAAGCATAGATAAACTCAGAGAGAAGTTTCGCGTCAAGATCAAGCTGAGAGGTTGAATTTTCTGCTTTCAACGTACAGCTCCTAAAGTTAAAGAGTTAAATACAAAAACCGGAAGCTTTCATAAAGAAAGCTCCCGGTGTAATCATTTCATTAATAGGATATCTGGTCAACCTACTATTTCTGAACGGGTAAAAACAGCTTTCAGGGTCTGGCCTTGCGACTCTATATTCTCTTGAGCACCCTCTTGACGATCGACCAAAGTGAGGATGCCCAAAACTTTCAAACCCTCCTGTTCGGCTCTCTCCACAGCTTTCATGGATGAGCCTCCTGTTGTTGTCACGTCTTCAACAATCACTACCCGGCTGCCAATCGGTAAATTTTTGCGTCCTTCGAGCCACTGGCCAGTTCCGTGACCTTTTGGTTCCTTGCGAATGATAAATGCATGGACCTCTTGACCATCCAGAGCAGCGGCAATCGAAGTAGCCGTAGCGATTGGATCTGCTCCCAAGGTCAACCCTCCCACCCCATCAACGGGGCCTTCAAAACCTTTCAGAGCTTCCCAAAACGCCTTGCCGACCAGCAGTCCGCCTCTGGCATGAAGCGTTGTCTGTTTTCCGTCAAAGTAAAAATTACTTTTGCGACCAGAAGCTAATGTGACTTCCCGTTGTTCGTATGAGCGATTACGGATGATCTGCATCAGTTCACTACGTTCTTGTTCTGTCATCTATGTCTCCTTGTATCAATGGCGTCGTAAACGTAACGTGGTATTAATGTTGCTGGCAAAAAACATAGCACTAAAAAAGCCCAAGCTGACTATCTGCCTTGAGCCTTGGAAATTTGACAGGATATTCCCCGCTAAAACATGCATCGCAATAATATCCGGCTGGCGTTGCATCAGGTACGCCAGCAGCAGCACACATACCGCTTCGACTTAGGTAACCAAGTGTATCCGAAGTGATGTAACGGTTAATTTCCTCAATTGTATGAGACGAAGAGATCAGCTCTTTACGTGTTGGGGTATCTATCCCGTAATAACATGGAAAGCTGGTTGGAGGGCTGGAAATCCTGACATGAACTTCTCGAGCTCCAGCCTGGCGGATCATTTTGATGATTTTACGAGCAGTCGTACCGCGAACGATTGAGTCATCAACCACAATCACTCTTTTGCCTTCAATAATTTCACGAACCGGATTGAGCTTGAGCTTAACCCCGAAGTGACGGATTGACTGCTGTGGCTCGATAAAAGTCCGACCAACATAGTGATTTCGTATCAGTCCGGTCTGAAAAGGGATCCCCGATTCTTCGGCATAACCAATTGCTGCAGGCACACCTGAATCAGGGACGGGAATAACAAGATCGGCTTCTACGGAATGTTCCCGTGCGAGTTGCCTACCAAACTCTTTCCTAACCCCATATACTTGTTTGCCAAAGATGGTGCTGTCTGGCCGTGCGAAGTAGATAAACTCAAATATGCATGGTGATGGGGCCGCTTGCTTGAACGGCTTGAATGATTTCAGGCCATTTTTATCTATCATTACCAGTTCACCTGGTTCAATTTCTCGGATAAACTGTGCTTCAATCAAATCGAAAGCACATGTTTCCGATGCAACGACATAAGCTTCGTTTAGTTTTCCAAGAGCCAACGGTCTGAATCCGTTGGGGTCACGAACGGCGACCATACGCGTTTCTGTTAACAACACAGCACTGTAGGCTCCTTTTACTGATTGCAACGCTTCTACTGCTCGATCAGCCAGAGAGTCACTTTGCGCTTTCGCCATCAAGTGAATAATGACTTCTGTGTCGGAAGTGGTAGAAAATATCGATCCGTCTTGTTCGAGCTTGTTTCGAATATCCTGAGAATTGACCAAATTACCATTGTGCGCTACGGCGATACTGCCCCGCGCATAATCGACCATGATCGGTTGGACATTTTTAAAATCACTGCTTCCGGTTGTCGAGTAGCGGACATGGCCTATTGCACTCCGCCCGGGAAGGTTTTCGAAAATTGCATCCTTTTTGAAAACATCCGCAACCAACCCCATGCCGCGGTAGGCCCTCAGGCTTTGTCCGTCCGAAGAAACGATCCCACAACTTTCCTGACCACGATGTTGCAATGCATAGAGGCCAAGATAAGTTAAGTTTGCTGCTTCAGGATGACCAAATATCCCGAAAACCCCACATTCGTCTTTAAATTTATCGATCATCTTTTCTCGTTCACCCCGTTATATCTTATTCATTTATGTGTTTCGCATCCGTAGACGGCGCCAATCATCGCTAAAGCAGCTCATTTCTGATAAAAGCAACCGCGTTCTGATAGAGCCAAAGACCCATCCCTTCTTCTGGTAAATCGGGTTCGCGAGTCCAACGGGGATGATGTGTCCGGTGTATATAAGCTTCTGGGTGAGGCATCAACCCAAACAATCGACCTGTTTCATCACAAATACCAGCAATCGCGTCCAGTGAACCATTCGGATTCAATGGATATTCCATTACCGGCTCTTGGCATTCAGCATTGGAATAATGAACCGGCGCAAGATGCAAAGATCTGATTTGAGAAAGGGTTTCAGTCCTGTCAACAACAAACTTTCCTTCGCCGTGACGAACTGGGAGGTAAAGACTCTCCAACCCTTTTGTGTAGATGCATGGCGAGTCAGAGTCAACCTTCAGATAGCACCATCGATCTTCAAACCTGCCCCGATCATTGAATGTTAAAGAGGATGTCTGCTCCCCAAAGCTTCCTCCAACGGCAGGCAGTAAACCCATTTTTACCATGAGTTGGAAACCATTACAGACCCCCATTACAAGCTTGCCGTCTGCTATAAACTGTTCGATTTCATTACGCAGGGTGTTGTGAGAACCATGAACCTTGGCATAAGTTAGACGATTTGCTCCAGCTTTGGCACTTCCCAGATCGTCGCCGTCAAGAAAACCGCCTGCGAGATTCAAAAAATGATAATCTTTGAGTTGTATTCTGCCGGAAATTAGTTCTGCAATATGAACAATGTCAGCAACATTGGCCCCTGCTGACAAGCATGCGAACGCCACTTCACGCTCGCAGTTTGTACCGTTTCCAGCAATGACAATCGCTCGGACTGACTTGGCCATATTAAAGCTCCCTGAGGGGGCGCTGCCACGCCTCTTTTAAGTCTGCTAGCTGACTACTCATCAAAGTTTCACCATTAAGACCAATAACGTCCAGTTGTTTATCAGCGATTACAGACCCAATGCAACAACACGACTGAGACTCGAAAAGAGCTTCAAAAGATGAGCGGTTCCGTGGGGATACAGTGACTAAAAGGCGACTGGCGCTTTCACTAAACAAAAGATGGTCAACACGAAGGGGGCCTTCTATATCGACATTGCGCAAGTCTACTTTGAGACCCAATCCTCCCGCAAATGCAATTTCAGCCAAAGCAACACCCAATCCCCCTTCGGACAAGTCATGGCAAGACGCGACCAAGCCAAGTAACTGGGCGCGGTTAATCGTTCGATAGCGTTTGATGGCCGTTGGGGCATCAACTCGAGGCACAGAATTACCAATTTCACCAAACATGGCAAAATACTCTGACCCACCCAATTCGTCTCGCGTTAAACCCAGCAAATACAACAAATCCCCAGGCTGCTTGACATCCATTGAAATAGACTGCCTGACATCATTGATTTTGCCGATAACCGAGAAAAGGACTGTTGGCGGTATTGATATTTTCGTCTCACCGACCATATAGTCATTTTTCATTGAGTCTTTTCCGGAAATCAATGGGATTTCATAAGCCAAGCAGTAATCATACAGAGCTTGGTTGGCTCGAACCAGTTGTGCGGCCTTGTATGGACCGTCCGGTGTTTTCTCACTGAGCACTGGATCACACCAGCAAAAGTTGTCAAGTCCTGCGACATGTGACACGTCCCCGCCAACAGACACATAGTTACGTAACCCTTCATCAATAGCATTTGCCATCATGTGGTAAGTGTCAATGTCGCTATATCGAGGACATATCCCGTGCGAAACCACAACTCCCTCAAAACTATCCAGCAAAGGACGGATTACTGCTGCATCAGATGGCCCATCATTCGCGATGCCAACAAGAGGCTTGATGACTGTCCCCGCCTGGACTTCATGATCATAGCGGCGGACAACACTCTCTTTTGAGCAAACATTGAGCCGACCGAGGAGTTTTTCCAGGGTTTTGGAAAGATCCTGCGGAACAGAGACATCCGGATCCGCATAATTTGGTGGCGTCCATTTTGCGGGGATAACCATCTGAGGGACGCCGTTATGGAGAAAATCCATGGAAAGATAGGTCAGTGTCTTCTTCTCATAAAGGCAGTGGAAATATCCCGATGCAGTAAACTCCCCGAGGTCGGTGGCTTCCACGCCCATTTCATCAGCTAGCTTCATAAATTCTAAAAGCTTTTTTGGCGGCACAGCCAATGTCATTCTCTCCTGAGCCTCGGAAATCAAAATCTCCCAAGGCTGAAGACCTTTGTATTTGAGGGGAGCACGATCAAGATGCATCTCAAAACCTCCGGTGTCTTCGGCCATTTCTCCAACTGAAGATGACAACCCACCGGCCCCGTTGTCGGTAATCGCGTTGTAAAGTCCCCGGTCGCGCGCAATCAAGAGAAAGTCAAACATTCTTTTTTGCGTGATTGGGTCGCCTATCTGAACGGCTGTCACGGGAGAGCCTTCATGCAATTCTTCTGAAGAGAAAGTCGCACCATGGATACCATCTTTGCCAATTCGACCGCCGACCATCACAATGCGATCTTTAACACGGGCACGTTTCTCATGTCCGGGCTGGCCGTTTACCAAGCGGGGCATTAACGCTGCAGTACCACAGTAAACCAACGGTTTGCCAGCAAAACGATCGTCGAAAACAATCGAGCCGTTAACAGTCGGAACCCCACTTTTGTTGCCTCCATGTTCTACGCCCTCCACAACACCTTCAAATATCCGTCGAGGGTGAAGCAATCGAGGTGGAAGGGGTTTGTTATAAAAGGGCGAAGCGAAACAAAAAACATCGGTATTAAAAATCAGTCTTGCGCCAAGTCCTGTACCAAATGGGTCTCGGTTGACACCAACAATTCCAGTCAGGGCACCACCATAAGGATCTAGTGCACTGGGCGAGTTATGAGTTTCAACTTTGAATACCAGACTCCAATCATCATTGAAGCGAATGACCCCGGCGTTGTCTTTAAAAACCGAAAGGCATATGTCCTGCTGTTCACGTAAAGTGCGGATATCAGCGGTGACCTGCACGATAAAGCTTTTGAAAAGAGAATTGATGATTTGAAGATTGCCTTGTTCATCTTGATACTCTATTTGAGCAGCAAAAATCTTATGTTTACAGTGTTCGCTCCAGGTCTGTGCCAGTGCTTCAAGTTCCGCATCTGTTGGCTTGGCTCCGAGGCCGACCTCTTTACGTGCCGCTTTGACATTGTCTTGGCGGAAATAGTTTTGGATGGAGCGCATTTCCTCGAGATTCAGAGCTAGCATTCCTTTTCGACTGATTTCAAGCAATTCATCATCAGAGACTTCAATGTCTACAGTTTTGATTTCCGGCGGTGTCGCTCCTGTTACTCTGGGTATTGAAACAGCGATCCCCCGGTTGAAGTCAAACTTACTCTTCGAGACAACAGTCCAATGTTGAATCAATTCATTTGCCAAAAAGTCTCGAGCTATACGTTCAGCATCATGGGTTGAGATTTGACCCGACAAGAGATATTGCACTGATGTATAGACAGCCTCGCCTTGAGCAAATTTTCGACCGGTCAGATATTCAATCGCCTCACGGGCTGTTCGACCGACATTGTCGGTAACACCAGGGCGATAGCCGACTTCAATGATCACATCAAAATCTTCGGCCAATGGATTATTGATTGCGTAATTCTGTATGACAGGGTCACTAAAAGGCCCCTGGGCGGCACGATGCACATCACTTTCAGAAAGCACGGCATCTACAGTATAGACATCAATTGTCTTGACTGATGTTAAATGGATACCGAGATGATCTGCGATGTTACGTTTGACTCGTTCACCGCGCGCATCTTTTATATGTTTTTTCAGGCCAACCAAAATTCTCCAGGCCATAATTACTCCTTGGTCATGACGCATAACACTATTTTGAAAAACTAATGTGACAACAAACTGTAAGCCAATTGAACTAAAAACCAGACCCTATTACTAAGCAGATGGTCGATTTAACAAAAACCAGAGATTGATTAACTTAACTGGCAAAAACACGCTTAAAAATCGTATCGACATGCTTCAGATGATAATTGAGATCAAAAGACTCGCGGATTTTTTCTTCTCCCAAACTTGAAACTACTTCCTTGTCAGCTAATAACTCTTCCAAAAAGTCTTTTCCGTCCTCCCAGACCTTCATAGCATTTCGCTGGACCAGTCGATACGCATCTTCTCGAGGGAGGCCTGCCTGAGTTAAGTCAAGAAGAATTTTTTGAGAAAAGACAAGCCCTCTCATTTGATTGAGATTCTTCATCATGTTCTCTGGGTAAACGACCAATTTTTTGATCAGTCCGTTTAAGCGGCGTAGCGAAAAATCCAAAGCGACTGTTGCATCCGGGCCGATATAGCGTTCAACTGATGAGTGTGAGATATCTCGTTCATGCCAAAGGGCAACGTTTTCCATGGCTGGGATGCACATGCTCCGGATATATCGTGCTTGACCTGTTAAGTTCTCAGTCAAAATTGGATTCCGTTTATGCGGCATAGCGCTGGAACCCTTCTGCCCTTCACTGAAATATTCTTCAGCTTCGAGAACCTCAGTACGTTGGAGATGGCGAATTTCGACGGCAATGCGTTCAATTGAGGAGGCTATGAGCGCCAAGGTGCAAAAATATTCAGCATGCCGATCGCGAGGTATCACTTGAGTAGAAACCGGTTCAGGTTTTAAACCAAGTTTTTCGCAAACATATTCTTCGACCGAAGGATCAATGTTCGCGAAAGTACCAACTGCTCCCGAAATAGCGCCTGTAGCAATAGTCTCACGAGCCTGTTCGAGCCTTCGTTTGTTCCGTGACATTTCCGCGAACCAAGAGGCAAGTTTCAAGCCGAATGTCGTCGGTTCAGCATGAATGCCGTGTGAACGTCCTATGCATACCGTGTTCTTGTGCTCTATGGCTCTTTCCTGAATAGAAGAAAGAACCATGTCAAGATCATTAATCAATTCGTCCGCGGCTTGGACGAGTTGCACAGAGAAGCAGGTGTCTAAAACATCAGAAGATGTCATCCCTTGATGAATAAAACGGGCTTCCGGGCCGACAAATTCCGCCACAGAAGTCAAAAAGGCAATCACATCATGTTTGACTTCTGCTTCAATCGCGTCGATTCTAGCGATATCGAAACGGCCTTTATTTCTAATTGCCTGTAAGGACTCTTTGGGAATTACCCCCAGCTCAGCTTGTTTTTCACAGGCAAGCGTCTCAATGTCCAACCAAATGCGAAATCGATTTTCTGCCTCCCAAATCCTTGCCATTTCCTGTCGGGTGTAACGCGGAATCATAAGTCAGGGCTCCTTATTTCAGTAAGATCGTTTTTATAAAGTCAGCCATTCTGTGGGTTGGTTCTGTTGACCGACAGTAACGGTTGGTAAACATCGATTTTGTTTGGAAAGAACTTTTTCGACTGCCTGCTTTGCTAACTTGGGATCATTATTTGTTTCGCTTAAATGCGCTAAAAAAATGGCGTCCAGACCAGGCCAGAGCAGTTTGTCCAAAAGTCTCCCCGCAGCAACGTTAGAGAGATGGCCATGGTTACTCTGCACCCTTTGTTTCAGTGCCCAGGGATAAGGTCCTTCACGCAACATTTTTTCATCATGGTTCGCCTCAATAACCAGTGCTCGGCACCCTTGAAGCGACTGCTGGACCAATTGTGTAACTCTCCCCAAATCTGTAACAAAACCGACTTTCCCTTCACGACTCTCTATCAAAAAACCCACCGGTGCTGCGGCATCATGAGTAACTGAAAAAGCCTTCACGTTTAGGCTACCCAGTTGCCAAGTGATACCATCAGTAAATTCTCTAACAGATGCCGGTTGCCCTATATCTGACAACCTTCCGACCACATTCGTATGCAGGTAGACAGAAATCTTATGACGTCGAATCAGCGGACCAAGCCCCCTGATATGATCTTTATGCTCATGGGTAATCAGAAGCGCATCAATTGAATCTATCTCGACCCCAACACAGTCCAGTCTTCGGCAAATTTCACGGGCAGAAAGGCCGGCATCGATGAGGATTCGGGTGTCGCCGTTGTCAATTACTGCGGCATTGCCCTGACTACCGCTGGCTAACAAAGATAGTTTCATGACTTACTAATCATTCTGACAATCGCCGGATACATAACTCAACCGAGCTTATGATGCAAGTGAAAGCTAAACATTCTTGGGTCTGGAGTGAAAAAAGTTAAAGTGTTTACTCATGTTCTACAGGCAAAAGAATGAAGAATGTGCTACCAGGCATTTTCTTGGTATCATGGCCCGGGCTTTCGACCCATACTGTACCACCATGCAAGTCAACAACGCCCTTGACAATAGTCAGCCCGAGCCCTGCCCCGCGACCTTTAAATGCGACGCTACCTGTTGAATGCTCTTCAACCTCGCCGACTTCATAAAACTTGTCAAAAATTGCTTCCTGCTCGGCTTCCTCGATACCTATCCCTGTATCTGCAATGGAGATTTCGATGTAAGGATAAGCTTTGTGACTCAAATGACATGTATGATCGTTCCCATTTTGAGACAACTTTCGAGGCAAGCGTGAACGCTTGACTTTTCTTGTCTGGATGGTGATGTGACCGGAATCAGGGGTAAATTTGATAGCGTTGTTGATGACGTTCACTAATGCCTGAACGATTCTGGTGACGTCACATTTTATCAAGGGCAAGTCATCGGCTAACCCAAAATGTAGATACTGATTCCGCTGTTTTACATAAGGTCGCACTGTGTCTGCAGCTTGTTGAATCAGTTCATTAATATTGACTGGTTTGCTGACAAGGTCAATCGATTGGCTATCCAGCAACGACACATCAACCATATCACGGACAATATCGGAAAGCCGGTCTCCGGCTTTGGCAATATGACGAATCATTTCTTGGATATTTTCATTCAACTGATCAGCCATCTCTGACTGCAACAGTTCTACATAACCCAGGATAATCGTCAGCGGAGTTTTTAACTCATGGGAAGCCAGGCCAAGAAATGAG
>JAFDBS010000001.1 GCA_019313185.1 Deltaproteobacteria bacterium | reverse complement strand
AGCTAATCCATCACTTTTACCGGGAGGCATCTCCTGGATGAAACCGTCGGCGGTTTTTTTCAATGCCGCTTGTTTTGTTTTCCGATTTTTGCATCGCATCACAAGCCAGACAAAGATCAGCACAACTGACGTCAGGCCGACAAAAGGGATCACTAGTGCAGCCACGTCCGCATATTGTTCTGCCACTCCCTGTTCGATCAGGAAGTTGGAAATTTTGTTGAGGTAAATCTCATAGTTCATAAACACAGATCCTAGATGGGTTTTCCAGTCTTGGCCGGCAACAATTAAAGTGGCCTAGAGAAAACAGGTCAAATTATTTCTCGATGAAGCCGACTCGAGCAAAGGCGAGATTCGTATAGGGCCCTACCCAGGCATTCAGAACGGTCAACGCACAGAACAAGGGAATAATCATCCGTGACGGGCAGGACAATCAGCTGAGCTTGCTCGGTTGCAATCACCAGTTCCTGCAATTTATCACCAGACATTTTTTTCAATATGTATCGAACTTTACGTAGGACCACACCGTTATGGGCGCCAAGGACTTTCAGTTCATATTCATCCATCGAACCAGCCTGCTCAACGGATTCGCCTTCCCAATCAACCAGAATGGCTCCTTGGGCCCCTGAGACCTTTTTGACCAGACCATTTAACATTGTTTTAAAGGGCATCAGGCCACCTCTTTCATGCGCACTGAGACCGTTTTTGAGATTCCCGGCTCCTCCATGGTAATCCCATAAAGATTGTCAGCAATCTCCATGGTACGCTTATTGTGTGTGATAATGATAAATTGAGAAGCTTTTGCCATGGTTGCAACCAGTTCGTTGAACCGGCCAATATTGGCATCATCAAGCGGTGCATCAACCTCATCAAGCAGGCAGAAAGGCGAGGGCTTAATGAGGAAAATGGAAAAAATCAAAGCTACAGCCGTCAGTGCTTTCTCTCCCCCCGAGAGCAGAGAAACATTTTGAAGTTTTTTACCTGGAGGTTGTGCGATGATCTCTATCCCTGTTTCCAAGAGATCGTTCTCGTCGGTAAGGCGGAGCTCTGCCTGGCCTCCATTGAAGAGCCTTGGAAAGACCTCTTTAAACTTTGCATTGACCTGATCAAATGTCTCACGAAAACGTTGCCGAGTTGTGCGGTTAATTTTGGTGATAGCCGCCTGGAGACCCTCCAATGAAGTTTCCAAATCTTCATTTTGGGCCATCAGAAAGCTGTAACGCTCTTCAAGCTCTTGGAATTCCTCAATCGCCATAAGATTGACTTCACCGATCTCGTCAATCCTTGCTTGCAGGTATGCACGACGCTGAAGGGCTGTTTCTTCCCCGAAGGCTTCATCGTAGAGCTGCCTGACTTCTCCTGAGGCGAGGTCTATGCGATATTTTTCATGGAACGACAGCAGCAAATGATCGACTTCGAGCTGATGTTCGCGGCTCTCCATCTGCCGAGAAGCAAGCGCCTCGCGCAGCTGACTCAATTGGGTACGCAGTTGTTTCAGATTTAATTCACTGAGGTCTATAGCCTTTCGGCTCTGCTCGAAGGCGTCCCGCAATTCTGAGAGCATGGCCTGCTTCTCACTGCGCTGAACGAAGAGAGCCTCTAGTGTGGCTTTTAATTCTTTAGCTTGTTTTTGCAAGGCTTCTTGCTTTGCCGATGCATCCATTCGGTCTTGTTTGAGGAGGGTTTGGCGATTTTGCAACTGCTTGCGCATATCGCTGATCCGGGATAATGCCTCGCGAGTATTTTCTTCCCGCTCTCGCAAGCTGGCAAGCCCGACCTTGAGAGTTGTCACTTGGTGACGCACTTCTTCGGCCTGAGTTCGTAACTTATTAGCGTGACTTTGTAAATCTGAGACGATGGTCTCCTGTGCACTTTTCTGCAACTCTCCTTCAGCCCGTCCAGATGAGGATTGTGATTGAATTTTGATTAAAGCTTCATGTTCCCCGTGGAGTTGATCTTCCTCCAAACTCAATACCTCAAGCCGTTCCTGGAGACGGCTTTCCTCAATTTTCAGACCCTCCATATCCTTTTGGCGGTCAACAACCTGGATCTCCTGTCTATGCAAACCGGCTTCAGCCTCTCGCATTTGAGTTTCCGCTGCTGCAATTTCTTGTCTTAAGGACTCTCGATGGTTATGGAGTTCTTTGACATTTTTTTCTAGCTCGCTAACCTGATTAATTAAGTTCTTCATTTCCCGCTTTTTGTGTAACACACCCTGATCGAGAGCCTGGCGTCCTCCACCGGTTATCTCACCACGGTCATTCAAAATCTCCCCATGCTCTGTGACAAGGGTGACACCGGTTGGCAAGCCTTTGTTGAGCCATGGCTCCAAGGTTGACACAAGGTAAACTCCAGACAACAGGCGACTGATCAACTGCTGAGTCTCCTTGGCAACCCGGAGCTTATCAAGCAGGGGATCTCCACCCTGAAAAACGGGTGGTGTGTCGGCGGGGAAGTCAGGCAACAAGAATGTACATCGACCTTGATTATCATTCAAAAAACTTAAGGCGCTGGTCGCGCTCTGAACCGACTGTGGCACCAAGGCCTTGAGTCGGTCTCCGAGAACAGCTTCGACCACAGCTTCGTACTGAGCGGGAACATTTAAAAAATCAGCAACGAGTCCAAGCATACGTTCCTTATGTACCGGCTCTTTTAGTAAGGCCTTGACGCCGCGGTCATATCCTTCTAAATCACGTTCAAGCTGCTGGAGTGATTCCAACCTCGAAACCTGACGGTTCAGCTCCTCTCGTTTGGCAAGCAAATCAACTTCGGCATTCTCAAATTCATCCCGGAGCTCCGCGAGCCGACTATTCAACCCAAGGCGTTTTTTTGCCAAGTCTTCACGGGCGGTTTCAATCGAAGTCAGGTTGCTGGCCAGGGCAAGCATATCTGTCTGGAGCCGTTCATATTGGTCCTTAACCGCTACCGCCTCCAGCCGATTGCGCTCGGTTAAACTGGACAATGTCGTTAAACGTCTTTCTGCCTCCTCCTGTTGGCTACTCATGCGCGACAAATCGGATAGTAAATGGTAAAGTTTATTTCGCGCTTGTTCAACTTGGTCGTTGAGTTCAACCTCTTGTTGAACAAGTGTCGCCAGAAGTTCTTCCGATTCGACCAGCTTTTGTTCTTCTGAAGCATTAGCTTGTTTTTGTTCGACTTTTAATTGCTCAAGCTTGTCCTCTTCGCCGTCTGCATGCAACAGGCGCTCTTCTATTTCATGACTTTCGGCTACGAACCGATCTTTCTGTTGCTCAATGTTTTCCATTTCCCTGACGCCAAACTCCAGGCGACTTTCAATAGTCTGAATGTCAGTCGTTAAAGCATAGACCTGCTCTTGGCATGCAGTGGCTTCTTTTTCACGTTCCGTATGTTGTAAACGTGCCTTCTCCAATTCAAGTTCAGCCTGTTCCAACTGCTGTGACATCATGTCAACGAGTTTGGTCTGTTCCTTTGCGGCGTTGGTCGATGACTGCACATTGGCGATTAATTGGTCGTATTGACGGAGGCCAAATTGCAATTCGATTTTTTTTGACTCTTCCCGGAACTCACGGAACTTTTGGGCACGCTGAGCCTGTCGTTTCAAGCTGTTCATTTGACGACGGACTTCACTGATAATGTCAGTCAGTCGTAACAAGTTTTGCCTCGTTGCCTCAATCTTGCGCAGGGCGCTTTTTTTACGGGCTTTGAACTTGGTGACGCCAGCAGCCTCCTCTATCAGGGTTCGACGATCTTCAGGTTTTGCATTAACGATCATTCCAATCTTGCCCTGCTCGATAACCGAGTACGCACGGGTGCCTACGCCGGTATCCATAAATAGCTCCGTGATATCCAATAAGCGGCAGGGCGTTTTGTTGAGAAGATATTCGCTATCGCCATTACGATAGAGACGACGCGTAACTTGGATTTCAGCATACTCTTGAAATGCCGCAGGCGCTAATCCATCATCATTGTCCATAACCAGCGAGACTTCGGCCATTCCTAAAGGTTTGCGATTTTCACTGCCACCAAAAATCACATCCTCCATGGATTTACCCCTCAGGTTACGCGCACTTTGCTCACCCATAACCCAGCGAATGGCATCAACAACATTGCTTTTACCGCAGCCATTTGGGCCAACGATCGACGTAATCCCATCATCAAAATCGAGCATGGTACGCTCAACAAAGGACTTGAATCCGGTAATTTCAAGGCGTTTCAGTTTCATATTATGGATAAGGAAGACCCGGAGGGTGCAGGACAAATATACTGATACATTAGCCGGTGAGTTTAACAAGCTCAGCCCGGAGTGTAAAGCAGATTAAGTCCCAGAGGAAAAGTTCTCAACCAGCACCGTAAGCTGAGAACTTGAACTCGAATCGAACCGCTTCCTGGCGCACAGATATCTTATGATTCACAGTTCATCAACACGTCTTTACTGCCTGTGTTTGGAATATCAAGCACCTTTGATGGTTAAGGGATACACAATATTTCTCAGGGCTATGTCAGGCGACAGACGCGAGGCAAGTCCACGCTCGGGACGAAATCTGGGGTGAACCCATAACGGCCGTTGATCTTCGGTGGTTAAGATTTGCTTTGAGAATGACAGAGCGACAGATCATAGTGAAGCATTACTGGCAGCCTTATATTGCCTCAGAAAAAACTCAGATGAAACAGCGGAACCGATTTGCAATGGCATCAATTGTTTCAGAGGTCTCACTTTGCTTCAGGCAGGGCTTCCGGTATCATGTATTGGAGTTCATGTTGCCTCAGGCTGATTCCGGAACGCCATACTGTTTTCGCTTTTTTACGTTGAGAAATCGAACTGAAATTGCCCCTGAAGTGCTTTTAATAAATGCCATGTATTTCTGCTCTGGCTTGTTTCCTTTTGCATGCTATGATTGCAGTTTTGAATATTAAAAACGGTCCACATCAACTGGGTGTTTTTGGAACAAACATATAGATGATGTATTTTCCCACATTAAAGGTCTTACGATTATAATTGCTGCGGAGTTAAATTTGAAACAGGTGGCGCAGTTTGTTTAGGGTTATAAATATCTTCAACTTATCCTGTTTTCAAACACAGAAGAGAGGAGACAGTTTTGAACTGACTCTTCACCAACTTCCCTCACTGAAACCTTTGCGATTGGCAAAACAAGACGTGGGATGCCCACTATTGACTGAGATGCAGCCATGAGTAATCCAAGAAAGACAAACTCCCTTCAAGGCAAGCAATCCCTCTTGTGGTTGGTCGCTTGTGCCGTGGTTCTGATAGTTTCATGGCTCGTATATTTCTTTGCCACTTTCGATTTAAATGACTATCGATCCAAATTGGAAACTCAGCTAAGTCAGCAACTCTCCCTGCCCATTCGTCTTGGAGAACTCAGTTTCCGATTTAACATGCATTCAACCGGCCTGCAGGTTCAGGACGTCCGGGTTGGTGACGCTACCACCAACATCGAAATCCTGGCCCCCAAACTGCTCTTCTCCCTGAAATGGACTGCAATCTTTCAAGGACGTCTTGAATTTCTGCAGATCAATCTAGAAAAGCCTCACCTGCGTTATACAGTGCAAAGTTCTCGTGGGCATGGTCTTAGTGACCTGAACCTTTGGATGGACCTCTCCATAAAAAACCTCCTGATAAGAAATGGCAATTTTGACATCTTGTTCGATCACGAGATCAATTCTGAACGGCTTAACCTCAGCAATGTCGAAGCTTCCTTTGTGGGGCTTCAGCCGGATCGCACGACCAAACTCAACATCAAAGGACATTATCAGGTTCGCTCAAGTCGCAAACCTCCTCAACCGTTCCATATCAAGGGTGATGTCAATGTGCCATTCAGTGTAGCGACGAGTAAACAGTCTCAATTCACGCTCGACATGGTTTTTGCTGGCATCAATGCAGATGACCTGAGTTTTTGGGGTTCTGGGCTGGCATTGCGGGACCGATTGGCCGGAGAGGCTGACCTCAAGTTGCACGGCAGCGGCTCGTTTTCAGAAGGAGTCAGTTTTCAAGCAACATTAGAAAGCGACGGCCTTCTTTTGGCTTTTGATCCTGATATTCCTAGTCAGTTATCGATCAAGAACGCTTTTCTTGGCGGACATTGGTATACAGCAGGCACGAAGCACCACTTCGAGGAGTTGACGTGTCGACTCGATGATAACGTTCTGCAAGGGGGGTTAATTTGGGACAGCTCGTCAACTCGCCTGAACCTAAATTTGGACAACACGAAGCTGACCACCGGCCTGATCAAGTTTTTGTCTTCAACATCATTGGCTCAACACAAAACAAAGTTCTCGCTTCCAACAGTAAGCCAAGGACAAATTTTGATTGACCAGGCAAAGCTTGACCTTCTAAACCCGTTAGCACCCCAGAAAACTGTTTGGAACATAGAGTCGATAACCGGTGAAATCTCAGAGTTAAGTTTGTCTGGTGGTGAAATTAAGCAGTTAACCCTTAAATCTTTATTGTTCAGATATTCAGCAGGCTCGCTTCACATTTCTCGAGGAAAATCCATTTTCGATGGGCAAGTCATCGAGGTTGAGGGACGGATCGCACAGCTTACCGGCAATCGCCCGATCATCGACCTGAACGTTGTCGGCACATTGGCTGCAGACTGGTTCGGACAGTTCTGGCCAGAGGAAAGGTATACACCGATTGCCCTCAAGGGGACTATCCCTTTAACAGGGCAAATCAAAGGGCCATTGAAAGAATTGAAGATTGATTTTCAAGCTGATCTTGATTCGCTGCAGTTTATCTACCCTTCCTACCTGACTCTATCTGCGCAGCCTGACGATCGAATGACTCTCTCCAGCAAGTTCAAAGATAATGTCCTCATAGTGGAGCACGTTGAGGTCAAATTTGCATCAATGACGTTCAGAAGCAACGGTCGGATTCCTCTGGACAAGACTGCCGATTCAACATTAACTGCTCTCTTGAGCATCCCCGACCTGGGTGTCCTTCCCAAGGTTTCACCCAAACTGGCGAAACTCAATTTGGACGGTCAGGCGGAATTATCGATCACACAACAGGGTAGAGTCCCAAATAGCGAACCTGAAGCTTATCTGATCCTGCGTAACGCAAAGATTTCAACCGGCCAAACCATTGTGGACATTAACGGTATCAACGGGCGGTTTCATATTTCAAAACATGGGGTGAGCAGTCAACATCTGCAGGCTCACTTAGGTTCATCTTTGGTCAATGCCAGTCTAAGGCTGCAGGATTATGATGATCCTGTTATCAAAATAGACTTTTCCATTCCGCGAATTCGGGCTGACGAACTAATCTTTTTTTCAGACAGCCTTTACCTGAGAGATGTCAATGGACATTTAATGATCGATAAGAATGCAATCCGCTTTAGCCCGGTCAAGCTGAGCCTTGATGGAGGAAGCACTCCGGAAGTCAACGGCTCGGTCATCTTTGGCAATCCTGCGATAGTCGATTTAACCGTCTCGTCGACTTATGCGAATATAGAAGAGATCATTCAGCTTTGGACCAAGGAAACTGAACAGTCGAAGTCTGAACGGCTTGATCGAAAACCGCAAAAACCTGCCGACTGGCATGCACCAAAGATTACCATCAAAGCCATGATCAAAGAGGGGTCTCTTTTTGGCATGCGTTTTCGGGACGCTACAGCGAATATTACCCAGACAACAAGACAGTTGATAATACATCCCCTCGATTTTTATGTCGGCGACGGCTATTGCAACAGTCAAGTGATCGTTGACTACCCAGCTGAAAACAACACGACCTTGCTTCGTATTTCAGGACATGCTGAAGATGTCGACGCCTTCCAGGTCTATGATGAATTATTGAAACAGAAAAATATTATCCGCGGCCTTTTGCGCGGGGATTTTTATCTTCAAGGGGTT